>JBBQLW010000100.1:0-6250 GCA_038328315.1 Actinomycetales bacterium
GCCAAAGGCCCCACTCTCACGGGGAGAGCGGAGCCTTTGGGGGTTAGAGCTGTCGGACTACTTACGCAGCCGGGGGGCTCAGAACGGTGTCGATCAGGTACACGATCGCGTTCGAGGTAACAACGCCGCCACAGATCACGGTCGCGTCGTTGACGGTGATGTTGTCACCGCTACCCGCGACGGTGACGATTCCACCCTGAACGGTGGTCTGCTCGCCAGCGATGTCGGCCGGCAGGATCTTGCCCGGAACGACGTGGTAGGTCAGGATGCTCGTGAGCAGCGCCGCGTTCTCCGGGAGCTGCAGAGCAGCAACGGTCTCGGCCGGGAGCTTCGCGAATGCGTCGTCCACCGGGGCGAAGACGGTGAAGTCTGAGCCGTTGACGGTGTCGACGAGGTTGACGTCTGGGTTCAATCCGCCCGAGAGCGCCGCGGTGAGGGTGGTGAGCAACGGGTTGTTGGATGCCGCGGTGACAACCGGGCTAACCGCCATACCGTCGATCGATCCGCCACCGTCCGGTACCTGCTCGGCGTATCCGGCGCAACCGGCGCCGACGAGGTTGGCGGTGAAGTCTTCCATTTCCTCGGTCGCTGCTGGTGCTGGCTCGGTGACTGGCTCTTCGGCTGCTGGGGCGCAGGCCGCGAGGCCGAACGTGGCCACGGCCGCGAGGGCGAGGGCAGCGTAGGTGTTGCGCTTCAAAAGTCGCATCGAAATCTCCTTGTGAATGTGATTGGCCTTGTGGACCGTCAGGACTCGCCGAGTGCGGGCCCGTCAGAAGCAAGTTCGGACCACCTCCCGGAAAGGGTGGGGTCGGGTGGCCCTAGTTTGGGGGATCCCAGCGCATTCACAGGATGCGCGATGGTCGGTCAATGTTGCAATATTGCTACATAGCATTTATGCTACTGACATGGGTAGGAAACCAAAATCAGAAGAGCCGGTGTACAGCCGGCTCGAAGAGTGGCGGGCAGCAAAGGGCCTGAGCCGCAACGAACTCGCCGACGAGGTCGGCGTGCACTACCAGACCATCGGCTATCTCGAACGCGGCGAATACAGCCCGAGCCTGTCGCTCGCGCTGCGCATCGCAGCGCTCATTGAGGTGCCGGTGGAGCAACTCTTCTCGCTCACCCCATTCACCCAAGCGAAAGGAACCCAATGATGATGTCCGCCCGACCCAACAAATCCCTCGAGCGGCAGGTCGACAGTGTCATGCGCGACACGCGCTTCGACTGGCTGCGGACGAGGCGCAGTCGAATCGCTCTTGTCGCGGTGATGATTGTCGTTCTCGTCGTGAACGCCGCGGCGTGGCTGCTGATTCCTCTCGCCGGAATCGTGTTTGTGCTGATCGGCGCAGTGGTGTGGTGGGCGCTACGAATGTCGGTTCGGGTGATCGCTGATTTGCCTGAGGAGTACCTCGACGAACGCCAGAACCAGGTGCGCGACCGCGCTTACGTCGACGCGTACCGTTGGTTTGCGGCGGTCACCTTGGTTGCAGCCACCGCGGGGCTGGTGTTGTTCGTGACCTTCAGCACCAACGACCAGTGGACGGTCACCCTCAGTTACGGGGCTGCTATGGCCGCGTTCTGGACGTTCGAAGGCCTCGCCCTCGCCCTCCCGTCAATGGCGCTGGCATTGCGAGAGCGCGGCGAGTAGCCGTCAACCGAACTTGCCAGAGACGTAGTCCTCGGTCGCCTGCACGCTCGGCTTGGAGAACATGATCGACGTGTCGTTGTACTCGATGAGTTTGCCGGGCGCCCCGGTGCCAGCAATGTTAAAGAATGCTGTGCGGTCCGACACCCGCGATGCCTGCTGCATATTGTGCGTCACGATGACGATCGTGTACTCCTGCTTGAGTTCCTCGATGAGATCTTCGATCGCGAGCGTCGAGATCGGGTCGAGGGCCGAGCACGGCTCGTCCATGAGGATGACCTCTGGCTCGACGGCGATCGCGCGAGCGATGCAGAGGCGCTGCTGCTGGCCTCCGGAGAGCCCAGACCCTGGCGAGCCAAGGCGATCCTTGACCTCGTTCCACAGATTGGCACCAGTGAGGGACTTCTCGGCGAGATCGTCACTGTCGGACTTGCTCATGCGGCGGTTGTTGAGCTTGACACCGGCTAGCACGTTGTCTCGAATCGACATCGTCGGGAACGGGTTCGGGCGCTGGAACACCATCCCGACCTGGCGGCGTACGATCACTGGGTCGACGCCCGGGCCGTAAAGGTCGTTACCGTCTATGAGCACTTCGCCGTCAACGTAGGCACCTGGGATCACCTCGTGCATTCGGTTGAGCGTGCGGATGAAGGTCGACTTGCCACAACCGGAAGGCCCGATAAAGGCGGTCACGGTTCGCGGTTCAATCACGAGATTGACGTCTTCGACGGCCTTGAACTTGCCGTAATAGGCGGTCAGGTCGTTGACTTCGATGCGCTTGGACACTGGGTTCCTGTTCTGCTGGTGCGGGAGTCGGGGTCTAGCGACCGAGTTTGGGGGAGAAGATTCGGGCGATGAGTCTCGCAATCAAGTTCAGCGCCATCACGATGAGGATGAGTGTGAGCGCACCGGTCCATGCTCGCTCAAGATAGACGTCCACATCAACGCCCGGGTTGGCGTATTGGGTGTACACGTATACCGGCAGGGTCATCATGCGGTCAGAGAACAGGTCTGTATTCACGCTCGTGGTAAAGCCGGCAATGATCAAGAGCGGCGCAGTCTCTCCGATCACCCGGGCGATCGAGAGGGTGACGCCGGTCGCGATACCGGCGATCGAGGTCGGAATAACCACTTTGAGAATCGTTAGCCACTTGGGAACCCCGAGAGCATACGCGGCCTCGCGCAGCTCGTTCGGTACGATCCGCAGCATCTCTTCTGATGACCGGACAACGACCGGAATCATTAAGAGGCAGAGCGCAATCGAGCCGCCGAAGCCGAACCGGATGCCAGGGTCGCTGAAGATGAGCGAGAAAAAGGCATAGGCGAAGAGTCCTGCAACGATCGATGGGATACCCGTCATCACGTCGACGAAGAACGTGATCGCCTGAGAGAGACGACCACGCCCGTACTCTACGAGGTAGATCGCCGCAAGGATGCCGACCGGAACTGAGATCAGCGTAGCCATCCCGGTGATCAGCAGCGTTCCAGTGATCGCATGGATGGCCCCACCACCCTCACCGACAACGTTGCGCATTGAGTTGCTAAAAAATGCCAGGTCGAAGCGCGCAAGCCCGGTCGTGATGACCGTAAAGATGAGCGAAATCAACGGGAGCAGCGCAATGACGAACGCACTCGCCACGAGCGAGGTGACGAGGCGATTGGTGGCCTGACGTGGGCCCTCGATGAGGCGGGCTATCACGTAGATCGCGATGTTGAACAGCACGGTGCCGACGACGAGCGCAAGCACGATATTTAGTTCGGACGCGGTCGCCGCTGCCATGAGGGTGAAGATGCCGAGGCTGACCAGCCACGATGCGCCAAGGATCACCCATGGCGCCCAGCGGGGGAGTCGTCCAGTCGTGAGCGAGTTGACGATGCCGTTCGAAGTGGTTTCGCGAGGGGAGCCGGTGCTTGTCGACATCAGTTCGCTCCTGAGAATGCCTTGCGGCGGCTGACAATGTAGCGCGCAATCGAGTTAATCACGAGGGTGATTACAAACAGCACGAGACCCGTAGCGATTAGGGTATTGACGCTGATTCCGAAAGCCTCGGGGAAGCTCAGTGCGATGTTTCCTGCGATCGTGTTGGAGTTGGTGGATCCAGTGAGAACGAATGTGATGACGATTGCGGGCGACAGCACCATCGCGACCACCATTGTTTCCCCGAGCGCTCGACCGAGGCCGAGCATCGCTGCCGAGATGACCCCCGGCCGTCCAAACGGCAGCACCGCCATCTGGATCATCTCCCAGCGGGTTGCGCCGAGGGCGAGGGCTGCTTCCTCATGCAGCACGGGTGTCTGCAGGAAGACCTCTCGGCTGATCGCGGTGATGATCGGCAGGATCATGACCGCGAGCACGATAGCAACAGTGAGAATCGTGCGGCCGGTGCCGGAAACTGGCGGGGTAAAGAACGGCAAGAACCCGAGGTTGTCGACGAGCCAGGTGTAGAGGGGCACGAGCGCCGGGGCGAGCACCTTGATGCCCCAGAGCCCGAACACGACGGAAGGCACCGCAGCAAGGAGGTCTATGACGTAACCGAGTACCTGGGCGATGCGGCGGGGCGCGTAGTGCGAGATAAAGAGCGCGATGCCGAGCGAAATCGGTAATGCGAAAATGAGCGCGAGTGCAGCAGCCCAGATCGTTCCGAAAATGAGGGGACCAGCGTAGGCCCAGAAACTCTCTGGCGATCCCGGAAGTTCAGCGGGGTCCGCGATGAGCGCCGGTATGCTTTCGGCGAGAAGGAACAGTGCGACGGCGGCGAGGGCCGCGAGGATCAAGCTGCCGGCAATGATCGTGCTGGCGGCGAAAATTCGATCCGCAGGCCTGACTTTAGCCTTGCGAACGGCGGGAGCGGTGGTCATTGTGCGGATCCTAGGCCCGTCTGTCGATTGGTTATGTCTTGTGACTCTGGGCTGAGATGGTCGGCCCGAAACCTGTCGGGCCGCGACCGACCGCACGAATGGTGCGACGGCCGCTGCCCGACAGGATAGAACGGTACTACTTCATTACTGCGATAGCAGCGGTGACCTTCTCGAACAGGGTCGCTGAGATCGGAGCAGAACCGGCATCAGCAGCCGAAGCAGCTTGGCCCTCCGGGCTGGCCATGTAGGTGAAGTACGAGCTCACGAGCGAGCCCTGTGCCTCGTCGAGGTAGGTCTCGCAACCAACCAGGTAGGCAACGAGCACGATCGGGTAGGCGGCGCTATCCGGGGTGCGGTCGAGGTTGATGCTCAGGTCGAAGTCGGCGCGACCCTCGACGAACGGTGAAAGGTCGACGATGGCGGCTGCGGCCTCGGGAGAGAACGGCACGAACTCATCGCCGATCTGCACCGCGACAGTACCGAGGTCGCCGGAGCGCGAAGCGTCAGCATAGCCGATGGTGCCGGTGCCGTTAGTGACGGCGTCGACCACACCGGAGGTGCCCTGAGCTGCTTCACCAGACTCGAGCGGCCACACACCGTCAGCCTCGAAGGTCCAAACCGACGGAGCGGCCTGCGCGAGGTAGTCAGTGAAGTTGTCCGTCGTGCCCGAGTCGTCTGAGCGGTGAACGGGGGTGATCGTAAGGTCAGGCAGTGCGACGCCCTCGTTCAACGCGGCGATCGCCGGGTCGTTCCAGTTCGTGATCTGCTCCGCGAAGATGCCGGCGATAAGGTCCGCGCTCATGTTGAGCGAGTCGACGCCTTCAAGGCTGAAGATAATGGCGATCGGCGAGATGTACAGCGGCAGCTGCACGATTCCGCTGTCAGGTGCGCACGATCCGAAACCGCCAGCGGCGATCTCCTCATCGTTGAATGCACGGTCGGTGCCCGCGTAGTCACTACCACCGGCAAGGAAGGTCTCGCGGCCTGCGCCTGACCCGGACGGGTCGTAGGTAATGGTGACATCGGGGTTCGCGGTCTGGAACTCCGCGATCCATGTCGTCTGCGCTGCGCCAACGGCGGAGGAGCCAGCGCCGACCAAGGTGCCAGAGAGTGCGGCTTCGGTGGGCTCAGTGGTTCCAGTCTCGTTTGCTGCACACGAGGACAGGAGGATGGTGCCTGCAACTGCGATGGCACTTATGGTGCCGACACGCTTGAAGTTCACAGTGTTTCCCTTCGGAATTTTCGATACTAGGACGTGGGCCGGTGCGACCCAAGGAACGAGGCTACGTCGGGCTGGTTACCAATACGGGCGAGGAAAGGTAAACAAGAGGTAAACGACGGACGAACAACGGTTCGACCGAGGACTTCACGGACGGGGTCTACGCCGTCGCGGTAGCGTGAGCCTCGACCCCGACGAACCCCGATTGTGGGTTTCGGGTGGAGATGTGAAAGACCGCGAATTGCCCGGTGTCGAGTTCGCCGTGCTGCCGAAGCGACGCGGTCAGCTGAGTGCCGGTGCATCGGGCCAGTTCGTCAACGAGCTGCGGAATCACCGGACCGTGGCTGCACAACGCGACGGTCGCCTGCCGCTTGAGACGCTTGGCTACGATCCTCGTGACGTCTCCGGTGCCGTCCTCGAAGGCATCCTGACTGATCGCGTCGGTTGTTTTGATGGCTAGGCCTGCCAATCGCGAGAGTGGCTGAACCGTTGCGACGCAGCGCACGGCGGTGCTGCTGATGATTTTC
>JBBQLW010000101.1:0-6112 GCA_038328315.1 Actinomycetales bacterium
GACGGCAGCACGATTGCCCTGTACGGAACCGCACCCACCGAAGAGTTCGAGTTGCTCGCGGCCTCAATCGCCGCAGTACGCTAGCCGTGTGAAAAGCACTTCAGAACAGCAGGCAGCGACCGAGTTCCGCATCGAACACGACACGATGGGCGAGGTTCGAGTGCCCGTGAGCGCCCTGTACGGCGCCCAGACACAGCGCGCGGTCGAGAACTTTCCGATCTCCGGTTCGGGATTGGAGCCGGCGCAGATCGTTGCACTCGCGCGCATCAAGCGCGCGGCCGCGATCGTCAACGGCGAGCTTGCGATTCTCGATCCGGCCGTTGCTGCAGCAATCGTTGATGCCGCAGAGCAGATTATCGGCGGTCTGCACCACGACCAGTTTCCGGTAGACACCTACCAGACCGGCTCGGGAACCTCATCGAATATGAACATGAACGAGGTGCTCGCACGCCTTGCTAGCACGTCCTTGGGTGCCAGCGTGCACCCAAACGATCACGTCAACGCCTCGCAGTCCTCCAACGACGTGTTCCCGACGTCGGTGCATGTGGCGGCGACGGGTGCCATCCTCAACGAGCTGATTCCCGCGCTTGTGTATCTCGCCGAGGCACTCGAGGCAAAGGCTGCACTGTGGAAGACGGCCGTAAAGTCGGGTCGGACCCACCTCATGGATGCCACGCCGGTCACTCTTGGACAGGAATTCGCCGGCTATGCCCGCCAGATTCGACTGGGAATCGAACGGGTCAGTGGCACGATCGTCCGGGTTGCTGAGGTCCCCCTCGGCGGCACCGCCGTCGGAACGGGAATCAACACTCCACCCGGCTTCCCGCAGCGCGTTATTGCAGTTCTTGCCGAGGACGCTGCCCTCCCACTCACCGAAGCGGTCGACCACTTCGAGGCGCAAGGAGCGCGCGACGCACTTGTTGAGGCATCCGGTGCTTTGCGCGTGATTGCGGTCAGCCTCACGAAGATTTGCAACGATTTGCGCTGGATGGGCTCAGGGCCCAACACCGGTCTTGCTGAACTGCACATCCCAGACCTGCAACCAGGCTCTTCGATTATGCCGGGCAAGGTCAACCCGGTTATTCCGGAGGCGGTACTCATGGTGTGTGCGCGGGTGGTCGGCAATGACGCCACCATCGCGTGGGCTGGCGCTTCTGGCAACTTCGAGTTGAACGTCGCGATTCCCGTGATGGGCACAGCGCTTCTGGAGTCGATACGACTGCTCGCCAATTCATCCCGGGCGCTCGCAGACAAGACGATCGATGGACTCGAGGCAAACCTCGACCGCGCCCGCGCAATGGCAGAGTCATCGCCGTCGATCGTCACGGCGCTCAACAAGTTCGTCGGCTATGAGTCGGCGGCGAAGATTGCCAAGCACTCGGTTGCACAGGGGATCACGATTCGCGAGTCAGTGATCGAACTCGGGTTCGTCGAGCGGGGTGAACTCAGCCTCGAGCAGCTCGACTCGGCGCTCGACGTGTTGAGTATGACCCACCCCGGCTAACTGCGTCACGCGTACCGCCGCCGGCAAGCGACTCAGTTAGGCTCGCGAATCCGAGGGATGGCGATCCCGGTAGCCGTTTCGACGCTTCGATCGCCGAGCTCGGAGCTGAGCTCAAGCGGCATCAGCAACGATTCCTTGATCGGAGCATCCTGCTGGCAAGCGTCGGCAGCGGCAGCAGCATCGGCGGGGGCAGCGTCGACGGAGTCTGGGTCTGGCACGCTGCCAGCAGGAGCATCCGGGAGCCCGAAGTACACCGCGATGCGCACGGTCGTCTCAGTCTCCTCGATCACGACCTCGCGCGGGATACATAGCAGGGGCCCGAGCACATTAATCAGAATCTCGGCGCTTCCGGCCGCGGTGAATCCGTCTCCTGGGAAGTTACCGACCAATCCAGGTGGCACTGCAACACCGAGCCGCGAGTAGCGTGGTACATCCAGCAGATACACCGGCGGACCGTCAGCACCAATGGCCTGGTAGCCAAAGATTGTGGCCTCCACCAGCCCCTCCGGTACCGTCGCGCCCAATCCAACGACCCGGTCGATCAATCGAGGCTCGGGAGATCCCCACATCACTTCGATCCGGGTTGGCGCCGACTCGTGGCGCGGCTCGATCAACTTCGGCAGCCCAGCGCTCAGGAGCACTGCGGCCACCGCGAGCAGAGCGATGCCCGAGAGGATGCGCCGGGCTCGGTACGATGCGCCGCCCGGTTCAGCCCGATGGGTGTCGCTCGCGCTCCACGACTGGAGCACGCGCCACTGGCTTCGTGGGTGAACGAGACCCCAGAACGCGAGGCACGTCAGCGCGACCGCTACCGAGACCGAGACCCAAGACACACCATGACATTACGTTGTCTGCCCACGGGGTGCGCGGCACGCCCCAAAATGTTGACGCAATGTTACGTTCGGCGCTATGCCAGCTCGTTCGACTCCAGCATCTCGGTGACCAGCGCGGCGATCGCCGAACGCTCTGACCGCATGAGGGTGATGTGGGCGAACAGTGCATGGCCCTTGAGGGTTTCAATAACGGATGCCACACCGTCGTGCCGACCGACGCGCAGATTGTCACGCTGGGCGATATCGTGCGTGAGCACCACGCGCGAGTTCTGACCGATGCGGCTCAGTACCGTCAATAGCACGTTGCGCTCGAGGGACTGCGCCTCGTCGACAATCACGAACGCGTCGTGCAACGAGCGTCCTCGAATGTGCGTGAGCGGCAGCACCTCGAGAAGGCCGCGCTCAAGAACTTCGTCGAGCACGTTCTGTGAGACCACGGAACCGAGGGTGTCGAAGACAGCCTGAGCCCACGGATTCATCTTCTCCGCGGCATCCCCCGGCAAGAAGCCGAGCTCTTGCCCGCCGACCGCGTAGAGCGGACGGAAGACCATGATCTTGCGATGCTGCTGCTTCTCAAGCACCGCTTCGAGCCCAGCGCACAGTGCGAGAGCGGACTTGCCGGTTCCAGCCCGACCCCCCAGGGAGACGATGCCGATCTCAGGGTCAAGGAGCAGATCTATCGCGAGCCGTTGTTCTGCGCTTCGTCCGTGCAGGCCAAAGATGTCGCGATCGCCGCGCACCAGGCGCATCTGGCCACGCGAAGTCACGCGCGCAAGCGCTGAACCGCGGTCAGAGTGCACGATGAGACCGGTGTTAACCGGCAGATCTTCGACCGTGCGCGAGTGCACCTGCTCGTTCTCGTAGAGCTGCGCCATCTGCTCCGAGCTCAGGGTGATGTCCGCTTGCCCGGTCCAGCCAGAGTCGACCGCGAGTTCCGCGCGGTACTCCTCTGCGGCGAGGCCGATCGCGGCCGCCTTGACGCGAAGCGGGAGATCCTTGGAAACCACGGTGACAGCGAGCCCGTCGTTGGCGAGGTTGAGCGCTACGGCGAGAATGCGCGAGTCGTTGTCGCCGAGCTGGAGCCCGGATGGCAGCACCGACATGTTCGAGTGATTGAGCTCGACGCGAAGCGATCCGCCGTCGCCGACGCTGATCGGAAAGTCGAGTCGCTCGTGCTGCACCCGCAACTCGTCGAGGTTGCGCAGCGCCTGCCTGGCGAAGTAACCAATCTCCGGGTCGTTGCGTTTCGACTCGAGTTCGGTAATCACGATGACCGGAAGCACGACGTGGTGCTCGGCGAATCGGAAGATGGCTCTCGGATCCGATAGCAGAACAGAGGTGTCGAGCACGTAGGTTCGTTCCTGCTGCGCTCTGGCCAACCCTCCCGCCCCGGTCTCGTTCCGCTTCGACTTCGGGTTGGCTAGCTCGGCCACGTGCACTCCATCCCCGGGCTCACATCGCCCGGATCCAGTTTGCCCAGGGCGCAGGACGCCCAGTTCAAACTTGCAAAGACGGCCGCTGTGGGGTTGAGTCACAGTTCACGAGACGCTCCTTTGGTGGCCGCCTCGATCAGGTGCCATACCTGATGCTCTGACGTTAGGCGCTCGATGATTCAGGCGAGTTACCGACACGCCCCGTTTGGTGTCCTAGAGGTTAAAGGTTTGCGGCACCCGCGAACGCGGTGAAGCTTGCCCGCAACATTTCGAGGGTCTCGTCCGTTGTCGAGACGTGCGGACTGATCCGCACAGCGTCACCGCGAACGGTCACCGAGATTCCGTGGTTGTGAAGCGACGCGACCAGAACAGTGAGGTGATCCGGTGCGGGCGTCACGACGACGATGCCTGCACGTTCCGATTGCGGGCGGGCGGATGAGACGGGCAAACCAAACTCGTCTGCCAAGTCGATAACCGCGCTCACTCGCTCTGCCAACCGAGCGTTTACCGCCGCGACGCCGACCTCGTTGAGCCCTTCGACAGCGGCGGCGAGCCGCGCTTGGGCAACGGGATCGGACCACGACACCGCAAACGCCTTGGCACCCCGCGCCGGGGGTGGCACCGGGCCGTCACCGGCCGGGTCACCGTCAGTCGCGGAGTGCCCGGAGAACACGGGGGTGAGGCGCTGAAGCGCTCGTTCACTCAGACACAGGAAGCCCGTGCCCCAACCGGCGCGAAGCCACTTGTAGCCACCGCCGGCAACGACGTCGGCAAGCCCGTACGGCGCATCCACGACCCCCAACGCTTGAGTTGCGTCAACGATGAGCAAGCGGTCGCCGATGACTTGCCGAATCCCCTCGAGATCGACGAGGTAGCCGGTTCGATAGTCGACGAGACTGACAGCGACGGCAACGATCTCTTTGCGGAGCTGAGGCTTCAGATTGCCGGGAGTGACCCGTCCCGCATCAGTGTCAAGCCAAACAGGGGTGAGCACGCCGAGCGCCTCGGAGGCCCGCGTCGCGCTGACAGTGAGACTCGGATAGTCCGCTCTCGAGAGGGCAACGGCACCCGTGATCCCAAACATCGTATGCATGAGGCCTTGGCTCGTGTTCGGCTGAAACATAATCTGCTCTGCCGCAAAGCCGGTGAGCATGCTGAGAGCGTCGCGCACTCTGGCATCCTGCTTCTCGACGATCTCGAGAGTGCCAAATCGTGATCGCTCGAGGATGCTGTCAAGCGCGCTTGACTCTTCGCCCACCGCATGGCCGATGGGCCCGACCCGAGCAAAGTCGAGATATCCGGGGTCTTCACTGAAGCCGGCCACAAAATCGTCGATATTCTGCGGTTCGCTACCGTCGACCATCGAAACCGTCACTGGCCGAACCTCCGCTGTCGTCGAGAGAAGTCACGAAGCGCGCGAAGAAAATCGACTTCGCGTAAGTCAGGGCCAAGCGCCTCAACGAAATAGAGCTCGCTGTGAGCGCTTTGCCAGAGCATAAAGTCACTGATCCGCTGCTCCCCCGATGTGCGGATGACCAGATCAGGGTCTGGCTGACCTCCCGTATAGAGGTGCTCGCTAATAAGTTCCGGGGTCAGGATCTCGGCGAGGGCGTCGAGCGTTCCGCCATCACTCTCGTGCGACTGGACAATACTGCGCATGGCGTCGGCGATCTCCCGTCGCCCGCCGTATCCAATCGCAAGGTTGACGTGAAGTCCGGTCTTGCCAGCGCCTCGCCGTTCGGCCTCTGCGAGTCGCGTGACGAGGGTGTCTGGCAGTGCTTCGGTCGAGCCAACATGCTGGATGCGCCAATCGCGATATTGCGAGAGATCTTCCGCGAGGTCGCCGATGATCTCGAACAGGCCGTTAAGCTCCTCAGGCGCGCGGCCGCTGAGATTGTCAGTGGACAGCAGGTACAGGGTGGCAACCGAGATTCCGAGGTCGTCACACCACTGGAGAAACTCGCGATACTTCGCGGCCCCCGCTCGATGTCCATGCGCCGCGGTATCAAGTTCGCGCAATTTCGCCCACCGTCGGTTGCCATCGATGATCATGGCGACGTGCTTCGGAAGCGGCTGGGTAGCAAGAAACCGCCGCAGTCGGTTCTGATACAGCCCGTAAAGAAGACCGCGACCGAGAGGGATCCCGCGCTCGTTCACACGCCTACGCTAGCCCACGACGCTCACAGCGTTCAGGCTCGCGGCAGCCTTACAGTTATGTCATGAGCAGGTCAACGCCAGAAATGCGATCGGATGCTTCGGCTTCGATTTCGACGGAACCCTCCGAACCTGAGCTGCCAAGCCTCCCAATACTCGAAGAGTCCATCGCGTTTGCGAAGCTCGAC
>JBBQLW010000102.1:0-5969 GCA_038328315.1 Actinomycetales bacterium
TCGACATCGACGGTGATGATGTCGCCGGTGCGCACGAACGCGAGCGGGCCGCCGGCCGCCGCCTCCGGAGCCACGTGCAGGATGACCGTGCCGTATGCGGTGCCACTCATGCGGGCATCGCTGATGCGCACCATGTCGCGCACGCCCTGCTCGAGCAGCTTGCGCGGCAGCGGCATGTTGCCGACCTCTGGCATTCCGGGGTAGCCGCGGGGCCCGCAGCCTCGCAGCACGAGAACGGAGTCGGCCGTGACCTCAAGCTCGGGGTCGTCGATGCGCAATCGCATGTCTTCGATGCTGTCGAACACGACAGCCGGGCCGGTGTGCTGCAGCAGGGCGGCAGTCGCAGCAGCGGGCTTGATGATGGCTCCCCGCGGTGCGAGATTGCCGCGCAGCACCGCGATTCCGGCATCCGCCATGAGCGGCGCACTCCGGGGAAGAATGACGGTGTCGTCGTAGACCGGTCGATCGACCAGATACTCCACGAGCGGGATGCCGGTCACCGTGATGGGCTCGGGGTGCAACAAGTCTTTGATCTGGGAGAGCAGCGCGAGCACGCCGCCGGCGCGGTAGAGGTCATCCATCAAAAACTTGCCAGAGGGCTGCAAGTTCGCCAGCACCGGCACGCCAGCACCGGCGGCGTCGAAGTCGGCGAGGGTCAGGTCGATGCCGCACCGTCCGGCGATGGCGAGCAAGTGCAGCACCGAGTTGGTCGAACCGCCAACGGCTGCGACCGCGACGATGGCGTTGAGGAAGGACTCCTTGGTCATGATGTCGCTTGGCTTGCGACCCTGGGTAACCATGTCAACGATGAGCCGCCCGGTGTCATGCGACATCGACAGGAGCCGGGCATCCGCCGCCGGGGTTCCCGCGAAGCCGGGGATTGTCATCCCGAGCGCTTCGGCGACAACGGCCATCGTCGATGCGGTGCCCATCGTGTTGCAGTGCCCCTTGCTGCGGATCGTCGCTTGTTCGGACGCGAGAAACTGGCCGTTCGTGATCGTGCCAGCGCGCACCTCTTCGCTCAGCCGCCACACATCGGTGCCGCAGCCGAGCGGCTCGCCGCGGAAGTGTCCGGTGAGCATCGGGCCGCCCGGCACGACGACCGCGGGCAGATTGACGGATGCCGCGGCCATCAGTAGCGACGGGATCGTCTTGTCACACCCGCCCAACAGCACGAGCCCGTCGAGTGGATTGGCGCGAAACATCTCCTCCATCGCCATCGCCGCCATATTGCGCCAGAGCATCGCCGTCGGCTTCACCTGCGTCTCGCCGAGCGAGACAACCGGGAGGTTGTACGGCACGCCACCAGCGGCCCAGATTCCCTGCTTGACAGACTCTGCGACCTCGTCGAGGTGTATGTTGCACGGCGTCAAGTCACTCGCGGTGTTGGCGATCGCGATCTGCGGCCTCGTCGAATCGAGGGCATCGTCTGGCAACCCACGGCGCATCCACGCACGATGGATGTACGCATTCCGATCGGTGCCTGCGTACCAGTGAGCACTGCGAAGCTGATCCACGACGGCCCTTCCCATCTGCGGGAGTTCTAGGCTACTGGCTTGGTCGTGGCCGGCAAGTAGTCGCCGCCGCCGGTGCGGGTGCTGTTCCCGCTCGTTCTTACAATTCACTGACGTTTCTCGAGACTTGTTAGATCCATTCGACACCACGTCTAGGCTCGTCGAACAACGCCGGGAAAAAAGGAGCACTATGACCTATCAAGAAGCCCTTGGATCGGTAACCACCATCGCTAGGGGTCATGCTGACTCCGTTGACACCGAGAGCCGTTTTCCTGAGGAAGCCGTCTCGGCTCTGCGATCGAGCGGCCTCCTGGGGCTTGTGTTGCCCACCGACATTGGCGGGATGGGCAAGGGCCCGGAGGAGCTGACTCAAGTGGTCTCTGCGTTGGCCGCCGCCTGCGGCTCGACGGCGATGATTTACCTGATGCACACTGCCGCTGCTGTTACGGTGGCCGCCGCTCCGCCAGCAGGTGAACCTGACTTGCTTGAGAGCATGGCTCGCGGGCAAAATCTCGGCACCTTGGGCTTCAGCGAGAAAGGATCTCGTTCGCACTTTTGGGCTCCCGTCTCGACCTCCGAACTCACCGGTGACAACGTAAAGATCAAGGCCGACAAGAGCTGGGTCACCTCTGCCGGGTACGCGGATGTCTACGTAATGTCGACGGGTTCAACCACGGGCGTCGCTGGGGAGGTCGATATCTACGCCATCCCGGCAAACACGGAAGGTATGACGGTCGCTGGGTCATGGAGCGCTCTGGGGTTTCGCGGAAACGCGTCTTCGCCAATGACGCTGGACGTAGACATCCCCATCTCCTACCGTGTGGGCGATGTGGCTGGCGGCTTCGGCCTCATGATGGGAACTGTTCTTCCATGGTTCAACCTGGGAAACGCGTCCGTATCTCTCGGCTTGGCCAGTGCTGCGGTCGATGGCGCGGTAGCTCACGTTTCGGGTGCTCGCCTTGAGCACCTTGACCAGGCACTTTCAGCTCTGCCTACGATTCGCGCGCAGGTCGCGAAGATGAGCATTTCCCTAGCCGCACAACGCGCCTATTTGGCGTTTGCTGCTGACAGCATTGCAAACCCGACCGACTCGACAATCATGAACGTTTTGGGCGTGAAGGCATCGGCCAACGATGCCGCCCTCACCATTACCGAAATGGCGATGCGGGTGTGTGGTGGTGCTGCATTCTCCAAGCACCTGCCGATCGAACGAGCTTTTCGCGATGCGCGAGCCGGGTCCGTAATGGCGCCAACGGCGGACGTTCTCTACGATTTCTACGGCAAGGCCGCTACCGGTCTGCCCCTGTTTTAAAGCCGGGATGATTCGTCCATAGCTGTGGGGAGGTTCTTGATCGCCGCAGCCTCCTTGGTCACTTGGCCTTCGATCATCCCCCGCACGAGCTTCATGACGCCCTGCGGCTCGAGCGTGATCGTGAACGTCACCCGGCAGGAGGTCGGCGAAATGGCGCGGATGGTGAACGACCCGCGTGGTCGAGCCGGCCCGGCCGTGACCTCGAACTCGAGTCTGGTTGGTTCTTCCCAAACCGAGACGCGGTAACTCGCGCGCATCATTCTTCCGCCGGGCCCCTCGAACTGCTGCTGGTACTCGGCGCCGACGCCGCTCCCGCGCAGGTGTCGAATCTCGAACACGCCGGGTCGCCATTTCGGATTGTTGGTGCCGTCCGCCAGAAACGCGAACACCTCTTCGGCAGAATGGGCAACCTCGACGCTGGACTCCGATCGCACCATTGAGTTCCTCCCGGAGATTGACCCCGTTGCATGCCACAGACGACCTTGGTGTCGAGTGTATCGCCGGCGATCGAGGACGGGACTCAGTGCGGGTGGCACCGCCTGACCGCTCGGCGTACCCTCGGCAGTACCGACCATTTCAGCCGACGCGCACGCTTCGCAGGTGCGCCCCACTCAGCGACGAGGGAACACCGTGTATCGCGGACAGAAGATGAACGGCTCGCGGGTGTTGATCACCGGCGCGGGCAGCGGGCTTGGTCGACGGATGGCGATGGAGGCCGCGCTCCGCGGAGCCGAAGTGATCGTCTGGGATCTTTCAACCGATGGTGCCGAGGCTGTGCGTGACGAAATCATCGCGGCCGGTGGCAAGGCGCAGGCATTCACGGTGAACGTCGCCGACCAACAGGCCGTTGCGGATGCCGCGGTGCAGGTCGGCGGCGTCGATGTCGTCATCAACAACGCCGGCATTGTCACCGGCGCCAAGCTGCTGGAGGCGACCGAGGCCCAGATTCGGCGCACCTTCGAGGTCAACACGCTTGCCCTGTACTGGGTCACCCGTGCCTTCTTGGGCGGGATGATCGAGCGCGAGTCCGGAGCGGTCGTGACAATCGCGAGCGCCGCAGGGCTGGTCGGGGTCGCCCGGCAAACCGATTACTCCGCGAGCAAGTTCGCGGCATTCGGGTTCACCGAGTCGCTGCGCAACGAGCTTCGAACCGACGGCCACAGCGTCGGCACGCTCGTTGTGTGCCCGTACTACATTGACACCGGCATGTTCGATGGCGTTGGCACGAAGTTTCCGCGGCTGCTGCCGATCCTGAAAGAAGCGACCGTAGCAACGCGCGTGATTGACAGCATTGAGCACGGCCGCCAGCAGTTAATCATGCCGCGGTTGGCACGCGTGATGCCGGTTACCCGCGTCTTTGGCGTGCGAGGGTTCGACCGCCTGATGGACTTCTTCGGCATCAACCACACGATGGATCACTTCGTCGGCCGCACGCTGCCAACTCCCAGCCGGGCAGAGGGAAACCAGAGTTAGCATGGGCCGGTGCCCGACGCCGCAACTGACGCCCCGAACATCCACACTCTTGCCGAACTCCGTGCCTCCGGGCATGAACTCAAGTCTCTGAGAGCCGAGCTCCGCGACAATCTCATCGCAAAGCTGCGCGCAGGGGAGGACCCATGGCCGGGCTTGCACGGGTTCGAAGACACGGTCATCCCACAGGTCGAGCGCGCGCTCATCGCGGGGCACGACATCGTTCTGCTTGGCGAGCGCGGCCAAGGCAAGACGCGGCTGTTGCGCACGATGATCGGGCTGCTGGATGAATGGACTCCCGTCATCGAGGGATCCGAGCTGGGCGAGCATCCGTATGAGCCCATCACTGTCGAGTCGAAGCGTAGGGCAGTCGAACTTGGCGATACGTTGCCCGTCGCGTGGAAGCAGCGAGACGAGCGTTACGCCGAGAAGCTGGCCACTCCAGACACCTCGGTGGCTGACCTGATCGGTGACGTCGACCCGATGAAGGTGGCGGAGGGACGCTCGCTCGGTGACCCAGAAACAATCCACTTCGGCCTGATCCCGCGCAGCCATCGCGGCATTGTCGCGATCAACGAACTCCCCGATCTGGCGGAGCGGATCCAAGTCGCAATGCTCAACGTGATGGAGGAGCGCGACATCCAGATTCGCGGCTACGTGCTGCGCCTCCCGCTGGATGTGCTCGTGGTTGCTAGCGCTAATCCCGAGGACTACACGAACCGCGGCCGCATTATTACCCCGCTCAAGGACCGGTTCGGCGCGGAGATCCGCACGCACTACCCGACCGAGTTGGATGCCGAGGTCGCGGTCATCCGTCAAGAGGCAGAGCTCGTTGCCGAAGTGCCTGACCACCTGATCGAGATTTTGGCCAGGTTCACGCGCAACCTGCGTGACTCGTCGTCTGTGGATCAACGCAGCGGTGTGAGCGCTCGGTTCGCGATCGCGGGGGCTGAGACGATTGCGGCTGCTGCGCTGCACCGGGCAGCGACCCAGGGCGAGGACGAGCCGGTAGCCCGAGTCGTCGATCTCGTGACGGCGGTCAACGTGCTCGGCGGCAAGATCGAGTTCGAATCCGGCGAGGAGGGGCGCAAGACCGAGTTGCTCACGCATCTTCTGCGCACCGCGACGGCCGAGACGGTGCGCGAGCACTTTCGCGGGATCGATTTCGCGCTCCTCGTTGAAGCAATCGAAGACGGCTCGATGATCAGCACCGGTGAGCGGATGACCGCCAGCATCTTTCTCGCCGGACTGCCCGTGCTCGGCGAATCCGATCTGTACGAGCAGGTGTTCGCGCGACTTGCCGCGACCAGTGAAGGTAACCGCGCGGCCGCTATGGAGTTGGCCCTCGAGGGGCTGTATTTGGCGCGCAAGATCGGCAAAGACACCGAGGGCGGCGAAACCGTGTATGGCTAGGACAACCGATGCCTAGAACCCGGTTCCGCCGCTACGACGGCGGCGACCCGCTCGCGCCGCCGGTCGACATCGCCGAGGCGCTCGACGCGATTGGCGAGAGCGTGATGGACGGCGTCTCACCAGAACGCGCGATGCGCGAGTTTCTGCGTCGGGGCGGTCGCAACCAGACCGGTCTCGACGAACTCGCCCGTCGCGTGGCCGAGCGCCGCCGCGAACTGCTGCAGCGCAACAACCTCAACGGCACGATGCAACAAGTGAAG
>JBBQLW010000103.1:0-5929 GCA_038328315.1 Actinomycetales bacterium
GCCCACGCGGCGGCGGCATCCGGGTGCGCATCGAATGCGGCGGTCAACTCGGCTGGCGCCTCCACGATGCGCGGCGCATCGTCGACCTCCAACGTCACCGCGACAAGGTCTCCGGCGCCGCGACCGGTCGCAGCTCGCGTCTCGGCATTGAATGAGATGAGAAACCGTCCGCCCATCGACGCGATTGTGTTGCGGTAGGTGTAGCCGCCGTCGATCGTCACCACGACCGGAACACGCTTGCCCCGCCCGAAGCCGAGCACCACGTCCTCGGGCACGATGATGCCGACGTTGTTTCCCCCGGCAGCATGCAGTGTGGTGGTGAAGGTTGTCATGGCGCTCCTGGGCGTTGGGGTCACCGTCTTGGCAACACCTCGATGATAGGCGGCGCGCATCGCTGAGGTAGATCTCGTGGTGACGGCCGGTCCATCGTGAGCCCGTGGCTCGGGATGAACTGCTCGCGCGTCAGCGGCGCTACCCGAGCCCCAGCGCATAGTCGAGTTGCTCCTCGTCGAACGCCGGCGCCATGGCAGATACCTGACGCTCATCAAGCTGCATCTTGAGAGCAACTAAACGCCACCCGGCGACGCTCTGGCCCACAAGCCGGATGACCGCGGCCGCGTCGGATCGCGACAGTCCGAACGAGCTAGCCACCGCCAACAGCGATCGCAGGTCGCGCCGCCGCGGGTCGTCGGTGCTGCTGATCGGCCGTGACGTGATCACCCCACGCGTACGTGACGGGTTGAGGTCAAAGGCGGGCGCCAACCGCCAGCCGGTGGTCGAGCGCAGCACGCCGTGGTTGCGCCAGTGATCGTCGACGTTGTTGATCAGAACGGTCAGGGCGATGCGCGCATACAACTCTCGGAGGTCGGCAGCAGGGTTCTCGCTGATCTCGGCAAGCGCATCCGCATAGTCGACATAGGTGATCGAACGGGGGTCGTTCTCACCGACGCCCATGACGGTCGCCGCCGACATATAGCCGATGCGGGATGCGTCAGTTCGCCGATCAAAGCGATGACTCACCAGCACGGTCGCGCCGGCGCCAGCACTAAACCATTCGAACCGGGGCACGCTGATGTCAGCACGGCTCGCGAGCGTGAACGCGAGGGCCTCCCAACGCTCTACGTCGATGCTGCCGTCTTTCGAATGAGGAAGCTTGGCGATGGCAAGACCGCCGGTGTCGGTCACGACGTTCGCCTTCGGCCGCGCACCACCCGGGCTCGTCGCGATGTCGGACAGATACGCAATGTCTTCGTCGGTAGCTTCATCTGCGCTGTAGCGGGAAGCCGCGGCAATGACGCGGTCGAGGTCGTGCACCGACGCGGCGCCGTCGTCAGGCGAGAGCCAGGTTGCAGCGCCCGCACCGCGCGCCCGGAACCGCACCGCCCCCATGCGTGTGCGGTCGGCGACCCCGAGAAGCAGATCGAAGGGGCCGGGGTGCGACGCAATCGTTGGGTCGCCCGCCCGACGACGGGCGTAGTCGGCCTCAACGATCTTACGACCCCATTCGTCGGGAGCAGCGTCAGCGAAGGCGCCGAACTGTGACCGTGAGTCATCGGTGTACTGCCTGGCGGTGAGCAGAGGCAGTTCGGGCGAGAGCGCATAAACCCGCGGATGCGCCAGATACTCGGCCGAGTACTGAAACGACGAACCGCCCAGCGCGCGCCCCCCGGTGAAGGATGCCGCCAAGGTGCCGACGTGCGTCGGCTCAGCGTTCGGCGCGTCGAGCGAGTCGAGGTAGACCTCGACGCTGTTCACGGGGACTCCCCCCGCAATGCCGCGTCTAGGCGCGCGCGACCTACCTCCGACCGATAGGGATCTGCGGAGGTGACGACGGTGTCGGCGATGCCGAGCACGGTAAGCACCGAAATGACCGAGTCGAGTCGAGGGGCCCCCGTGCCGTTCTCGACGTGCCGCAGGGTCTCGCGGGTCACGAATGCGCGGGCCGCTAGCTCGCTGGCGGTCAAGCCATTGAGCTTGCGCCACGACCGCACGTGCTGGCCGAGCTCGCGCTGCAACCGCTCCTGTCGCGCAGACGTTCGCTGAACCATCGTGCCCTCTGATCGTTATTCCGATCAGAATACGCGATACTGCTAGGTATAGCTACCAAACTTCCGCGGGTCGAGTAGCCGCAAAGCGGCGTATCGAGACCTCCCCCGCCCCTACCGAACCGGCTGCCGCAAAATCGTCCGCCGCTTCTCCGGCGGCACACGCCGCGCATCGCTGAGGTAGATCTCGTGGTGCCGCCCAGTCATCGTGAGCCCGTGGCTCGGGATGAACTGCTCATGCATCATCGCGAGGACCCCCGCTTCGTCGTCAAAGGCCCCCACATGCAGGGTCTGCACGCACTGCCCCTCGCTCAGCGTCTCGAGCCGCACCTCGCCGAGCCGAGCCGGCGCCCCCTTGCGCGTGACGGCTTCGACCGCGGCGGCGAACATCGCCTGGTCGATCCACTCCGGAGTCATGATCATGAGGGTGAAGTGCCACCGCGACTTGTCGCGCTGCGAGGTGAACGCGGCCATGTCATCCGCCCACCACAGCCCCTCCAGCGGCGGCACCACATAGTCGCGCCCGAGCTCGCGCTTGCTCGCGAACTTGAGCGCATACGCCAGCGGATACAGCGCCGCCGTGCCCTGCGCAAAGTCGTCCGACGTGTTCGGATCGCCGTGCCCGTCGATGCACAGGTACTGCAGATCGGGAATGTCGACGATGCGCAGCTCGCCGGCCTTGGCGGCGTAGGCGTCGAGGGTGCGGGTGAAGGTGACCTTGTCGATCATGGATGCCACGGCTCTCGGTACACGTCAGCCCGATGCGCCACGCGCACAACCAACAACACATGCTGGTTATGCGCCGAAACAGCCAAAGCCGTACCCAAGTCGAGGTTAGTTGAACTGGAAGGTGCGGTAGGAGCCCCGAACGTTGAAACGGCGACCATCTTTGCGTCGCTGAATGAAGTCGGTGACTGTATCGACATCCCTTGGTCGCATGCCGAGTTGTCGGCACTTGGCGCGGACCTGCTCGACGGTGATTTCAGCCCATCGCTCCGGGCGATTCATCATGTCTGCCTTGAGCTTGTCTTCCTCGTTCCATTTGAGACCCGATGAGTAGCCGGCCGCCATGCCTGCGATGTACTCAAGGATGCCGTCTACGCCGTTAGGAAGGGGCGCCAGCGCTCTGGAATCCTGTCGAACAGGCGCTAGCATTCCCTCCGCTAGGAGCTGGATCGGACGAGCATCTTCAATCCACTCTGCTGTCTCCTTCTCGTTCCACTCGATGACTACGAGTGCATCCGTATCCGCCACCCAAACGTCATTCAGGTGCGCGCGGTCGGGCCAGGCGTAGATGACTCGCTGTCCGTTGAAGGGACCGCCATAGAACCCGCGCCAAGTGAGATGAACGACGCCGGGTCGCGAGACGAGTCGCTTGAGGCTCTCACCAGAGAAGTCTCGCCGCGGTGTGACGACGACCACCTGGCCGCCGGGTTGGTCAAGAAGCCATTGGATTGCACGTACATTCTGAGGCTCGCGAGAAGTCTCGTTCTTGCCGAGCCTCGACACCGCTACCGGGCCTGCGGACATTCGCTCTCCTCACCTTGGTCCTCCCACGATATTGCCGAGGTACGACAACGGGGACTGCCCCGAGTTTCGTTGACACCTGGGCTTTGTGATTCTCAGTTAGTCGCGTCGCCTCCGAGGCGAACGACCAGCACTAGCCGATCGCAGGCAACGACGGACGAAGTGGCGTTCTTGGCATCGATCGAAGACGACAGTTACCGCGAGGCTTTGCGCGACTTCCTCGCGGGGTGCAGTTCCCTAGGGCTCGCCCTCTCGTGGGGATCGAAGGGACTCTCAATCCGGATACAGACTCCCGACCGCAACCTGCCGCTCTCGATCGCGTGGGGACTGCCGGACGGGGCAAGCTGGCAGGGTCTCAGAGACCTCTCGGTCGGCATTGATCGAACGTCACTCGCCAAGAGTCCCAGCGTCGCCCGAGCTGCAGAACGCTAAATCAACACAATCGAGGCAATAGCGGGAGGGCGAGTACCGAACTCGTCCATCACGGCACGGACCTTCGACGCCTCGACGGCATCCGCGGCGGTGCCCGCGCTGATCAAGGCGATCGAGGCTCTGGCCGAAGAGGTGCAGGGGTCGACGTAGGTCGCGCTACCCCACCACCAACTCCCCCAACGCCCCCGTCGGCAACGCGATCCACCCCTCCACGCGAGCGCGCTCGTACAGGGGCGGGGGTGGGGCATCCGCGAGTCCCAGGGCGGCGCTGCGGGCAGCCAGTGCCGCCACGACGGCGTCGAACGCGTCGGCCGACGACACAATGAGCGGGGCGAACGGGGCGACATCCAGCCAGGGGGCCTCGGCGAGCATCTGCTCGAGCAGGGCCGCGCGGGCCGCCGGCGCGGTGCGGTAGCCGGCGGTGTCGAGGCCCCACAGTCGCAGGGATGGGCCCGGATAGACCTCCACGACACGGGCGGTGCCGGCGCGATCCACTGGGACTCCGCTCGCCTGGATGCGGTCGAGCAGACCCGCACAGCGCATCGCGGTGAGGCCCAGCCGGTCGGTCGAGACGCTGAGCGGCCAGCGTCCGGTGCGCTGCCGCACGGCGCGGTCGGTCTCGCGGTAGGCGAGCGTGCGGCGCCAGTCGATGCCGCCGTCGGCGTCGGGGCGGGGCTCGTCGAGGGCGCTGTGGCGGGCCACGAACTGCACGAACTCGAGGGGCCAGCCGAACGCGCAGTCGATGCCGATCTTGTCGACGCGGGCGGCGGCATCCACGATCGTGGGGTCGGTGACGCCCATGTGCAGTTCGGTGAGCGTCGCCGCTGCGGGGGTGCTGGCCGTGGCGGGCGCCCAGTGGATGACCGCGAGGGCGGTGCCTCGGGGCTCGGCCGCGAGGTCGACGCCGGCGGTGAGCATGGGGTCAGTGTAGGGGGCCTGACGTCTCTCACGCCCTGAGTAGGCCGTGGAGCAGGGGAAGACACGGCACGATTCAAGCCAGCACAGACAAGTCCCGACAGGCTCTTAAGTCCTCCTCGGTCAAGAAGTGACAGTACGGGAGCTTTCTCGACGGGATCTGCCTGAGAAGCTCGGGAAACCAGAGGGGCTTCTGGCCCGACCACGCGGCGATCTCAACCCGGGCCAACTGACGGTTGAAGACCAACTCAAGTGCTGGCAGCAGATCGGTGTCGCCGCTGAAAACGATGGCAGTGTCGAACGTGCCATCGAGCGCACCCTCCGTCAACGCGACTGCAAGCGCGACGTCGATCCCCTTCTCGCGTGCGATGAAGGTTCCGTCGTCGGCGAAGTCGTACTTGAGGTCACGTCGGGTAACCGAGACCCGGTCATCCGCGGCCCACGCCTGAGCCTGGATGTCGTTCGCGCTGGCCGGCTTCGGTTGATGCTGCGGCACCGGCCGCCCTCGAAAGACGGCGACCCGCACGAGCTCACAGGCGAGGCTGCGTCGGTCGACGATCAGTTGAGCCAGGAGAAGTGGATTCACGACTGTGTCGTAGAGATTCTCCCCGAGTTGCGCGAAGCGCCCGTGACCAGTTCGATGCACGTTCTCGTAGTCGATGAACACGGCGACGCGGTGAGTCATGTCTCTCCCGGGCTTCGAAAGAAAAAGCCCCGCCAATCCGTGAGGACGGCGGGGAGCAATGAGATGAAGATACCACGCGCAACTAGGCGCCGGAAAGCCTGCCGCGGGACTGTGGAAAAGTCGCGGCTACCCGGCCACCAACTCGCTCAAGTACCCGAGCGGCTCGCCGGCGCAGCCAGCGTTACGCGCTCGCGACCTCGCGGCGCGGCAGCACCCAGCCAGCGCGCGGGAAGTGGCAGGTGTACCCGTTCGGGTTGCGCACCAGGTAGTCCTGGTGCTCAGGCTCGGCCTGCCAGAACGGAGCCTCCGGTTCGATGGTCGTGAC
>JBBQLW010000104.1:0-5825 GCA_038328315.1 Actinomycetales bacterium
TGAGCGAGGAGATCCCTGACCCGGCCGAAACCCGCAAGCGTGGCATCCGGATCGAGTTCGAGCCAAGGAGCGAGCACGAACACCCGGTCCGCCGCCCGAGGGTGTGGCACCGTCAGGCCCGGTTCGTCGATGACAAGGTCGCCCATCGTCACAATGTCAACGTCGAGGGTGCGGTCGCCCCAGCGTTCGTTCCGCACCCGGCCGTGCGCAAGCTCGATGCGTTGCAGCGTACTCAACAGTGCGCGCGCTTCGAGTCGGGTGCGGAGCGTCACGGCGGTGTTCAGATAGCTGGGGGCTGTCGCATCCACACCGTGCAGCTTGACCGCGGCCGTTTCTACAATGGCGGATGCCGCGGTGACCTCAACCCCGTCGATCGCGGCGATCGCAGCCACCGCCTCGCGCAGAATCGCCTCCCGGTCGCCCAGGTTGCTGCCGATCGACAGCACCGCCGTGCGTTCGGCCGGGGAGTCTGGGCGAGCGTCCACGAGCGATGTCACTGGGCGGAGCCAGGGTCGATCGCGAAGCCGGCAGTGGAACCCGCCGGTGGCTTGCCGCGGGTGATAGTCACTGACACATCATCGAACGCGACCGCGATCGGGGCTTCCGGCTTGTGCAGTGTCACAGTGACCAGTTGCGCTGCGCGGTGGGCAAGCACGACGGCGGCAACGCGCTCGGCAACCGTTTCGATGAGATCGACCGGGTCGCTCTCAACCGCCGCGATGACCTCCTCGGCGAGCTCGCCGTAGTGGATCGTCAAACCAAGGTCGTCGCTCGCAGCCGCTTTCGAGAAATCGAGTGAGACGGTCACATCGACGATGAAGAGTTGACCGTTGCGGCGCTCCTCATCAAAGACTCCGTGATGCGCCGTCGCGCGAAGCCCGGTGATCGTGATCTGGTCGAGCGGGTTCATGCGGATCTTCCGTCCTGCCACGCGCTCCAGACAGCGAGCGCAATGATGGTGGATGCGACGTCGTGCACTCGAACGCCCCACGCGCCAGCCGAGGCGGCGAGCACGCTCGTGGCGGCGGTTGCGGCATCACGGAGCTCGGTGGCTGCTTCAGGCGGCAGCAACTCGCCAAGGAATCGTTTCCGCGACGCGCCAACGAGCAGTGGTCGCCCGAGCTCGGCAAGCTCGTCGAGGCGAGCGAGGAGGCTCCAGTTGTGCTCGGCGTTCTTGGCGAAGCCGAGGCCGGGATCGAGAATCACGCGTTTCAGGTCGACGCCAGCAGCATCCATCGCCGCAAGACGCTCGGCAAGTTCGGCCCGCACCTCAGTCACGACGTCGCTGTACTTGGCGAGCTCGTTCATCGTGCGACTGTGTCCGCGCCAATGCATCGCGATGTAATCGACATCGGCCCTCGCGACAACCGCGTACATCTGAGGGTCGGCGAGGCCGCCCGATACGTCGTTGACGATTCGCGCGCCGGCGTCGATAGCTGCGCGCGCGGTCGAGGCGTTCATTGTGTCGATACTGACCGCGATCTGCTGCGCCGCGAGCTCGCGGATCACGGGGATCACTCGGCGCTGTTCCTCCTCGACGGCTACCCGTTCAGCGCCGGGCCGCGTCGACTCGCCGCCGACATCAACGACGTCCGCGCCGTGCTGTCGTAACTGGATGCCACGATCCACGGCCGCTGTCAGGCTCACGTACCGGCCACCGTCGCTAAACGAATCGGGCGTGACGTTGAGCACGCCGAGAACCATTGGGCGTGCGGCCGGGCGCGCGAGCGAGCGCACAGCCGGGCGAGCGACCGAGGCCGTCGCCCCCCGTTTGCTCGCCACATCGTGCATTCGTGACATCCTCGCCTCTGTTCTCGGCGTTCTCGGTCTTTGCGTTTCGAGTGCCTGCGTTACGCGGTAGCGATCTCAGGAGACTTTCGAGGGCGCGGGGCCCGCTTCGGTTTCGCGGGTGCCTCTGACTCGATCCCGCCTTCTGCGATACCGGAGTCGATCGGAAGGCGCGACGGCATCGCGACCGGCGGACGGTCCGAGAGCGGGCGCTGCTCACTCGAGAGCCACAGCGGGCGCTCTGGCAGCAATTCGATGCCCTCGAAGATCGCGGCGAGCTGCACGTGGTCGAGGGTCTCCTGCTCGAGCAGTGCTGTCGCGAGGCGGTCGAGGGTGTCACGGTTTGTGTTGAGCACCTGCCATGCCTCGTCGTGAGCCTGATCGATGAGCGCGCGCACCTCCTCGTCGATCGTCTTGGCGATCGTGTCTGAGTAGTCGCGCGTCGCCCCCAGATCGCGGCCCATGAACGGCTCACCAGCGGTCGCTCCGAGCTTCACCGAGCCGACTTTGGCGCTCATTCCGTACTCGGTCACCATCCTCCTGGCGATCGCGGTGGCCTTCTCGATGTCATTGGATGCCCCGGTCGTCGGATCGTGAAAGACGATCTCTTCGGCAACCCGACCTCCCATCGCGTATGCGAGCTGGTCGAGCAGTTCGTTGCGCGTGATCGAGTACTTGTCCTCGAGTGGCAGCACCATCGTGTAACCGAGTGCGCGACCGCGCGGCAGAATGGTGACCTTCGTCACCGGATCGGTGTTTCGCATGGATGCAGCGGCGAGCGCGTGGCCGCTCTCGTGGTAGGCGGTGATGAGCTTCTCTTTGTCATTCATGAGGCGCGTTCGGCGCTGCGGGCCAGCCATCACGCGGTCCACGGCCTCGTCCAGGGCACGGTTATCGATGAGCTGGGCATTCGAGCGCGCTGTCAGGAGCGCCGCCTCGTTGAGCACATTGGCCAAGTCAGCCCCGGTAAACCCTGGGGTCTTGCGCGCGAGCACTTCGAGATCCACGCTGTCGGCCATCGGCTTGCCCTTGGCGTGCACCTCAAGAATCTGTTTGCGGCCCTGAAGATCGGGCGCATCCACGCCGATCTGGCGATCGAACCGACCGGGACGCAGCAGGGCGGGGTCGAGCACGTCTGGCCGGTTGGTCGCGGCGATCAGAATGACGTTGGTCTTAACGTCGAAGCCGTCCATTTCGACCAGCAGTTGGTTGAGCGTCTGCTCGCGCTCGTCGTTGCCGCCGCCAATACCAGCACCACGGTGCCGACCGACGGCGTCAATCTCGTCAATGAAGATGATGGCTGGCGAGTTCTGCTTCGCCTGCTCGAACAGGTCCCGAACGCGGCTTGCACCGACGCCGACGAACATCTCAACGAAGTCAGAACCCGAGATCGTGTAGAACGGCACGCCAGCCTCGCCAGCGGTCGCGCGGGCAAGCAGCGTCTTACCGGTTCCTGGCGGGCCGTAGAGCAGAACGCCCTTGGGGATGCGCGCGCCGACGGCCAGGAACTTGGCCGGTTCCTTCAAAAAGTCCTTGATCTCTTCGAGCTCCTCGATTGCTTCGTCCGCGCCGGCAACATCCGCAAATGTCACTTGCGGAGCCTCCTTGCCGACGAGTTTGGCCTTCGATCGGCCAAACTGCATGACGCGGTTTCCGCCGCCCTGCATTCTGGTCAGCAAGAAGTAGAAGATGATGCCGATGATCAGGAACGGGATCACGATGCCAGCCAGCGACACCCAGAAGCTGGTCTGCGGCACCTCGTCGTCGAAGCTCGAAAGGTTGGCGTCATTGATGGCCGCGATGACCTCTGCCCCGCGCGGCGTTACATAATAGAACCGCACTTGCGTGCCGTTCTCGCCGTCTGCTCGTGCCAGCGTGAGGTCAATGCGTTGCTCACGATCAACGATCTTCGCTGACGTGACGGCACCGTTTTGCAGGTATGAAAGTCCCGCTTGCGTCGTTACCTCACGGAAGCCGCTGCCGGTGAGCAGGCTCGCGCCGACCGCCACCGCCGCAATGGCGAGCACGATGTAGATGACCGGCCCACGAAAAATACGCTTGAAGTCCATGTTGTTCCGGGCCGAATGGGCCCAGCCCTTCCTGCTGAAGATTGGTGGTGCAAGGCTAGCCGCTGCCCACTGCGTGCGGCCTGCGTGTTCGCGTTCGGCTTACCTTGAACTGCTCACCGGTCAGCTCTCGTAGACGTGCGGTGCCAGCACCGCAACGCCGCGGAGGTTGCGGTACCGCTCCGCGTAGTCAAGCCCATACCCGACCACGAAGGCGTTCGGGATCTCGAAACCGAAGTATTTGACGTCGACGTGGACCTTCGCTGCATCCGGCTTACGCAGTAAAGCAAGAATCTCGAGACTGGCCGGACTGCGACTTTCGAGGTTGCCACGAAGCCACGAGAGCGTCAGGCCAGAGTCGATGATGTCTTCGATGATGATGACGTGCCGACCCCTGAGGTCGGCGTCGAGGTCTTTGAGAATGCGAACGACCCCGCTCGACTCCGTGCTCACCCCGTACGATGAGACCGCCATGAAGTCGATGTCGACGTGCATCTTGAGTTCGCGAGCAACGTCGGCCATCACCATGACTGCGCCCTTGAGCACCCCGACAAGCAACGGGCGCTCGCCCGCGTAGTCGGTTTCGATGCGGCGCGCGAGTTCGGCGATCTTCTCGTGCAGCTGCTGCTCGGTGTAGAGCACCTCGGTCAAGTCATCAGTGACATCAGCGAGTTCCATCAGGGTCCTTCTGCTTGCGGCTTGGCGGGTTGCGGCTTGGCGGGTTGCGGCTTGGCGGCTTGCGGCTTGGCGGCGAAGACGAGTTTGCCATCGCGACGCTCCACCCTAGCGCCGGGCAGGTCGATCGCGCCCTGACCGTGCCAATCTGTCACGAGGCGGGCCACCTCGAGGGTCTGCGCCCGACTCAAGCTGACGTGAAACTCGCTCGCGACGGCGAGCCGGATCAGTCGCTGGCGAAGTGCAGCCGGGTTGGCTGCGAGCGCCTTCACCGGCAGCGAGATGCCGGCTTCTGAGTGCTCGGCGAGGTCCTCGGCGAGCTCGAGCGCGAAGTGGTCAAGCGCGTCGTTGTCTTCGCGCAGTTGCTCGGCCGTTCGCGCAAGCGCCTCGGCGATGCCCGGCCCGAGCTCGGCATCGAGCACGGGCAACACGCGTTGGCGCACCCGCACTCGCGTAAAGGTCGGGTCGGTATTCTGCGGGTCAATGCACGGATCCAATTCCGAGTCCGCGCAGAACTGCACGGTGGTCGACCGGCGGATGCCCAGCAGCGGCCTCACGAGCAGCCCAGCCCGCGCGGCCATCCCGTGCAAGCTCGCGCCGCCACTGCCGCGCGCGAGCCCGAGCAGCACGGTCTCGGCCTGATCGTCAAGGGTGTGGCCGAGGAGCACTGCTGTTGCTTCCGTCTCTGCGGCGACGTCAGCTAGCGCGGTATAGCGGGCCTCGCGAGCGGCGGCCTCCGGTCCGCCGACAGTGCCGACGACGACGCGGCGGACGACGGTAGGGTTCAGGCCGAGCCGCTCGGCTTGGCGAGCAGCGGTGGCAGCGGCATCCGCCGACCCGGCTTGAAGACCGTGATCGATGATGACCGCCCCGGCTTGCACGCCGAGACGCGGCGCCTCGAACGCCGTCGCCGCAGCCAGGGCGAGCGAGTCCGGCCCGCCGCTCAGCGCGACCAGCACGAACGAAGCGTCGAGGTCGACCAGCGAATCCCGCACCGCTCGACGCACGTCGGCAACGGCCGGAGTGAGTCGCGGGCGGGTGGGCGGCATCCACTAACGTTATTGCAGCACGCCGCCGAACAGCCGAGGAGTACTGCATGGCCAGCTACGACGTCATCGTCGAGGTACCGCGGGGGAGCCGCAATAAGTACGAGATCGACCACGTCACCGGACGGGTCATGCTCGACCGCTACCTGTTTACGTCGTTCGCGTACCCCACCGATTACGGCTTCTTCGAGAACACCCTCGGCCTCGACGGCGATCCGGTTGACGCCCTGATTCTGCTCGATGCGCCGAC
>JBBQLW010000105.1:0-5789 GCA_038328315.1 Actinomycetales bacterium
AAGGGTGTCATTCAGATCGTGCACGGGCTCGGCGAGCACGCGCTGCGCTACGAGCGCCTTGCACAGCAGCTTGTCGGGGCCGGCTACTCGGTGTACGCAGACGATCACCGCGGGCACGGCGCGACCGGGGTCGAGCAGCACGGCGGGGATCTCAGCAAGCTCGGTCGGCTCGGGGCTGGCGGCTTGCGCGCCACGATCGCTGCAATTCGAAAGTTCACGACGATCCTTCGTGCCGAGAACGCGGCACTCCCTCTGATGGCCATCGGCCAATCGTGGGGGTCGCTCATGTTGCAGAGCATCATCAACGACCACTCCGGCGACTACGACGGTGTTGTACTCACTGGCACGGCGCACCGTTCGGTCGGGCTGATGAATGGCGGCGACCTCAACGCCAAGCACAAGCATCTCGGCTCGACGCGCTTCGAGTGGCTGAGCCGCAACCCGGCCGTCGTGACCGCCTTCGTCGAGGACCCACTGACGTTCTATGCCGATGTGATCAAGCTCTTCGGCATTCCAGACGGGCTGCGCCTGTTCGGTCGACCGGCAAAGAACATCCAGCCGGCCATCCCCGTGCTCATCATGATCGGCAGCGACGATTCGCTCGGTGGCGAGAAAAGTGTTGCCAAGCTTGCCGACGAGTATGTAACGAGATCCGGGTTGGATGATGTGCGTGCGATCGTCTACCCCGGTGCGCGTCACGAAGTGTTCAACGAGACGAATCGCGACGAGGTCGTGAGCGACCTAATCGCCTGGATAGACGAGCGTATCCCGGCCTGAGTCGCGGCGGTTAGGCTTACCTAAGATAGCCACGAAGGTAGGGCAATGCGCGGCGAGGTGATGGTCGTAGGTCGTGCTGTGACGCTTGCTCTCGTGCTAGCTGCACTGCTCATCGGCGGCGTTGTGCTCTCCGCCGTAATTGGTCAGCTCGCGATTAGTCCCGCGGAGGTCATTGGTTCAATTCTGAGAGCCACCGGGATACAGAATCCGTGGGCGCCGCAGGATCCGATTCTGGAGTCCACCCTCTGGGTCGTTCGGTTTCCGCGGATTGCGATGGCGATTGGAGTCGGTGCGGCGCTGGCTGTCGCGGGTGCCGTGATGCAGGCCATTTTCGGCAACCCGCTCGCCGAGCCAGGCGTTGTCGGAGTGTCATCGGGTGGCGCGCTCGGTGCCGCCATCGCGATCGTCATCGGTGTCACCGCGCTCGGCTCAGCAACGATCGCGGCCTTCGCGTTCGTCGGCAGTCTCATCGCCACCCTGCTGGTGTATTTCGTCGCGCGCGCGAACGGCCGCACCGAGGTCGTCACGCTGCTCTTGACCGGCATCGCAGTCAACGCGTTCGCTGGTGCGGGGCTCGCGTCGATGCTGTTCATCGCCGACTCCGGTGGTCGCGAGCAGATTGTGTTCTGGCAACTCGGTTCACTCAACGGCTCAAGTTGGCCAGAAGTCGGCATTGTCGTAGTCGCCACGAGCATCGCGGCCGCCGCGGCGTTGATTCTCGCGAGGAAGTATGACCTCCTCGCGCTCGGCGAACGGAACGCTCGTCATCTCGGTGTCAACGTCGAGAGACTGCGCATCGTGTCAATCGTGCTCGTTGCGCTGCTGACCGGTGTTGCCGTCGCCTTCTGCGGAATCATCGCCTTCGTCGGCCTCGTCGTGCCGCACATCATCCGCATGGCAATCGGCCCGTCGCACCGCCCGCTCATTCTCGCGAGCGCGTTTGGGGGCGCAGCACTCATGGTGTACTCCGATCTGCTCGCGCGCTCAGTCGTGGTCGGTGCAGACCTGCCGATCGGCCTCCTCACCTCACTCATCGGTGGCCCGTTCTTCTTCTTCCTGCTCTATCGTCAGCGCAAGCGCAGTGGGGGTTGGGCATGATTCGCGCCGAGGACGTGACCGTCGAACTCGACGGCGTGACCGTGCTTGACGACGTCAGCCTTGAAGTAGTGCCCGGCGAAGTACTTGTGCTCGTCGGACCGAACGGCGCGGGCAAGTCGACGCTTCTGGGCGTCTTGAGCGGGGAGCGAAACCCGGCACGCGGATCGGTGACTGTCGACGGTCGCGCTATTGGCAGCATCCCGAGCGATGAGCTCGCGCGTCTGCGCAGTGTCTTGACGCAAGACAACACCGTCAGCTTTCCGTTCCGGGTGTCAGAAGTGGTTGCGATGGGTCGAAGCCCGTGGGCGCGTCAGATCGAAGGGCGCAGCGATGTTGCACAGGTGATTGCTGCCATGGATGCCGCCGACGTGCGCCACCTTGCAACCCGCAGATTCACCGCCCTGTCTGGCGGTGAGCGTGCGAGAGTGTCGCTTGCCAGAGTGCTCGCACAGCAAGCGGCGACGGTGTTTCTCGACGAGCCGACCGCATCCCTAGATCTTCGCCATCAGGAAGAGGTCATGCGCATCGCGCGACGGCTTGCGAGCGAAGGCCGCGCCGTGGTTGTTGTGCTGCACGATCTCAGCCTCGCGAGCGCCTACGCCGACCGTCTCGTTCTTGTTGCCGCCGGCCATGTCGACTCCGTCGGTTCTCCCAGCGAAATCATCACGGCCGAGCGCGTCGAGCGGGTGTACGGACTCGCCGTCGACGTGCACGAGGTGAACGGCAGGCCCGTCGTTGTACCGCGTCGTAACTTAGGCTGACGAAGTGGAACTGCTTCTGTTCATCGGCGCGATCATTGCCATCGTCGCGCTCGGGTTCGTCGCGCAACGATTCGGTTGGATCGACCTGAGCAACAAGACCAAGACTGGCGCGTCCGGCGGGAGCGCGCTCGGTATTGGCGACGAAGTGTTCCACCCAGCGCGACACGAGGCGCAGATTGAGCTCGATCGTCAAACGGTCTTGCCAGCCCCAGCGCCGCTTGCCGGCGACTCGGATCGCGGCGTGTATCGCGGCAAGGTCGAAATTGATCTCGGCGCCGAAGAAACGCTCCCGGCCGATGACTCAACGTTCAAGCGGTCTCGCGAATAACCAATCGCGTTGGAAGGACACGCCGGCGCTCGACCGGCTCCCCCCGCAGCAGCGCCAACAAGGTCCGCGCCATTTCGGCACCCATCTCACGTGATGGCTGGTTAACAGTCGTGATACCGATCTCGCCACTGGTCGCGGCGGAACTGTCGTCGAAACCGACTACCGCAACGTCGCTTGGGATGCGGCGGCCCCGAGCCATCAGGGTGGAGATTGCCCCGGTTGCCATCAGGTCGCTCGCCACGAACACGGCATCGATGTCTGGCGCTCGGTCTAGGAGCCCTCGCATGGCAGCCGCACCGCTGGCAACGGTGAAATCGCCATACATGACAAGCTCGGTTGACAGTCCAGCGGCGGTCACGACATCGAGCCAACCTTGGTGTCGGTCGACCGCCGCCTGCATGCTGGCTGGTCCCGGGATTGTCGCGATACGTCGTCGACCGAGATCGATCAAGTGTTGCGTGCCGAGCGCTGCGCCAGCGCGGTTGTCGGCGTCGACGTATGCATGGTGTTTGAGCTCGGAATTGAACGGGCGACCGCCGAAAACAACTGGCAGGGTGGCATCCAGTGACGCGAAGAATTCGTCACCCGAGTGGTGCGAGACAACGACGGCGCCGTCGACGTTGCCGCCCATCAGGTACCGAATGGTCTTCTCAGACGGCCGCGAAGGGCTCGCCAACTGCAGATTGAGCACGTAGTCGCTGTCTTCGAGCCCTTGCGCAATGCCCTGAACAATGTCTGCGAAGAACGGATCGCCGAAGAACCGAGTGGTGTCTTCTGGGATCACGAGGGCGATCGCCATCGTCTGTCGATTGGCTAGGCTTCTCGCAGCCCTGTTTGGCACGTACCGCAGTTTGTCAATGGCCTCGGTGACCGCGGCCAGCACTTCAGGGCTAACGACGGTGGATCCATTCACGACCCGCGACACCGTCGAGCGAGACACGCCAGCCGCTGCCGCGACGGCTTCGAGCGTTGGCGCCGCACGCACCTCAGGTCGTTGCAGCGTCATGACCGAATTCTAGCCAGCAGTCTCGGCGGTAGCGACGGCGGCGTCCTCCGCCGCGTTCTCTTGCAGCGCTGAGGTCTCGCGCAGTGGAGACACCTTGAGGAACAGGCTCAGCACGAACGCGATGACCACCACCACGAGACTCACCCAGAACACCGTGACGGTCGCGCTCGAGAAGCCCTCGAGGAATGGGGCAGCAAGCCGAGGGTCTGCTGCGTTCAAGAACGATGTGTCGCCGTTGAGGGCGTTCCCCAGCGAACCGCCGCCAGCGCCTTGACTCAGCAGGTCGAGAATCTGAGCATTGTTGGGGTCCGCAACGACAGCGGGATCGGCTACCGCCGCGGCGATACCCGCCTGAACGTCGCTTCGACCAAAGGCAGCCTCGATCGCCTGCGGGATGCGCGCGAACAGCACCGAGAAAATGACCGCGGTGCCGAGCGTTCCGCCGATCTGGCGGAAGAACGTCGCAGAGCTCGTTGCAACGCCGATGTCGCGAGCGCTCACGGAGTTCTGGCTCGCCAAGGTGAGGGTCTGCATCAGCTGTCCGAGACCTAGGCCGACAAAGAGCATCCCGATCATCATGAACCACACCGGAGTTGTTGCGGTCGCGAAGGTGAACAGGAAGAAGCCGAGCGCCATCAACAGCGTTCCGACGGTCGGGAAGGCTCGGTACTTTCCGGTGCGCGCGATGATCTGTCCACTCACGATCGAGGCGATCATGAGCCCCAGAATGAGCGGGAGCGTCAGGAAGCCGCTCTCGGTCGGGGTGGCTCCGTTAACGAGCTGCAGGTAGAGGGGAAGCGTCATCATGGCACCGAACATGCCGAAGCCCACGAAGACACCGAGCACGGTGGCCATCGAGAACGTTGCATCCTTGAAGAGCTTCAGGGGGATGAGCGCGTCGTCACCCATGAGCTTCTCACTCAGGATGAACGCACCGATGCCGAGCGCGCCGACGACATAGGCGGTGATTGCGGCGGGCGAGCCCCACCCCCACTCGCGACCAAACTCGGCAACCAAGAGGAGGGGAATCAGTGCGACGATCACCGTCGTTGCACCCCACCAGTCGATACGAACCGGACGGCGAGTGTGCGGAATGTGCAGGAAACGCAGGACGACGAGGAGCGCGGCGACGCCGATCGGGATGTTGATAAGGAACACCCAGCGCCACCCGGTGATAAACACAATCTCGGGCGTGCCAGCAAAAAGTCCGCCGACGAGAGGGCCGATCACGCTTGAAACTCCGAACACGGCGAGGAAGTATCCCTGGTACTTGGCGCGTTCGCGCGGGGCGAGGATATCGCCCATGATTGCGAGCGGGAGTGCCATGAGTCCACCGGCGCCGAGGCCCTGAATCGCGCGGAAACCAGCAAGCTCAAGCATCGAGGTCGAAAAGCCGGCCGCGAGCGAGCCAGCAAGGAAAATCGAGATCGCAATGATGAAGAGGGGCCGGCGACCAAAAATATCGCTGAGCTTGCCGTAAATCGGGGTCGAGATTGTTGCGAGAAGCAGGTACGCCGTCGTAACCCACGCCTGTTGGCTGAGTCCGTCGAGGTCGTCGGCGATGGTGCGCATCGAGGTGCCGACGATCGTCTGGTCAAGTGCTGACAGGAACATCCCCGCCATCAGGCCGAAGATCACGAACATAATCTGGCGATGGCTCATTGCCCCGCCAGCATCCGCGATGTCTTGGGACTGCTGTTTGCCTCTCGACAGGCGGGCTGGTGGCGGGGCTGTGGTGCGCGACATGAGTTCTCCGTGGAGCAAGATTGATATTTGCGTAGAGTGCAAAGTTACACCGTGTGCAGCGTCAGGGCAAGCG
>JBBQLW010000106.1:0-5731 GCA_038328315.1 Actinomycetales bacterium
GCAGCGCTGCAGCCGCTCGCCGACAATCTGATGTCGATCGAGCCGGTCGTGCTCGAGCAGGGCGCGCGCGGCTACGACCTCGCCAAGCTGAGCGCGCGGCTCGTTGACCTCGCGTACTCGCGCGTCGACATGGTCACTCGCCGCGGCGAGTTTGCGGTGCGCGGCGGGATCCTCGACGTGTTTGCGCCGACCGACGAGCATCCGCTCAGGCTCGAGTTTTTCGGTGACGAGCTCGAGCAACTTCGCGCGTTCTCAGTCGCCGACCAGCGCTCGCTGCCCGAGCCGATCGCCCGCGCCGAGCTCGCCCCGAGCCGAGAGCTGCTCTTGAGCGAACCGGTGCGACAGCGCGCGCGCGAGATGCAGCACGAGTTCCCGAGCCTGTCGACGATGCTCGCCAAGATCGGCGAGGGCATCCCGGTCGAGGGCATGGAGTCGCTCGCACCGGCCCTGCTCGATCGGCTCGTGCCGCTCACGCATTACCTGCCAGCGGATGCCGCGATCGCCGTGATCTCGCCCGAAAAAGTTGCGACGCGCGCCGTCAACCTCGCAGACACCAACCGCGAGTTTCTCGGGGCGGCGTGGAACGCGGCGACCGCGGGGGCCGAGGCTCCGATTGACCTCGACGCCGGGGACTTTGTCACCATGGCGGGGCTGCGCGCAGCTGCCGGCGATCGACCGTGGTGGACGTTCAGCGCGTTCGACAGCGCCGACGAATCCGACGACTACGTGCGCATCGACGCGCGCCAGGTCCCGAGTTTTGCTGGCCAGCCGGACGGTGCGCTCGAGCACGTCGCCGAGTTGCTCGGGCAGGGCTTCACCGTCGCGGTCGCGGCTCAGGGTCACGGAATGGTGGAGCGAGCCGCCGATGTGCTCGCCGAGCGCGGGCTCGCCGCACGGGTTGTTGAGGCGCTGCCGAGCGACGCCGAGGCGGGCGTTGCTTACGTGCTGATGGCATCCATCGATGCCGGATTCGAAATCGCAGAGCCGAAACTGGCCGTGCTGAGCGAGAGCGAGTTCTTCGGGCGCGCCGTCGGCTACGACTCCCGCCAGGTGAAGCGGCTCGCGAGCCGTCGCAAAAATGTCGTCGACCCTCTGCAATTGAAGGCGGGCGACTTCGTAGTGCACCAAACCCACGGCATCGGCCGTTTCGTCGAGCTCGTGCAGCGCGAAGTTTCGACCGGCGGCCGCAACGCCGTCAAGACGCAGCGCGAGTTTCTCGTCGTTGAGTACGCGCCCAATAAGCGCGGCTACCCGACCGACAAGCTGTACGTTCCGACCGACCAGCTCGACCTGCTCACCCGCTACGTCGGCGGTGAAGCGCCAGCGCTCAGCAAGATGGGTGGCAGCGACTGGGCGGCGGCCAAGGGCAAGGCGCGCAAGGCGGTGCGCGACATCGCCGTCGAACTCGTCAAGCTCTACAGCGCGCGCATGGCAAGTCGGGGTCACGCCTTCGGGCCGGACACCCCGTGGCAGCGCGAGCTCGAAGACGCCTTCGCCTTCGCCGAAACCCCCGATCAGCTCACGACCATCGAGGAGGTCAAGGCCGACATGGAGCGGCCGATCCCGATGGACCGGCTGCTGAGCGGAGACGTCGGCTACGGCAAAACCGAGGTGGCGGTACGCGCGGCGTTCAAGGCCGTTCAGGACGGCAAGCAGGTTGCGATGATCGTGCCGACGACGCTGCTCGTGCGCCAGCACATCGAGACATTCGCAGAACGCTTCGCTGGCTTTCCCATTCACCTGCGTGCGCTCAGCAGATTCCAGAGCGATAAAGAGGCGCGCGAAACAATTGCAGGGCTAGCGGATGGCACGGTCGACGTCGTCATCGGAACACACCGCCTGCTCAGCCAAGGCATCGCGTTCAAGGATCTGGGTCTGGTGGTCATCGACGAGGAGCAACGCTTCGGGGTCGAGCACAAGGACGCGCTCAAGAAACTGAAGACCAACGTGGACATCCTCGCGATGACGGCAACCCCGATACCGCGCACCCTTGAGATGGCGGTCACGGGCATCCGCGAAATGTCGACGCTCGCGACGCCACCGGAGGACCGGCATCCGATCCTGAGCTTTGTCGGGCCGTACTCGGAGAAGCAGGTTGGTGCGGCGATCCGTCGGGAGTTGCTGCGCGAGGGCCAGATCTTTTTCGTGCACAACCGGGTGTCGTCGATCAATCGGGTCGCCGCCCAACTCGCCGAACTCGTGCCCGAGGCGCGCATCGCCGTCGCGCACGGGCAGTTGCCGGAGGCGGTGCTCGAGCAGGTGATGGTCGACTTCTGGGAGCGCAAGTTCGACATCCTCGTGAGCACCACCATCATCGAGACGGGCCTCGACATCGCGAACGCAAACACGCTCATCATCGACCGCGCCGATAAGTACGGGCTCAGCCAGCTGCACCAGTTACGCGGGCGGGTCGGGCGCGGTCGCGAGCGGGCATACGCCTACTTCCTCTACGACGAACTCAAGCCGCTGAGCGAAACCGCGCACGATCGCCTCAACACGATCGCCGCCAACAACGAACTCGGCGCCGGCATGCAGATCGCGCTCAAGGACCTCGAAATTCGCGGTGCTGGAAACCTGCTCGGTGGCGAGCAATCCGGGCACATCGCCGGGGTCGGCTTCGACCTCTATCTGCGGATGATCGGCGAAGCCGTCTCGCTGTTCCGAGGTGATATCGCAGAAGGTCAAACCGAACTGCGCCTCGAACTGCCGGTTGATGCGCATCTGCCGGAGGACTACATCGAGAGCGAGCGGCTGCGCCTCGAGGCGTACCAGAAGCTCTCGACCGCAAGCGCGCCGACGGCAACTGATGACGCGATCGACCGAGTGCTTGAAGAGCTCACCGACCGGTACGGCGACCCGCCGGAGCAAGTGCTCAATCTCGTGGCGGTCTCGCGGCTGCGGCGGATGGCACAGAAGGCCGGCTTGAGCGAGGTCGTTGTGATGGGGGAGAAGCTGCGGGTGGCACCGGCGGCCCTCGCCGACTCAGTGCAAGTGCGATTGCAGCGGATGTATCCGGGTGCGCGGTACATGGCTGCCGCGGGTGCCGTCATCGTCCCGATGCCGTCTGAACCGACGGATGCCGAACTCATCGCCTGGGCGGGGGAGTTGCTCGTGGCGATCTTCGGGGCGACGCCGGCCGCGCTGGTTGAGTAGCCGCCCGTCCTGTACAGCTCCCGGCGGCGCTCAGCCCCTCACAACTGCGAGATCGAACCTCCTGAGGCGTCGAGTAAGAGATAGGTTTGCCGGATGCCGCCGAGTGAGCAAACGACCACCGAGCCCCCGGCCGTACCACAGCTCGAATTTGAGTGGTACAGTCACGGCATGAGTGGTACACACTTCTTTACGATTGGCGATCGCGGCCGTGTCGTGTTGCCCATCGAACTCCGCCAAAGCCGCAACTGGTCGGACGGTACTGTCTTGTTCGCGCTGGAAGAAGAGAATGGTGTGCGCATTCTTAGCCGGGATGAACTGCACGACGAGCTTGCGGAGGCGATGAAAGGCTCAAGCCTCGCCGATGAGTTGATCGCCGAGCGGCACGCGGCAAATGGCGAGAGTGCGTGAACGTTTTCGACGCCTCGGCGCTGCTCGCCTTCCTCCAGCGAGAGGACGGTGAAGACGTCGTAAGAACTGCGCTTCAGGAGGGCGGGGTATGTGGCGCGGCGAACTGGGCGGAAGTCGCTCAGAAGACCCGAGCAAAACAGATCCCCTGGGGGGCGTCTCGAAAGTTTCTGTTGAGTTTTGATCTGACGGTTGTTCCAGTAACTCTCGACGACGCGGAGCGCGCCGCCGAGCTGTGGGAGAGCCTGCCCACCCTGTCACTTGCCGATCGGCTGTGCCTCGCGCTAGGCGCATCCAACAAGGCGACGGTGCTCACCGCCGATCAACAATGGGGTGGTCAGCCGGGAGTGCGGCTGATTCGCTAGCGGCCGCCGGTGCGACTGCCCGCAGCGGTCCCACCACCGGAGTAGCATCCCCGTCAACTCGGTGCGCCCCAAACACCGCCGCCGGAATCAGCACGAGCGTGCGCAGGTCGACGAGCGCGTGCAGCACGATTGCGAGCAGGATCGAACCGCTGATCGCATACGCCAGCATGAACGCAGCGCCAATGATGAAGGTCCCAATCACTCCGGCTAAGCCCTGATACGCGTGCAAAGCCCCGAACACCACGAGGCTCCCAACAACGGCGGCAATGGCGCTGTCGCTGGCACCGAAGATGAGCGCAGGAATCGCGAGCCTAAACAGCAGTTCCTCGACGATCCCAGCGTTCAGCGACAGCAGCGCGCCGAGCCGCAGTTCCTGCCGATTGCGGGGGAGCATGGCGCGGATGTCCCCGATCGCCGGCACGTCCCCCTCTGTGCGAGCGGCCCGAACACCGATCACCGTCAAAACTGTCAGCCCCACAACCACAGCGAGAACGATCGCGGTCGCCACCAAGGGAAAGCCGGTCACGAAGTCGCGGTTCGCTCTGATGAATGCCCAAGCCTGAAGCTCGGTCAAGAGCGGTGTCACGAACGCCCCGGCAAGCAGGAGCCCGACCGCCGCAAGGCCGCCGAATGTCAGAAACGAGTCCCGAAGCCACTTTCGGTACGTGGCCTGTCGGCGCCGCGTCGTGCGATACCGCTTGAAGCGCTGGAACTCGCGGCGGTCACGCCGGGTCGCGCGCAGCACCAGCACCACGAGCACAGCGACGAGCCCGAGCCAGAGCCAGGCGCGCGTGAGGGGATCGGCCGGGTCGAGCATCCGCCCAGCCTGTCATACAGCGCTGCGTGTCGACCCTGCCACCGCGCGCAGGGTCGGGAATGCCAAGCAACACGGCAGACTTGACCTCACAGTGAGTATCGACGTCGGCTTCCGCTCCCAGCGCGGGCCCGTGCTGATCGCGCTCATGGTCACGACCTTCCTTGTGGCGATCGAGGCGACCATCCTCGCGACCGCGGTGCCCACGATCGTCGGCGAGCTCGGTGGCTTCTCCGAGTTTCCGTGGCTGTTTTCTATCTACTTACTCACCCAAGCGGTGACCGTGCCGATCTACTCGAAGCTGTCAGACATGATCGGTCGAAAGCCCGTGGTGCTTTTTGGTATCGCGGTGTTCTTGGTCGGCTCGATCCTGTGCGGCCTCGCCTGGAACATGCCGGCGCTGATCGCCTTCCGGGCTGTCCAGGGGCTCGGGGCCGGCGCGATCCTGCCGATGGCGATCACCATCGCGGGCGACATCTATACGGTGCAGGAGCGCGCCAAAGTGCAGGGCTACCTTGCGAGCGTCTGGGCTGTGGCATCCGTCGTCGGCCCGAGTCTTGGTGGAATTTTTGCGCAGTTCGATCTCTGGCGCGCGATCTTCTTCGTCAACATTCCGCTGTGCATCGTGTCGGCGTGGATGCTCGTGCGCAACTTCGACGAGCGTGTCGAGAAGCGCAAACACAAGGTGGACTTTCTGGGCGCCGGGTTGCTGACCGGGTCATTGACGCTGCTCATTCTGGCCATTCTCGAGGGCGGACAAGCCTGGGCGTGGAACTCACCGCAGTCGGTCGGCGCGTTCGCGGTTGGCACGGTTTTGCTCGCGGCGTTCGTCTGGTCACAAACTCGAGCGGCCGAACCGATTCTTCCGCTCTGGGTGTTCTCGCGACGTCTGTTGCTCACGACGACGCTGCTCGGTCTCGGTCTCGGCGCGATTCTGATCGGCGTCACCTCATTCGTTCCGACGTACCTCGAAGGCACCCTCGGGGTCTCACCC
>JBBQLW010000107.1:0-5710 GCA_038328315.1 Actinomycetales bacterium
CGCATGAGGGTGTACAACGTCAGCAGGGAGACGAGTGCGCCAGCACCAATCAGCACAAATGCGAGCGCAGTGCCCTGCTGCGCACTGGCTTCGAAGAGGGCCAGCTTGCCGAGAAAACCGGAAAATGGTGGGATGCCGCCGAGATTCAGGGCTGGCACGAAGAAGAGTACTGCGATCACCGGAGCTGCGCGCAAGAGTCCGCCGAGTTTCGTGATCGAGGTACTTCCGCCCTCTCGTTCGATGAGACCGGCAGCCATAAACAGTGTGGTCTGCACGATGATGTGGTGCACGACGTAGTAGATTGCCGCCGTTGTTCCGGCAACGGTTCCAAGCGAGATGCCAAGCACCATGTATCCGATATGGCTGACCAGGGTGAACGAGAGCATCCGTTTAATGTCGGCTTGCGCAACGGCCCCGAGCACACCGACGATCATCGTGAGGAGTGCAACGACCATCAGCGCGGTGTCGAGTCCCGGTCCGGGGAAGATGACTGTCTCGGTTCGAATAATCGCGTAGACGCCTACTTTCGTGAGGAGTCCAGCGAACACCGCTGTCACCGGAGCTGGAGCTGTCGGGTACGAGTCCGGGAGCCAGAACGACAGCGGGAACACCGCAGCCTTGATACCGAAGGCCATCAGGAGCATGACGTGCAGCACCGTCTGCACGTCCGTCGGTATCTCAGCCATCCGCACCGATATCTGAGCGATATTGATGGTGCCGAGAGCCCCGTAGATCATTGCGATCGCCGCAAGAAACAGCATCGATGAAATCAGGCTCACAACGATGTAGGTTGTGCCAGCTCGGATGCGGGCTTGAGTTCCACCGAGCGTCATCAGCACGTAGCTGGCGACGAGCAAAATCTCGAAACCGACGTACAGATTGAAGAGATCGCCGGCGATGAAGGCGTTGAATACGCCGGTCGCCAGAATGAGATAGGTCGGATAGAAGATCGACACCGGAGTCTCACTGTCGCCGTCGGCGATCTTCTGGCCGACCGAGAACACGAGCACAGCGAGCAGCACGATCGCCGAGACCACGACCATGAGGGCTGCGAGGCGGTCGACGACAAGCACGATTCCGACCGAAGGTGCCCAACCTCCAACTTCCATGACGAGCGTCCCAGAAGCGTCGACGACAATCAGCAGCACCGCTCCGATGACGAGCACGATTACCAGCGCCACGATGGCGACGAGGCGCTGCGCGATCGGTCGCTTACCGAGCACGAGGGTGAGGGCGGCGCCGAGCAGCGGCACCAAGACGACGAGCGGCACTAGCTGTGTCATCGTTCCGCCTCGTCACTGGAGCGCTGCGCTGGGTCAAATTCGCTGTCTCTGTCATCCGCGACAAGTTGTTCCACTCGCACACCACCCGCTCCGGCACGCAGTGCAACATCGTCAGCGTCATCCTCGAGCTGATCCCGGTTCGCGAGCCGCCACGACCGGTAGATCAGCGCCATCAGGAAGGCTGAGACGCCAAAGGTGATGACGATCGCCGTCAGGATGAGCGCCTGCGGCAACGGATCGGTCATATCCTGCGCGGCGAGACCGTCTCTGACGATCGGAGCCTCACCCGGCTGCCCGGCCATGGCGATGAGCAGCAGATTGGTGGCGTTCCCAACGAGAAGGAATCCGAGGAGCACCCGCGTCATGCTGCGCTCCAGCATGAGATACAAGCCGCACGCGTAGAGCACCGCCATCACGATGAGAAGAACTAAGGAGATCGTCATGCTGCCTTCACCATCTCCTCCACTTCCTGTTGACGATCGACCCCGGCGCCGAGACTTCGGAGAACATCGAGGATGAGACCGATGACCACCAGATACACCCCGATGTCGAAGATCGTTGACGTCACGAAATCCAGGGTGCCGAGCGGGCCAAGATTGAGCTCAAACAGGCTGGACTCGAGGGCTGCTCCACCAAAGAACAGCGGCACGAGAGCGGTGCCGGCTGCGAGCACGAGGCCGACGCCGAGCAGCTTTCCCGCGTCAATCGGTGCCGCGGCCCCAAGCTCGATCCGGCCACCAGCGAGGTAGCGAGCAACGAGAGCCATGCCTGCAACCAGCCCACCCGCAAATCCCCCGCCCGGCGAGTTATGGCCTGCGATCGTCAGGTAGACCGAGACGACGATCACCGAGTGGAAGATCAGCCGCACCGTCACCTCCAGCAGGATCGAGCGGTTCTTGGCAGCAAGAGTTCGAGCGGCGAGCAGCCACGAACTGCGCTCGTCGTTCGAGGTGTCTTCTGCGCGCCGGAGCTGTCTGCCAATCGACTGCCGAGCCGCGCTGCGTTCTGGCCGCGGCAGGGTGTCGGCGCGGCCGCTGATGAAAATCAAGCTCGCGACTCCGGTCGCGGCGGCGATGATGACAGCGAGCTCCCCCATGGTGTCCCAGCCCCGGAGGTCCACAAGGGCAACGTTCACGACGTTGCGTCCGTGGGCCTCGATGTACGCCAGATCTGGCCATGCGAGCGAGACTGGCAGAGCGCTGCGCGCGCCAGCCGCGACGACAGCCGCGACAGCCATCACGACTCCGAAGCTCACGCCAATCACTACACGCAACCACTGGCGCACCGATCGCTTGCGGTCACCGAGCCGCACCGGGAGTCTGCGCAGCACGAGAACGAACGCAACAAGGGTCACCACCTCAACGAGCACCTGTGTCAGCGCGAGGTCTGGCGCCCCCTGCAGTGCGAATAGCACTGCCATTCCAAAGCCAGTGACTCCAATAAGGATGACGCCTTGGATTCGCGTGTCCGCCCTGGTCGTCGCTAGTGCCGCAATGATCATGACGGCCGCAATGACGAGCTGTGCCGGGGAGTCCCAGAGTCTGATCTCGGTCGGCCACGTTCGGTTGACGATGAGCGTTGTGGTGATGGTACCGATGAACACCAGGAGGATCACGCCGAGGTAGAAGGGCAACGAACCGCGCTGGGTCTGTGCGGTTGTCGCTGCGGCGAGCCGATCGACGCTGCGCAGGGTGGCGCTGTAGCCATCCGCCGGTCGAATTTTTCCTTTGATGCTGAGCTGGAGGGCTTCGACGCTCGCGCGCAGCACAAACAGCACGGCTCCGACCACAATCGTGGCAGCGGAAAGGAAGAGCGCTGGCTCCAAACCGTGCCAGAGCGCAAGCTCATACGGCTTGCCGACGCCGGCTGGGAACAGTGCCGGATATCCAGCGATCCAATCCCCCAGAATCGGGCTCGCGATCCCCAGCGCAAGTCCGCTGACGGCGAGCAGGAGCGGCGCCGCCGTGAACAGGCGCGATTCCGGATTCGCCTCGATTGGCTCGACGCCCGCTTTGGCGAAGAAGGCCCCCCAGAAGAATCTGGCGCCGTATGCCACAGTCAGCGCCGATCCGACGACAATTCCAATCAGCGCGATAAGGCCGAGTTGACCGCCGGCCGTGGCATCCGTCACCATCGCGGTGATCGCAGTCTCCTTCGCCACAAAACCGAGCGTCGGCGGCAGTCCCATCATCGACGCGAGGGCCACACCGGTGATCACCGCGAGGAGCGGAGACCGCCGCCCAAGCCCGGACAGTTTGCGAAGGTCCCTGGTGCCGTAACGATGGTCGATGATGCCAACCGCAAGAAAGAGCGTCGATTTATAGAGGGCGTGGGCCAGTAGCAGCGCGAGCCCTGCCAGCGCGGCATCTCTCGTGCCGAATCCGACGACAACGGTCAGAAAACCGAGTTGGCTCACCGTGCCGTAGGCAAGAAGGAGCTTGAGGTCGTGCTGCCGAAGCGCGACCCATCCGCCCAACAGCATCGTTACAAGCCCGAGAGCAATGAGGCTCTCGCGCCAACCCGGGGTATCCGCAAAGCCCGGCGCGAACCGTGCAATCAGGTAGATGCCCGCTTTCACCATCGCAGCGGCGTGGAGGTATGCGCTGACCGGTGTCGGTGCGGCCATCGCTGCCGGTAGCCAAAAGTGGAACGGGAAGATCGCGGACTTCGAGATTGCTCCGACCAGCACGAGCAGGATCGCGACGATCGCAAGCGGATCGGACGGAGCGAGTTCAATAATCCGCGTGATGTTGGATGTCCCGGTTCCGACCGAGAGCAGCACCAAGCCGACGAGCATCATCAGGCCGCCCAAGGTCGTGACGAGCAGCGCCTGCAATGCCGCTCCGCGGCTTGCTTTCGAAGCTGTTGCGTGGCCGATCAGGAGATAAGACAACACACTCGTTGCTTCCCAGAACACGAACAGGAGGTAAACGTCGTCGGCGATGACGAGCCCGTACATGGCGCCGGCAAACGCCAAGAAGGTCGCGGCGAATCGTCCGAGCGACTCTGCGGTCGCGCGGAAATACGCCGCACAATAGACCAGCACGAGAGTGCCGACGCCCGTCACGATGAGCGCAAGAACCCACGAGAGCGTGTCGAGCCGCACGGAGATATTGAAGTCCAGCTGGGGAATCCATCGATACGACTCGGTGATCGCCCGTCCGGCTACCACCTCAGAACCCTGCGCGAGCGTGTAGATGAATGCCACGAGTGGAATCAGTGCAACAACGAAGAAGGCGCGGCGCCCCAGTCGTTGAACGATCAGTGGCGCTACGACCGCTCCCACGCCGAAGACGAGAAGGAGTACGAGCATCATTCCTCCGTCAGGGGCGGGGCCGTGGTGTGTGGCAAGTGTAAGTGGCTCGAGTGATCACTGCTCGTGCACGTCTCCCTCACGCAAGTCAGCGAGGAGATGGAGAGCCTGAGCGACCTGGATCGGGCCAGGTACGCGGAAGTTCGCCAGCGTCGCGCCAGCCCCGCTCTTGAGACCGAGGTCATCGGCATTGAGGGCGGCGAAGGCATCCTCGTCGGTCACATCATCCCCGGCAAAAAACACCGTGTCTGCCTTCGTGTAGCGCCGCAGATGTTCGACCGCCTCGCCCTTGGTGGTCGAACGCACCGAGAACTCGAGCACATTTTTACCCTCGCGAATAGTCAAGTCATCGAGTTCGGCAGCCGTCTCGGTACGGGCGACCAAGCGTGCAATGCGCGAGTTCTCTTCCGTCGCCAGTCGCGTGTGCAGTGCAAATCCAGCCGGCTTCGGTTCGAGCCAAACCTCATCCATCGCGTCTGCGACTTCTGCGAGCACTTCGTTGAGGCGCTCAACCCGCTCGCGCTCACGAGCATCCAGAGCTAACTGGATGTCTGGACTGTCGAGTCGAAACTCAATGCCGTGCGAGCCAACCAACAGTGTGGTGTCCGGTAGGTCGGCGACGCGCTCAAGGCTACGAAGCGCGCGCCCAGAAACGAGAGCAACGCGCGTGTTCTTCATCGCGAGCAAGCGCAACACAGCCGCCTTGGCTTGCGGCAACGCTCGAGCCTTTTCTGGATCGTCGACCTCTGGAGCGAGGGTGCCGTCGAAGTCGAGCGCGACGAGCAGTCGCTTCGTGCGGGCGAGCTCGCGAAGGGCACCAACGAGCGGCTCCGGCAGGCGCGAAAAACGCGGAGGTGTATCAACGTCGACCATGGCGCCTCAGCTCCGCTCGGCCAGGTCGATGGTTCACGCGAGATCTTCTGACATGGCGACGGGCGAAACACGATCGCGTTGCTTGCTTCGTGCGAGCTCAAGGGCCGCGATGAAGTTGTGCGACCAGGCGGCGACATCGTTCGCTTTGACGCGTTTCCTGAGCGCTCGCATCCGCCTTGCCCGCTCGCTTTTCGGCATTGCGAGCGCACGCAGAATCGTGTCTTTGAGCCCGTCAATGTCG
>JBBQLW010000108.1:0-5689 GCA_038328315.1 Actinomycetales bacterium
TCTAGCTATCGCCGTCACGGACCTCGGTCGTCACGTTCGGCAGCGCTAGGCTGTGATCGCGCTGACCACCACCGGCGCGTCCACTCGCTGAGAACCGCACGCTTGCCCTCACAACCCAAGGACGCGAACCGTGAGCACTGAACCCGAAACTCTCTATCTGCACCCCGATCGCAATCTTGCGCTCGAGCTCGTGCGGGCAACCGAGGCCGCCGCGATTCGCGCGGTTCCGTTCATCGGCAGGGGCGACAAGCTGGCGGCTGACGGTGCGGCCGTGGATGCGATGCGCAAGTTCCTTGGAACTGTCGACTTCGACGGTGTTGTCGTAATCGGTGAGGGCGAAAAGGACAACGCGCCAATGCTGTTCAACGGCGAGCATGTCGGCACCGGTCGGGGACCGGCTTGCGACATCGCTGTCGATCCAATCGACGGCACCTCCCTCACGGCGGCGGGTCGTCAGAACGCGATCTCGATGATCGCCGTGTCTGATCGCGGGACCATGCTCGACGCCTCCAGCGTGTTTTACATGGACAAGATCGTCACCGGCGCCGAGGGACGCGGCACAGTTGACATTCGCAAACCCATCGGCGAGAACATCCGTGCCCTTGCCAAGGCCAAGGGCAAGCGAGTTGATGACATGGTCATTGCCGTACTCGACCGCCCGCGGCACGTGAACCTCATCGAGGAAATTCGGGCGGCGGGCGCTGCGACGCGATTGATGCTCGACGGCGATGTGGCTGGCGGTATCAATGCAGCGCTCTACGGTACGCGAATCGACATCTGCGTCGGCATCGGCGGCAGCCCGGAAGGTGTGGCAACCGCGTGCGCGATCAAGGCGCTGGGCGGGCTGATTCAGGGCATACTTGCGCCGTCGACGGGCTTGGAGCGCGAGCTCGGAACGGATGCTGGACTCAAGTTCGACCACGTCTACGAGGCCGACGACCTCGTGCGCAGCGACAACACGTTCTTCGTGGCTACCGGAGTAACCGATGGCGGCCTTGTCAACGGCGTGCGGCGGCTCGGTCCGATCATCCGAACGGAAAGCATTGTGTTGCGCTCGCACTCGAACACGATCCGTCGAGTCAGCGCCGACCACCTCGCTGAGAAGTGGCTCGACCGCTAGCTATTAGGGTTCCCGGCTGCTGCGTTGTCTGACCTGCCGCGTTCGCCGACGGCACACTCAATTGGTCGAGTTGCCGATTGCAGCGGGTGCACAATGAGCAGACCATGCTTAGTGTTCTGCTGCGCAAGTACCTGCGACCATACGGTGCGCTACTGGCCGCTGTCATCGTGTTTCAGCTTGCTCAGTCGATCGCCTCGCTGTTCTTGCCAGCGCTCAATGCCGCCATCATCGATCGCGGCATCGCGACTGGCGACACTGTCTACATCCTCCAGGTTGGCGGCGAGATGCTCGCCATCACCGTCGTGCAAATCGCCTGCGCCATCACGGCGGTGTACTTCGGTGCGCGCGTCGCGATGGCGTTCGGTCGAGACCTGCGCGGAGCGGTCTTCGCGCAAGTCGGTACCTTCTCGGAGCGAGAGGTCTCCCAGTTCGGTGCTCCATCGTTGATCACACGAACCACGAATGACGTGCAGCAGGTGCAGATGCTCGTGCTCATGACGAGCACGATGCTCATCTCAGCACCGATCCTCGCGATCGGCGGCGTCGTGATGGCGCTGCAGCAAGACCTCGAACTGTCGTGGATCATGGCGGTCGCTATCCCGGTGCTGCTGATCTCGGTGAGCTTGATCATCGTGCGCGTTGTCCCGCTCTTTCGGTCGATGCAAGTGCGGATCGACACCGTCAACCGTGTTGTGCGCGAACAGCTTGCCGGAATGCGGGTCGTGCGCGCCTTCGTGCGCGAGGACTACGAGGTCGCGCGCTTCGCCGACGCAAACGCCGGGGTGACGGCATTGGCGCTGCAGACCGGCCGACTGTTCGCGCTCATGTTTCCGATCGTGTTCCTGGTGCTCAACGCGTCCAGCGTGGCAGTGCTGTGGTTTGGCGCCTACCGGATTGAGGGTGGGCTCATGCAGATTGGCGCACTCACGGCCTTCCTCACCTACTTGATCCAGATTCTCATGGCCGTGCTCATGGCGACGTTTGTCGCGGTGCTGTTGCCGCGCGCGGCCGTGTCTGCCGACCGGATCGGCGAAGTGCTTGGAACGCAATCCTCGGTCGCGTTGCCGGCCAACCCGGTCATGACGGTGAGTGAGCGCGGGCGGGTTGAGCTGCGCGATGTCGGGTTCGAGTACCCGGGAGCCGAGCATCCAGTGCTGCACGGCGTGAACCTGCTTGCTCAGCCGGGGACGATGACGGCCATCATCGGCAGCACGGGGGCCGGCAAAACAACCCTCATCACTCTGCTGCCCCGCCTCGTCGATGCCACGTCTGGGTCGGTGCTCGTCGACGGTGTTAACGTGCGCGACCTCGACGCCGATCTGCTCTGGAGCCGAATTGGACTGGTACCCCAAAAACCGTTCCTGTTCTCAGGCACTGTGGCCAGCAACCTCCGCTTCGGTAAGCCAGACGCGACGGACGACGAGCTGTGGGCGGCCCTTGAGATCGCTCAGGCGGCAGACTTCGTGCGCGCAATGTCCGACGGCCTCGAATCACCGATCGCGCAAGGGGGCACGACCGTTTCCGGTGGACAACGGCAGCGGCTGGCCATCGCTCGGGCCTTGGTGAAGCGCCCGGAGATCTACATCTTCGATGATTCGTTCTCTGCTCTCGATACTGCGACCGATGCGCGATTGCGGCAGGCGCTTCGCCGCGAGATCTCCGACGCGACCCTCATCATCGTCGCTCAACGGGTTGCGACGGTGCAGGACGCCGACCAGATACTCGTGCTCGAGGACGGCCGCATCGTCGATCGCGGCACCCACGATGAACTGCTGACGTCGAGTCCGACCTATGCCGAGATTGTGAGCAGCCAGCTGCGTTTGGAGGCGAGTGCATGAGCACGGCACCGGCGCGACCGATCGGCCCACCGGAAGGAACACGCCGAGGCCCGGGCGGGCCAATGGGAGGCATGGGTCTGCCGGCCGAGAAGGCGATGACGTTCGGTCCATCTGCACGTCGACTCGTCGGCCGACTGCGCCCGGAGCGCTCACTTGTGGTCATTGTTGTCGCGCTCGGTGTTGTGAGCGTGCTGCTGAGTGTCGTCGGGCCAGCCCTCCTCGGGATGGCGACGAACATCATCGTTGACGGCGTCTTCGGCAACACCGATGCAGCCGGGCCGGCAGGCAGCGGTGGCGGGATCGACTTTGCAGCCCTGCAACTTCTGCTCGGTATTGTGCTCTTGGTCTATGTGTTCTCTTCGGTGTTTCAGTGGCTGCAGGCCTACGTGCTCAACGGGGTGACTCAGCGCACGGTGTACCGGCTTCGTGAGGAGTCGCAGGCCAAGCTCAACCGGCTGCCCCTCACCTACTTCGACAAGGTGCAGCGCGGTGAGGTGCTGAGCCGCATGACAAACGACATCGACAACATCTCACAGTCGCTGCAGCAAACCCTCAGCCAATTACTCACCTCGCTGTTGACCGTGATCGGGGTCGTGATCATGATGTTCGTGATTTCACCGATCCTCGCGCTCGTTTCTCTCGTCACGATCCCGCTCACACTCGTGATCACCACGGTTATTGCGAAGCGCTCACAGAAGCTCTTTGTCGCCCAGTGGGCACACACCGGTGAGCTCAACGCCCAGATCGAGGAGACCTTCACCGGCCACGCCTTGGTCAAGGTCTTCGGGCGCCAGCGAGAGGTCGAGCAACGGTTCCTCGACAAGAACGAGCAGCTCTATCGGGCGAGTTTCGGCGCCCAGTTCGTGAGCGGCATCATCATGCCCGCCATCACGTTCGTTGGCAATCTCGTCTACGTTGCCATTGCGGTCATCGGTGGTCTCCTGGTCACAACAGGAGCGATCACCATCGGCGGGGTGCAGGCGTTCATTCAGTACTCGCGACAATTCACCCAGCCGCTGAGCCAACTCGGTTCGATGGCAAATCTCCTGCAGTCTGGCGTTGCGAGCGCTGAGCGGGTGTTCGAGCTCATGGATGCGCCGGAGCAGAGCCCTGACGCGGTCGCGGCGGCGACTCCCAAGACAACCACCGGTCGACTCGTGTTCGACACGGTCAGCTTTCGCTACGATCCAGCCACCCCGTTGATCGACGAACTCTCGCTCACCGCGCAGCCCGGGCAGACGATCGCCATCGTCGGGCCAACCGGCGCAGGCAAGACAACCCTCGTGAATCTCATGATGCGCTTCTACGAACTCGACGGCGGGCGAATCACCCTCGATGCAGTCGATATCAGCACAATGACTCGCCGCGACCTTCGCTCACGCATCGGCATGGTGCTTCAAGACACCTGGCTGTTCGCCGGCACGATTCGCGAGAACATTGCATACGGTCGGCTCGACGCGACGGAGCAAGAAATTCTGGATGCCGCGAAGGCCACCTTCGTTGACCGTTTCGTCCATTCGCTGCCCCATGGCTACGACACCGTGCTCGAGGATGACGGAGCCAACATCAGTGCGGGCGAGAAGCAACTCTTGACCATTGCCCGCGCGTTCTTGGCGCGACCGAGCGTGCTGATTCTGGACGAGGCGACAAGCTCAGTTGACACCCGCACCGAGGTGCTCGTGCAGCACGCGATGGCTGCACTGCGACGGGATCGCACGAGTTTCGTCATCGCACACCGGCTGTCGACCATCCGTGACGCCGACCTCATTCTTGTCATGGAGGCTGGGCGAATCGTCGAGCAGGGAACGCACCTCGAACTGCTCGCTGCGAACGGCGCGTACACGCGGCTCTACGAAGCGCAGTTCGCAGCACCGAGCGACGCCGGTGCCGAGCTCAACGCTGTCGTGGAGCCTGCAGCGCCTCAGTCCGTCTCGCGCTGAGCTTCGAGTTCTGCGACCAGTTCCATCGCGCTGAGTTCACGCGGTGAATCTTCAATCGCGGCGAGGGGCCCGAGCACCGTAGATTCGTCGAGCTTGTTGAGTTTGCGGGCCGTTGGGAGCACTTGGCGCTCCATCGACCCGACGAATCCGTTGTAGTTCTTGACCGTGCTTTCGAGCGAGCGCCCGAGCTTCTCGACGTGGCCAGCAAGCGTCGCAAGCCGCGAGTACAGTTCTCGGCTCAGGTCGAAGAGCAGCTTGGCGTCCTCCGTCAACACGTCCTGCTGCCACGAGAATGCGACGGTCTTCAGCACCGACCACAGCGTGACAGGGGATGCCAGCGCGACTCGCTTGCTGAAGGCGTAGTCCATGATTGCAGGGTCTGCCTCCATCGCCGATGAGACGAGCGACTCGCTCGGGATGAACGCGATCACCAGTTCGGGTGAGGCCTCGAGCCCCGCCCAGTACGCCTTGCTTGCGAGGGCATCGATGTGACCGCGTACCGTGCGAACGTGCTGCTTCATGAGCGTCTCGCGCCGAGCCCCCTCCTCGCCGGTCGCGGTGACGGGAATCTGGCTCGCCTCGAGGTATGAGCTGAACGGCACCTTGGCATCGACCGCGATGTTCTTGCCGCCGGGCAGGTGGATCACCATGTCTGGTCTGCCGCTGCCGGCATCCGATTGAATGCTCGATTGCACATCGAAGTCGACCCGTTCGATGAGGCCTGCCGCCTCAACGACATTGCGCAACTGGGTTTCGCCCCACACGCCGCGCACGCTGTTGGACCGAAGGGC
>JBBQLW010000109.1:0-5687 GCA_038328315.1 Actinomycetales bacterium
GACGGCGGATGCGTGTTTCCGGGTTGTGATCGGCCGCCATCCTGGTGTGAAGCTCATCATATTGACCAGTGGGAGCGCGACGGCGGCCGCACGGATGTCGACGACGGCGTGCTGCTGTGCCGACATCACCACATGTTGCTGCATAACGCGGGTTGGAACATCGAGCGCCGCGGGCGCGTGCGAGTGCTGATCCCACCGGAGGCACTCGACAGAGAACAGACACCGCGCGCGCTACAGAGTCGTGGTTCGCCGGTAGGGTCGCGACGGGATGCCAGAGCCAATCCGCCACGCCAATGAATCACACGCTTGTCATTCGACGCCAGCGTGGGTAATAATTGCAGCAGAGGTCGCGGCGCGAGCCGTTTTCTTGAGCGGTTCGCCGCACAACTGAAGAGTCACAACTGAACAGTCAAAACCGAGCGTTCTCGTAACAGAACACTCGTCGCGAGCAATCGCGTTATCCGTTCCACGGTCGATGGGGAAGTCGCACCAACCGGAACGGAGATAACGTGACTGCACCAAACGCATGCGGAGTGCTCTATGTGCATTCCGCTCCTCGCGCGCTCTGCCCCCACATCGAATGGGCCGCTGGGCGCGCCCTCGAGCGCGCCGTGAACTTCGACTGGGTCCAGCAGCCCGTGCTCAAGGGTTCGCAGCGAACCGAATACTACTGGGAGGGCCAGCGAGGCAGCGGCGCGCGAATCGCATCCGCTCTTCGGGGCTGGGAACACCTTCGCTTCGAGGTAACAGAAGACGCCGGCCACGGCACAGACGGCGGGCGCTGGATGCACACACCAGACCTCGGCATCTTCTTCGCGCAGACCGACACCGTCGGCAACGTCGTGATACCGGAAGACCGCATCCGCTACGCGATGGATGTCGCTGGCGCGAACACCACAGAACTCCACCGCGAGCTTCGACTCGCGCTCGGCCAGGCATGGGATGACGAACTGGACGCCTTCCGGCACGCCAGTCAGGACTCGGCAGTCGTGTGGCTGCACAACGTGGGGTGAGCATGAACATTCTCGATCACGAACTCGGGCTCATAGTGCAGGCGGCAGAAGCTCCGCTCATCGACCTCGAACAACTCGAGAGGCTCGTCACCGCCGACGATCTGCACCTATTCGATGGTGAGTGCACCGTTCACGACGGATGCCGACCGATCATCGCGCGCGCTTCTTAGCGCCACGGGTTTCGTCGGTGACGTACCTCAGTCGCCGTAGCTGCGGAACGCGACAACCGAGTTGTGCCCGCCGAATCCGAACGAGTTACTGAGCGCCAACAGCGGGCCGTCACCGAGAGCTCGGGGCGATGTGACAACATCCAGAGGGATCTCAGGATCTTGCTCGGTCAGGTTGATCGTCGGGGGAGCCGTGCGGTGATACATAGCGAGGATGGTGAAGATCGCCTCGAGCGCACCGGTGCCGCCAAGCAGGTGGCCGGTCGCCGCCTTGGTGGCTGACACTGCGATCGACGGCAAGTGATCTCCGAACACCCTCAGCATGGCCTTGTACTCCGCGATATCGCCGACCGGGGTGCTCGTTGCGTGGGCGTTGATGTGCACGACATCGGTGATCGCGGCTCCGGCCTGTTCGAGCGCCGCGAGCATCGCGCGCGCGGCGGCAGAGCCCTCAGGGTCGGGAGCGGTGATGTGGAATGAGTCGCTCGTGACTGAGCCACCGGCGAGTTCCGCATAGATTCGCGCACCACGAGCGATGGCGTGCTCTTCGCTTTCCAGCACAACAGAGCCAGCACCCTCACCGAGCACGAAACCGTCCCGAGAGACGTCATATGGCCTCGACGCCGTTGTCGGGTCGTCGTTGCGCCTCGAGAGCGCCTGCATGGCTGCGAATGACGCAATCGGCAGCGGATGCACGACAGACTCCGTGCCGCCGGCGATGACGATATCGGCCATCCCTTGTTGCAAGTGCTCGTAAGCGTTGGCGATCGCTTCGGTGCTCGATGCGCACGCCGAGACATCCGTTCTGGCAAATGCACGCGACGGAATGGCCATGCTGATCGCTGCCGCCGCGGCGTTTGGCATGAGCATCGGGATGGTCATCGGGAGGACTCGTCGCGGACCCTTCTCCTTGAGCGTGTCCCACGCGTCGAGCAACGTCCACAGTCCGCCGATACCGGTCGAATAGTCGACACCGATACGGATCGGGTCGACGTCGGGGGAGCCAGCGTCGGCCCACGCCTCGCGCGCAGAAATGAGCGCAAACTGACTGGATGGGTCGAGGCGCTTGGACTCGACACGTTCGAGCACTGTTTCCGGGCGAACTTTCGCCTCGGCAGCGAAGGTCACTGGCAAGTCGAGTTCGGCAACCCAATCGTGGGTGAGGGTGTGCACGCCTGATTCGCCAGCGAGCAACGCCGCCCACGACTCGGGTGCGGTGCCGCCGAGGGGGGACGATGCACCGATTCCGGTAACGACGATCTTCTTGCGTGTCATGTCAGTGTTCCTCGTGCCCGGGGTGTTGCCGTGAGTTCGTCGTGCGCGGGTGGTTGTGTCACCCGTCGAGATTCGGCGCAAGAATCGCGCGACTTCGCCCTTGCGAATTCCGGATCACTTGGCACCGAATCGCGGCTCTAGCCTTGCGCGCCCGTGATGAAGCTGACCGCGTCGCCAACCGTCTTGAGGTTCTTGACTTCTTCATCCGGGATCTTGACGTCGAACTTTTCTTCGGCGTTCACAACGATCGTCATCATAGAAATGGAGTCGATGTCTAGATCGTCAGTGAAGGACTTGTCGAGCTCGACAGTGTCGGTTGCGATGCCGGTCTCGTCATTGATGAGCTCTGCCAAGCCGGCAAGCACTTCTTCGGTGGACAGTGCCATGGTGTGTTCTCCTTATGTGATGAGGCCGAGTGCAAAGGTTGGCCGAGTGCAAGCTTAGGGTGAGTGCAATCTTAGGCCGGGTGCAAGTTTAGGGGGCTGGCGTCCCGCGTCAGGGGAGCACGACGACCTGCGCGCCGAACACGAGGCCCGCGCCGAAGCCGATCTGTAGCGCCAAACCTCCGCTGAGCTCGGGATGCTCCTGCAACAGTCGGTGCGTCGCGAGCGGAATCGAGGCGGCCGAGGTGTTGCCGGTTGTCGCGATGTCGCGAGCGACAATGACGCTCTCGGGGAGCTTCAGCTGCTTGGCAAACTCATCGATGATGCGCATATTGGCCTGATGGGGGATGAACGCAGCCAGATCGTCGGCAGTGACCCCGGCAACTTCGAGCGCACGCTTGGCGACCTTCGCCATATCCCAGACAGCCCAGCGGAAAACAGTCTGTCCTTCCTGACGGATGGTCGGCCATCCGGCCTCGCCATCTCGGTACTCGATGAGCGTTGCGTTCATGCCGACGGCATCCGCTTTCGAACCGTCCGAACCCCACACCGCCGCCCCAATGCCCGGAAATTCGCTCGGCCCAATTACAACCGCACCGGCGCCGTCACCGAGCAGGAACGAGATCGAACGGTCGGTCGGGTCGACGAAGTCGGAAAGCTTCTCTGCGCCGATCACGAGCGCGTAGTGTGCCGCGCCAGAGCGGATGAGAGCATCGGCCTGCGTGACCGCGTAGCTGAAGCCGGCACATGCCGCGTTCGTGTCGTAGGCGGCCGCGGGATTGGCTCCGACCCGATCTGCGACCACCGCTGCGACGGAGGGCGTTTGCTGCACGTTGCCGATCGTCGCAACAATGACGAGATCGATGTCGGTCGCCGCAACCCCCGACTTCGCGATTGCTTCCGTCGCCGCATCCGTGGCCAGGTCGACGGCGAGGATGCCCGCTGACGCGCGAGTGCGCGTGATGATGCCGGTGCGCTGTTGGATCCACTCGTCGCTCGAGTCGATCGCCTCGATGAGTTCGCTGTTTGGCACAACGAGGTCACCACGCGCGGCTCCGTACGAGTAGATGCGGGTGAAGTCAACGCCGTGTGACTGGGTGAGGGTGGTCATGAGGTCCCGTCTGTGTGCTCGGTAGCGAAATCGTCTGCGTCGATCAGGTCAAATGCTGCCTGCAGGTCATCTGGTGTTTTGACTGCGACAGTCTGCACGCTTTTGAGACCCCGCTTGGCGAGGCCGACGAGTGCTCCGGCCGGCGCCAGTTCGATGATGCCGGTGACTCCAGCCGCGGCAAGTGCGCCCATCGTGCGGTCCCACCGCACCGGGGAGGAGATCTGCCCAACGAGCAGTTCCAGGAAGACGGGGCCGCTGGTGACTGCACTGCCGTCGCGGTTTGTCCAGATCGCCAGAGTCGGGTCGGATGGCGTTAGCGTTGCCGCGAACGCGGACAGGCGGGCGACAGCTGGCTTCATGTACCGGGTGTGGAACGCACCGGCGACCGGTAGCGCAATCACGCGCGTGCCCGGGACAGGCTCGGCTGCGAGGGCAGCCAGGCCGCTGAGGGAGCCAGCAACGACCACCTGACCGCCGCCATTGAAGTTCGCCGGTGCGAGTCCCAGTTCATCGAGGCGGGTAAGCACTGCGGCCTCGTCGCCACCAACGACGGCAGACATGCCCGTCGACTCGAGAGCGGCAGCATCGGCCATCGCCAATCCACGCTCACGCACAAACTCGAGCGCGTCAGTCTCGCTCAGGATGCCTGCTGCCGCGGCTGCCGTGATCTCACCGACCGAGTGACCGGCAACTCCGCTGATGCCTGCCAGACGTCCGTTTGCGGTGAGCACCGCAAACGTGAGAAGGCCGGCGGCGACGATGAGGGGCTGGGCGATCCTAGTGTCGCGAATCGTGTCGGAGTCGGAGACCGTTCCGTGCTTGACGAGGTCGATCCCCGCGGCATCCGACATGCCGATCAGCCGATCGCGAAAGGTGGCTTCGGCAAGCCAGGGGCTAAGAAAACCGGGCGTTTGCGAGCCTTGGCCGGGCGCGACGATGACAATCACCGCTCCAGTCTGCCAATAAACAGCGATTCGCGGTTGTCGATCCACGCCGAAGAACCGGGGCCATCGTTGTATGAGGTCGAACCAGAGCGTTTTCGCTAGGCTCAGAACGCGTGCGGACCCGCCGCCGTACGACTCTGGAGGCGCCATGACGGTCTCCACCGACGATGTTGCGGGCGCGGCAGGCCTGAGCACTAGTCAGGTGGCCGAGCGGGTTGCGAACGGCCAGACCAACGCGTATACACCGCCCACGAGCCGGAGTGTCGGCAGTATTGTGCGGGCAAACGTGGTCACGCTCTTCAACGGGATCATCGGGGTGTGTTTCATCGCGCTGCTCGTGCTCGGACGATGGCAGGACGCGCTGTTCGGTCTCTCCGCGCTGGCCAACACGATCATCGGCTCGGTTCAAGAGTTTCGCGCAAAGCGTGCGCTTGATCGCTTGGCGCTGTTGTACGCCCCGCTTGCGCGGGTGCTGCGAGGCGGTCAGCAGCAGGACATCGCAGTGGCGGAGGTCGTGTTGGGTGACCTGCTCGTGCTGCGGGCTGGAGATCAAATCCCGGCAGACGCCACCGTTGTTGCCGCGGTGCGCCTTCAGGTCGACGAGTCGATGCTCACGGGGGAATCGGATCCAGTCGATAAGGAGCGGGGAAGCGAGGTGCTTTCCGGCTCGATTGTGGTCGCGGGCGAGGGCGCGGCTGAGGCGATCCGAGTCGGCGCGGACTCCTTCGCCAACCGACTCTCCAGCGAGGCAAAGAAGTTCTCGCTCGTTGCCTCCGAGTTGCGAAATTCGATCA
>JBBQLW010000110.1:0-5666 GCA_038328315.1 Actinomycetales bacterium
GACCGCTCTCGAAGCCATTGCGGCCCGGCAGGCTGGAATGGAAATTCTTGGGATGTCGCTCATCACGAATCTCGCTGCAGGCATCCAGAAAACACCGCTGAGTCATGCTGAAGTACTGGAGGCCGGTCGCGAAGCGGAAACACGGATCAGCGGTCTGCTGGCAAGGATCGTGGCGGAGCTGTGAGCCGGCTCGATGAAGCCAGAGCCTGGCTCGACCAGGATCCTGACGACACCACGAAAGCCGAACTGGCTGGCCTGATCGCCGCGGCCGAGGCTGGCGACACCGAGCCCCTCGAGGCACGATTCGCGGGTCGACTGCAGTTCGGTACCGCTGGCCTGCGCGGCGAACTCGGCGCTGGTCCAACTCGCATGAACAGGGTGCTTGTGACGCAAGCGGCGGCAGGGTTCGCGGCGTTCCTGCGCCATCGCAACGGTCAACCCAGCATCGTGATCGGCTACGACGGCCGGGTCAACTCCGAGGTGTTCGCTCGAGACACGGCTGTCATCATGGCCGGAGCGGGCGTGCGTGCGATCCTGTTGCCTCGAGCGCTTCCAACTCCGGTGCTCGCCTTTGCTGTGCGTCACTTCGCGGTGAGCGCCGGCGTGATGGTGACTGCGAGCCACAACCCAGCCCGCGACAACGGCTACAAGGTCTACCTCGGCGGACTCGATCACGGATCCCAGATCGTGGGGCCGGCAGACGCGCTGATCGCCGCCGAGATTGAGAGGGTCGCCGCGGGGTCGATCGTGGATCTGCCACGCTCGACCGAATTCGAGGTCGCCGACGATTCGGTGATCGACGAGTACGTGCGCCGCACCGCCGAACTCGGTCACGCCGCCGCGCCAATCTCGTTCGTCTATTCGGCCATGCACGGGGTGGGTTGGGAGACGGCCGCGAGCGCCTTCGAGGCCGCAGGCTTCGCCGCCCCCGCGATTGTCGAAGAACAGATCGAGCCGGATGCCACGTTCCCGACGGTCGCGTTTCCGAACCCTGAGGAACCGGGCGCCATGGACCTGACGCTCGCAAAGGCAATCGCCGTCGGAGCAGACCTTGCCATCGTCAACGACCCAGACGCGGATCGGCTCGCTGTCGCGATCCCCGGAACTGACGGCACCTGGCGTCGCCTGAGCGGCAACGAGGTCGGGTTCCTGCTCGGCTGGCGCGCCGCTGAGCGGCTCCGGGCAAGCGGCGCGGAGCAGGGAAGCCTCGTGGCATCCATCGTCTCGTCCCCGGCGCTGGCCGAGATCGCCAGAACCTACCGACTCGGTTATCACGAAACCCTCACCGGCTTCAAATGGATCTCTCGCGTGCCAGACATGAGCTACGGCTACGAAGAGGCGCTCGGCTACCTTGTCGATCCAGAGAAGGTGCGCGACAAAGACGGCATCTCGGCCGCTATCGACTTCCTGTCGCTTGCCGCAGAGCTCAAGGCCGTCGGCAAGACGGTTGTCGACCACCTCGATGACTTTGCGACGACGTTTGGCGCATACGCTTCCGGCCAGATCTCGCTTCGCGTCGACGACCTTCAGGACATCGACAGAATGATGGCGGCGTTGCGCTCGCATCCCCCGGCACGGGTCGGCACGCTGCCTGTCGCGACGATCGACGACTTCAGCGATGGGTTCGGGGAGTATCCGGCTGGCGACATCCTGCGCGTTCATCTGTCGAATGGCGCACGCGTGATCGTGCGCCCGAGCGGCACCGAACCGAAGCTCAAGGTCTACCTCGACGCGTCAAGCACCGAGGGGGATGCCGCGGCTCGCCAACGCGCGGCCGCCGAGGTCATTGCCGAGCTCGACACTGGGATGCGCGCGCTGCTGTCGCCGCGCTGAGCCTGCCCGCGGCGACGGCGAGCTCGGTCAGCCCAGACTGTGTTCGAGCTTTGCCGACAGTTCGGCGGTATCGGAGTAGTTCTCGATCACGATCACATCGGCGAAGGTTCTGCCGATCGAACTGACGAACTCGGCGCTGGCGAGCACCACTTGAGCATCGCGCATTGCGGTGGCAAGAGAATCGAGGTCAGCCGCCACCACGGTTGCGTCGATGCCGAGCTTGGCGAGCACGCGCTCCGCGTTGACCTTGAGGATGCCTGAACTACCGATGCCCGCACCGCAGATGGTGACGATCTTCACGAGCGCAAAATCCTAAGCATGTTCGAAGCCCGCTGTAATGCGGTCGGCAAGCTCCTCGCGTTCGTCGAGTGGCAGAAAACTGGCCGCGGCGGCGTTCAACTGGAAGACGGCCAGATCGGTCAGGTCATACCCGAAGGCCTCGGCAAGAATCGAGAGCTCGCGGCTGAGACTCGTTGAACTCATCAGGCGGTTGTCAGTGTTGACGGTGACCCGGAATCCGAGCTGGTACAGCAGATCGAACGGATGATCCTCGATCTCGTCACCCCACTGGGCGATCGCGCCGGTCTGAAGATTCGACGACGGGCTGAGTTCGAGCGCAATCTCACGATCCTTCACCCACTGCGCGACCGGGCCGAGCGTGACATAGGTGTTCTCGTCGTCCTCGTCGGCAACGATGACGTCCTCCGCGATTCGCACACCGTGCCCGAGCCGCAGCGCGCGACCGTCGAAGAGCGCACTGCGAATGCTGTGGATGCCGTCGGCTTCGCCAGCGTGGACAGTTGTCGGTAGGTAGTTCTGGGCCAGGTAATCGAAGGCATCCCGCAGATTGCTCGCCGGGAATCCTGCCTCAGCTCCCGCAATGTCGAAACCGACGACCCCGCGAGTGTGGTGGCGCACAGCGAGATGGGCGATTTCGAGGCCGCGATCCGCGTGGCGCATGGCGCTCACGAGCTGACCAATCCGGATCGTCTGGCCGCTGCCTGCGGCTAGGTCGATGCCTTCCTCGATGCCTTGTTGCACCGCTTCGACGGTCTCGTCGAGGCTGAGCCCGCGAGTGAGGTGCTGCTCAGGCGCCCAGCGCACCTCGCCGTAGACGACCCCGTCAGCGGCGAGGTCCTCGACAAACTCGCGAGCGACGCGCACGAGTCCGGCGTGGGTTTGCATGACCGCCGTCGTGATGTCGAATGTCTTGAGGTACTCCACGAGCGAGCCGGAGTCAGACTTCTCAGCGAACCAGGACCCGAGGGATGCGGCATCCGTCTCTGGAAGCTCGTGCCCAATCTCGGCGGCGAGTTCGATGATGGTCTGCGGTCGCAACCCACCGTCGAGATGATCGTGGAGGGAAACCTTCGGGAGCGCCGTGATGCTCGCGCCGCCTCCTGGCATGAGGTACTCGTCATTGGCGGCGTTCATACGTCCAATCTAGCGCTTGCCTCAGTTGACCCTGCCAGCGTGGCCAGCCGGGCGAGCCCAGCGAGCCGTTCGGAAATTGCCAGCGCAGTGGCATCGGCCGCTGTGGCGACAGTGTCGACCGGGATTCCGCTGAAGGTCGTCGAGACATATGGCACCGTGATCGCCGCGATTGTGGCATCCCGTGAATCGCGGATGGCTGCGACAACGTCTGTGATACCGGCCTGGAGAGGGTCCGGCCGCACGAGGAGAGTCTCGCGCCCGCTCAGGACTGCTCCGGTCGCCGTCGATTCGACCGGAAACAGCGCACCGACCCGCACGCGGTAGCCGAAGTCAGCAGGACTCTCGACCTGCGCGATGACCCGAACTCGGTCAGCGTCGAGCACGCTGAGGTTGCACGACTGCTTCACGGTCTCGGCAAGCGAACGCATCGCAGGCGTCGCTGCGGTGATGAGCGCGCGAAGCGGCGGATGCCGGTGGGCCAGATCAAAGAGCTTCATCGAGTTGAAATAGAGTCCGGACTGCGCATCGCGCAGCACGTAACCGCGACGCTCAAGGGTTGCGAGCATGCGAAACATCTGGCCGACGCTGCGACCGCTCGCCTCAGCGATTTCGGACTGGCTGAGCCCGCCGGCCGTCTCGGCGAGCAGCTCGAGAATGTCGAGACCCTTATCGAGGGCTGGCGCGGAGTAGTCGTTCATCGCTCGGCGTTCATCGCGCGCCGTTCATCGCTCCTCATCGCTCGGCCGCCATCGCCTTCACCATGCGCCGAGCGATCTCGCGATCGAGATCGTCCGGCACGGGCTGGGCTCCCGGTGTGAGCGTCTCTGCTGCGGTCGCGACTCGCTCGAGCGACAGGGTCTGCAACAGAAAGCCGAGGTCCATCGCCTCGAGCGAATTGCCTTTCGGCTCGCGGCCGGCGAGGTTCATCATCCGGCCGTCTGCAATGAGGATCACGTGACGACCGTCGGGCAATTCGATGCGCTCGATCGCGTCATCCAGCATTCGACTGCTCGTTGAGAGTGCGCGCAGTGCTGGCACGTCGATCTCCCAGGGAAAGTGCCCGCAGTTTGCCAGTACGGCGCCGTCGTCGACCCGCTCGAAGAACGCGGTGGAGAGGATCTCGGGATGCCCGGTTGCGGTCAAGAACACCTCGCCCCAGCCGGCGAGGTTCAGCGCCGTGTCCACCCGAAAGCCGTCCATGGCCGCCTCGAACGCCTTGAGCTCGTCGATCTCGACGACGGCGACCTTGCCGCCGAAAGCGCGCAAGTAGTGCGCGATCCCGCGTCCGCACCAGCCATAGCCAGCTACGACGAATCTCCGACCGTTGACCATCATGTTGGTTATTCGCATGAAGCTCTCGACGACGCTCTGCCCGACCGCGTGCTTGTTCTCACCGATCGCCTTGAGTTGCGAGTCGTTGATGACGATCATCGGAAACGGGATGCGCCCAGCCAGTTCGCCGCGCAAGCGCAATCCGCCTGATGTGGTCTCCTCTGTTCCGCCGATAACGGCTGCGCCGGCGGCGGGCGAGCCCGCAATAATCGCCGCGAGATCGGCCCCGTTGTCGAGCAACATCGTCGGCCTCGAGTCGACAACGGATGCCACGTTGCCGAGGTGCTGCATCAGGTCGTCGTCGCGCGCACCGAGCACCGTCATGCCGAGCGTCTTCAGGTACGCGACGATATCGTCTTGCGTCGAGCCGTGGTTCCCGGTCGCAACGAGCTCCGCGCCCCCGGCCGCGAGGGTCTCGAGAAGCACCGCGGTCTTTGGCTCAAGATGTAGGGACATCCCAATGCGCTGTCCCGCGAACGGCAGCGTGTTGGCAAAGTCCGCTCGAGTGCGCGCGAGTAGCGGCATGCGAGATCGAATCCACTCGACCCGGGCGGCGCCGCGAGCAGCAAGTTCTGTAGTCATGATCACACTCTACATATATGAACACGACTTTCATATATGCAGGATGCCACTAGGCTGTTGCCATGGCGACAAAGATTATCCTCGACTGCGACCCTGGCCACGACGACGCGATCGCGATGCTGCTTGCGTGGGGCAATCCCGACATCGAATTGGTCGGCGTCACGACGGTCATGGGCAACCAGACGATTGAGAAGGTCACGCGCAACGCGCTTGCGGTCGCTCGGGTTGCTGGCATCACCGGGGTGCCGTTCGCGCGAGGCGCTCATCGCCCGCTTGTGCGCGCCATCGAAGTGGCTGAGAGCATCCACGGGGAGTCTGGCCTAGACGGGCCGGTGCTGCCGGAGCCGACCATCGAGCTTGATCCGCGGCACGCCGTCGACTTCATCATCGAAACGATTATGGCCGCTGAGCCGGGCGAGATCACCCTCGTTCCGACTGGGGCGCTCACCAACATCGCGATGGCGGTGCGCAAGGAGCCGCGCATC
>JBBQLW010000111.1:0-5592 GCA_038328315.1 Actinomycetales bacterium
GAGACGAGGTGCGCGAAGTTGCTGTCGGGGGTGAGGGCCGCCCCCGCGACATCAAGCGGGCCGCCGCCAAGCTGGGCGACGAGGGCGGGCTGCGGCTCTCCGCGGTAGAGCCGCCACTCGCTGCCGTTCGTGTAGATGAGGTTGGGCAGGTCTTTCAGGCGGTTCCACTGCTCGCGGTTGTGGCCCGAGAACGAGGATGGGTCGAGCGAGAGCCCCGCCTTCTTCACCTCGATGTAGCCGACGACCGCACCCTTCACGCGCACGGCGAAGTCGGGGCGCGAGCTCAACTCAGTGAGGTGGGCCTCACCGTCGAGAATCGTCTTCTTGCCGATCAGCGCGCCGACACCCGTGACAAGGTGTTCGATGGGAACGCGGAGTGCTTCCTCGGACTCGCCAACTCCTGCGAGCTTGGCCTTCGTCTCACGCCCGAACGTCTCAACGAGCTTGGCGAATTCGGTATCGAGCATGGTTCAATCTTGGCCCATAGGAGCGACACTCTTCCTCTGCAACCGCCGTGTCAGTGGCCGCGGCTATGGTCGCGCCATGGCGATCATTGGTGAGCAAGCGCGGGTTCTCATCACGGTCAAGACGTCCCCGCAACCGTCCATAAAGTACGGCGACACTGTTTGTGTCGCCGGGATCCGACTCGATTCACCCTCGCGCGAGTGGATTCGTCTGTATCCGATTCCGTTTCGCTACCTGGGTTCCGAACAGCAATTTAAAAAATACGACATAGTCGAGCTCACGGTTCGTCGCCGAAACGAGGATGGGCGCAAGGAAAGCTTCTCGCCGCAGTGGGACTCGATCAGTGTCGTTGATCATTTGGCAGGGTGGGCGGCCCGTGTTGCGGAGATGAACGAGGTCGTTGTCACGACGACCTGCGCTCTCCGTGCCGGCACTATCGGGAACTCGAATGGCCCATCGTTGGGCTTTGTAGACGTACTCGACATCTCGGGCCTGACCTTCACAAAGCATCCTGGCTGGAGCGCCGCCGAGCGAGTCAAGATCGCTAACGCTCTGTCTCAGGTGGACCTGTTCGGCAGCGCGAGCATCCCGCCAAAGCTCGAAGCACCGCGCTTCATCGTGAGGTATCGGTATCGCTGTGCCGAAGCCGGGTGCGCCGGTCATGTCGGGCAGATTCTCGATTGGGAACTCACCGAGTTGCAGCGTCGGCTGGGAACAGACGGTGATGAGGATGCTCAGCGCAAGATCACCGAAAAGTACTTTGAGATGATGGCCGCACCGAAGCGACTTATCAGGTTTTACTTGGGCAACTTCGAGAGGCCGACCAAGCGCGACAAGTTCAGCGTGCTCGGGGTTTACTACCCAGAGCGTGGGCTCGCTTCCACCCAGTCGCTCTTCTAGTGGACGAGCGAGTCAAGGCGATCGTGAACGGCGCGTAGCACCTCGTGGCGGTGGCATTCGGTCTCGCGGGACTCAAAACAGAGGACCGCAACCCGACCCGTCGCAGCCAGTTCAGCGAGTTCGTCAAGCCGCCGTATAGCCGCGTGTGACTCGAGGGAGTCGCGGTACTTTCTTCGCGCAGCATCCCCTTCAACTGTTCCGGGCTCGCTGAAGCCGGCGCGGTTGTCACGCGCGTTCCCCAGTTCAGGCATGTGCAAGTACTGGACTCCGCGCGAGTGCAGATAGGCCTGCAAGCCCTTCTTGGAGAAACCCGTCTTGCGGGAGATTGCGTTCAACCGAACATCAACGAGGGTTTCCACGCCCCAGCCGAGAATCTGATCTGTTAAGGCCTCTTGCGATATGCCTTCGTAACCGATCCCGATGATGCCTCGCTGTGACTCCGCCATGGCTCTAGTCTTTCACCTTGAGCGCGCCAAGATCAAGCTGTATATTATTGTTCTAGTAAATCTAGGGAGTTATTCTTGCCGGCAGATATCCTCGTCAGAAGCTCGCGCCGTGTCAACCGTCTGACTCAAAAAGCACTGGGCAAAAGAGCACGGGTGGCAGCTTCTTCGCTATCGCTGATCGAGAGCGGTGAGAGAATCCCAACAGTCGCTACTCTCGAGCGACTGTTGGCCTCCATAGGGCGCTCGCTGATCAGCATCCCGACGCGGCGTGTCGACGCGGCATCAACTGCCGACTCCATGCGGACCGCGCTTTCGCACAAGGACGAAGCCGCCGCATTGAGGCACTTCATTCAACTGAACGACAATCTGGTTGCTGAGCACGACGAGGTGAGGTACGCCCTGGCGATCAGTGAGCCCGCGCCAACTGGCGTGAAGCACTGGGATGCAGCGCTTGCCGGGCTCGTCGAGTACCGCTTGCGCGAAGAGTCACTGCCGGTTCCATCCTGGACGCGCGCCTCTTCTCGATCACTGCGCAAGTCGTGGACTTTCAGCGCTGGCAGCTATGACGTGCCGGTTCCAATTGACAGGGTGCCTGAGGCATTTCTCGCGCGAAAGGTGCTCATTGATCGAGACACTCTAGACAGTGTCTGACGGCTCCTGATGTGGAGCTATTGACCCGCCCGCTCCAGCACGATCAAGAGCTCGCGTACACGGGTGGCATCCGCCTTACCTTGCATGGACGGCATGACCGCACCGATCACGGCGCCGACGGCGTGCGCCTTGCCCTCGCGGATCTTTTCGATCCGACACAGCTTCAAGGCCTCGCTGTGGATTGGGCGCGCCCGACCCGACTCGGGCGGCGTACCATCCGATCACGGTCACGGATGCGAGTGACGTATGTACAATCGACGTACAGGAAGGACGCCCTAATGACTGTCCCCGGATCTATCGACCACGAGAACAAAGATGCCCGAATGAACGTGCGACTCGCGCCGTCGCAAGCGAGCCTGATTCGAAGAGCAGCCGAAGCGGACAACAAGAGTGTGAGCGAATTCGTGATCGGCAGCGCGGCGAGCGCGGCAGAGCACGTGCTCGCAGATCGGCGACGGTTTGCCATCGACGCGGCCGCCTGGCGCTCGTTCAGCGAGTTGCTCGAGCGTCCAGCGGTCTACAAGCCTCGCTTGGCCGAACTGCTGGCATCCGACGACCGATTCGTTGACTGACGCCCCCGCATTCGCTCGCCCGAGGAAACTTGGGGGTGCGGACCCGGCGCGGGAGTTCCAGAGCGGTCAATCCGACCTCGACGAATGGATCGGCCGGTACGCACTGGCGAACCAGCAGTCGGGGATGGCCACGGTATTTGTGAGCATGTCGGCGGGACGCATCGCCGGCTACTACGCGCTCTCGACGGGCGCTGTTGAGCACGCGGATGCCCCGGCCAGAGTCTCGAAGGGCGTCGCGCGCCACCCCATCCCGGTCATCCTGCTCTCCCGACTCGCGGTGGATGAGCACTACCAGGGCGCTGGCTTGGGCCGGATGCTCGTCAGGGACGCGCTCGTGCGCGTCGACCGCGCGGCGGATGAGATTGGAGTGCGTGCGCTTCTGGTGCACGCCAAAGATGAACGCGCGCGCGACTACTACCTCAACTTGGCCGAGTTCGAGCCGTCACCAACCGACGCTCTGCACCTGTTCCTTCTGATGAAGGATCTGCGCAAAGCGATCGTCGGGGCTTAGGAACCCGCCCGCTCCAGCACCAGCTCGCGCACGCGCGCGGCATCCGCCTTGCCTTGCATGGCCTTCATGACCGCGCCGATCACGGCGCCGGCGGCTTGCACTTTGCCCTCGCGGATCTTCTCGAGCACGTCGGGCTGAGCGGCCAGCGCGGTGTCGATTGCGGCGATGAGCGCGGTGTCATCCGACACCACTTCAAGGCCGCGGGACTGCACGACCTCGGCAGGCGTGCCCTCGCCAGCGATGACGCCCTCGAGCACTTGGCGGGCGAGGCGGTCAGTGAGGGTGCCGATGTCGGTGAGCACCACGAGCTCGGCGACGGCCTTCGGGGTGACGAGAGTTGCGGCATCCACCCCCCGCTCGTTGGCGACGCGGGCGAGCTCGCCGGTCCACCACTTGCGGGCTTGGGCGGGGGCGGCACCGGCGGCCACCGTCTCCTCCACCTCGACCAGCAGGCCGGAGTTCACCACATCCTGAAACTCGAGGTCGGTGAAGCCCCACGCGGCTTGTAGCCTCTTTCTCCTGAGGGCGGGCGCCTCGGGCAGGGCGGCGCGCAGCTCGGCGATCAGTTCGGCAGACGGTTCAACAGGGAGGAGGTCAGGCTCAGGAAAATAGCGATAATCATCAGCGTCACTCTTCGGCCGGCCGGCCGAGGTGACGCCGGTGTCTTCGTGCCAGTGGCGGGTTTCCTGGATGATCGTGCCACCGGCATCCAGAATCGCCGCCTGGCGCTGGATCTCGTAGCGGATCGCGCGCTCAACTGATCGCAGGCTGTTGACGTTCTTGGTCTCGGTGCGGGTGCCGAGTGTGCCGGAGCCGCGCGGGCTGAGTGAGATGTTGGCGTCGCAGCGCAGGTTGCCGCGCTCCATCTTGGCCTCGCTGATGCCGAGCGCAACGACGATGTCGCGAATGGCGCTGACGTAGGCCTTGGCGAGCTCCGGGGCATCCGATTCGGCACCGGTGATCATCTTGGTCACGATCTCGACGAGCGGAACGCCGGCGCGGTTGTAGTCAACGAGCGAATACTCAGCCCCTTGGATGCGACCGGTCGCGCCACCGACGTGCGTCAGCTTGCCGGCGTCCTCCTCCATATGCGCGCGCTCGATCTCGATCGTGAAGGTCGTGCCGCTCGCCAGCTCTACCTCGACTTGCCCGTCGAAGGCGATCGGTTCGTCGTACTGGCTGATCTGGTAGTTCTTGGCAAGGTCGGGGTAGAAGTAGTTCTTGCGCGAGAAGCGGCTCGTCGGCGCGATCTGGCAGCCGAGCGCCAGGCCGAGGCTGATCGAGTACTTCACTGCCAGCTCGTTGACCACCGGAAGACTGCCCGGCAGGCCGAGGTCGACCGGCGTGATGTAGGTGTTCGGCTCGGCGTGCACGTTGCCGAGCGCGGCGGGGTTCGGGGCATCCGAGAACATCTTCGTCTGCGTGTTGAGCTCGACGTGCACCTCAAACCCGAGCACCGGCTCAAAGAGTTCGAGGGCCTTGTCGAAGTCCATCAGGGGTGCCTTGGCCATGGGGGTAATTCTATCGGGGTGCGGTTGGCGGGGTTGGCTGCGCCTCCCCCGCGCTCACTTGCGCGAAGAACTCCCGGCCCCCGCGGTGGCTCATCAGCCCGTACTCCAGAGTGAGGCGCTGGTAGCGGAAGATCTCGCGATACTCGGGCGGCACCTCCATGCTGTCGAGCATCACGGCCAACTGCTCGAGCTGCGCGAGGTCCCGAGCGGTGCGGGCGGTGATGTCTTCGAGGATGCTGGCACGGGCATCCGCCGGAAGCAGGCCGAGCAGGTACAGCTTCGAGAGCGCGATGGTCTCGAGGTTTCCGGATGCGATCGGCGCGAGCATCCACTCGATGAAGGCGGCCCGACCAGCGTCGGTGATGGCGTAGGTCTTCTTGCTGCGGCCGTTGTCCACGCTCTCGGCCACGGTGACGTGAGCCCGATCGAGCAGCACGGTGAGGGCGCTGCGGATGCTGCCGAGACTCGCCGAGTAAAAAAGCGAGATGCCCTGCTCGAAGAGTTTGTTGAGCGCGTAGAGCGTGGCCGGGCTCATG
>JBBQLW010000112.1:0-5564 GCA_038328315.1 Actinomycetales bacterium
ATGGAGAGCTTCGCGGCCATCGACGCCGGTGACGTGCTCACTGCGCTGCAGGCCGGCGTCGTTGCTGAGGTCTCAGCCGACTCGGTGACCGTGCAACTCGACGCCGGTGGAACGCAGGACTACATCTTGCGCAAGTTCGACCGCTCGAACCAGGGCACGAGCTACAACCACCGCGTCATCGTGAGCGCCGGCGACCGGGTCGAGGTCGGCCAGGTGCTGGCCGACGGTCCCGCGACCGAGAATGGCGAGCTCGCACTCGGCAAGAACCTGCTCGTGGCGTTCATGCCGTGGGAGGGTCACAACTTCGAAGACGCCATCATCCTGAGCCAAAATCTGGTGAAGGACGACATCCTCTCCTCGATTCACATCGAAGAGTACGAAGTGGATGCTCGTGACACCAAGCTCGGCAAGGAAGAGATCACGCGCGATCTGCCGAACGTGAGCCCAGAGCTGCTCGCCGACCTTGACGAGCGCGGCATCATCCGAATCGGTGCCGAAGTTCGCCCTGGCGACATCCTCGTCGGCAAGGTCACGCCGAAGGGTGAGACCGAGTTGAGCGCCGAGGAGCGCCTGCTGCGCGCGATCTTCAACGAGAAGAGCCGCGAGGTTCGCGACACCTCGCTCAAGGTGCCGCACGGTGAAGAGGGCACGATCATCGCGGTCAAGGAGTTCAACGCTGACAACGATGACGAGCTCGGCTCCGGTGTGAACCAGCGCGTCGTGGTCTACATCGCCCAGAAGCGCAAGATCACCGCCGGTGACAAGCTCGCCGGTCGTCACGGCAATAAGGGCGTCATCTCCAAGATTCTGCCGGTCGAGGACATGCCGTTCTTGGCTGATGGAACTCCGGTCGACATCATCCTCAACCCGCTCGGTATTCCTGGCCGCATGAACTTCGGTCAGGTGCTCGAAACGCACCTCGGCTGGGTTGCCAAGCAGGGCTGGCAGATCGACGGCAGCCCGAAGTGGGCAAACGGTATTCCAGAGGATGCCCGCAAGGCTTCCCCCGGCACCAAGGTCGCGACCCCGGTGTTCGACGGAGCGCTGGAGTCCGAGATCGAGGGACTCCTCAACTCGACGATTCCCACCCGCGACGGCGACCGTCTGATCGACTCCACCGGAAAGACCCGACTCTTTGACGGCCGCTCCGGCGAGCCGTTCCCGGAGCCAGTGTCCGTCGGCTACATGTACATCCTCAAGCTGCACCACCTCGTTGACGACAAGATCCACGCTCGCTCGACTGGCCCGTACTCGATGATCACCCAGCAGCCGCTCGGTGGTAAAGCGCAGTTCGGTGGCCAGCGCTTCGGTGAGATGGAAGTGTGGGCGCTCGAGGCATACGGTGCCGCATACGCACTGCAGGAGTTGCTGACAATCAAGTCGGACGACATCCTCGGTCGCGTGAAGGTGTACGAAGCAATCGTCAAGGGTGAGAACATCCAGGAGCCCGGTATTCCCGAAAGCTTCAAGGTGCTCATCAAGGAGATGCAGTCGCTGTGTCTGAACGTCGAGGTGCTCTCGGCCGACGGCTCGACAGTGAACCTTCGCGACACGGATGACGAAGTCTTCCGCGCCGCCGAAGAACTCGGCATCAACATCTCGGCTCGGTTCGAGTCCTCGTCGATCGACGAGATCTAAGCGCTGCGGCGCGATCTCGACCGATCATCACCCACGATTTCAGAGTTTCGAAGAGAGAAGACAACTGTGCTCGACGTTCACGCGTTTGACGAGATCCGAATCGGCTTGGCCACAGCAGACGACATCCGTCGCTGGTCACATGGCGAGGTCAAGAAGCCAGAAACCATCAACTACCGCACGCTCAAGCCCGAGAAGGACGGCCTCTTCGGAGAGCAGATCTTCGGGCCGAGCCGTGACTGGGAGTGCTCCTGCGGCAAGTACAAGCGCGTGCGCTTCAAGGGCATCGTGTGCGAGCGCTGTGGCGTCGAGGTCACCAAGTCCTCCGTACGCCGCGAGCGCATGGGCCACATCGAGCTCGCCGCGCCGGTCACCCACATCTGGTACTTCAAGGGCGTTCCTTCGCGTTTGGGCTACCTGCTCGACATGGCGCCGAAGGACCTCGAAAAGGTCATCTACTTCGCGGCGTACATGATCATCTCGGTCGACGAAGACGGTCGTCACAACGATCTGCCGGGGCTTGAGAATGAGATTCGTCTCGAGATCAAGACCCTCGAGGGACAACGGGATGCTCGCATCGCTGAGCGCCTCACGAAGCTTGAGGAAGACCTCGCCGCCCTCGAGGCGGAGGGCGCCAAGAGCGACCAGAAGCGGCGCGTCAAGGATGGTGCAGAAAAAGAGATGGGTCAGGCTCGCAAGAGCCTCGACGAACAGATCGCCCAGCTCGAGCGCGTCTGGGACGACTTCCGCAGCCTCAAGGTCGGCGATCTCAAGCCAGAAGACTCGGTCTTCCAGGAACTGCAGGACCGGTTCGGAATGTACTTCGAGGCCTACATGGGCGCTGAGGCGATCCAGAAGCGCCTGCAGGCCTTCGACCTGGAAACCGAAAGTGTCGACCTGCACGACCAGATCGCCAATGGCAAGGGTCAGAAGAAGATCCGCGCGATCAAGCGACTGCGCGTAGTCAACTCCTTCCTCCAGACCGGCAACTCGCCTGCCGCCATGGTGCTCGAAGTTGTGCCGGTCATCCCGCCGGAGCTTCGTCCGATGGTGCAGCTTGACGGTGGCCGCTTCGCGACCTCTGACCTCAACGACCTGTACCGTCGGGTGATCAACCGCAACAACCGCCTTCGTCGGCTGCTTGACCTCGGCGCGCCCGAGATCATCGTCAACAACGAAAAGCGCATGTTGCAGGAGGCCGTAGACGCCCTGTTCGACAACGGTCGCCGTGGCCGCCCGGTCACGGGTACCGGCAACCGTGCCCTCAAGTCACTGAGCGACATGCTCAAGGGCAAGCAGGGGCGGTTCCGCCAGAACCTGCTTGGCAAGCGCGTCGACTACTCCGGTCGTTCGGTCATCATCGTCGGTCCGCAGCTCAAGCTCCATCAGTGCGGTCTTCCCAAGCAGATGGCACTCGAGCTGTTCAAGCCCTTCGTGATCAAGCGCCTCATCGACCTGAGCCACGCGCAGAACATCAAGAGTGCCAAGCGCATGGTCGAGCGAAGCCGTCCGCAGGTGTGGGATGTGCTCGAGGAGATCATCCGCGAGCGCCCGGTGCTGCTCAACCGCGCGCCAACGCTGCATCGTTTGGGCATCCAGGCCTTCGAACCACAACTGGTCGAGGGCAAGGCCATCCAGCTGCACCCGCTCGTCTGTGCGGCGTTCAACGCCGACTTCGACGGTGACCAGATGGCGGTGCACCTTCCGCTGTCGGTCGAGGCACAGGCTGAGGCGCGCGTACTCATGCTCGCGAGCAATAACATCCTCAAGCCTTCTGATGGCCGCCCGGTCACCCTGCCGACCCAGGACATGATCATCGGGCTCCACCACCTCACCACCGTCAAGGAGGGCGCCAAGGGAGAAGGCCGTGCCTTCTCGTCGGTGGCAGAGGCGATCCTGGCGTTTGACGAGCACACGCTCGATCTGAACGCGATGGCTCGTATTCGACTCGAGAACGTCTACTTTGCCGAAGGCGAGGCGCCTGTCGGCTTCGTTCAAGGCAACACAGTGCTCATGCCGACGAGCCTCGGTCGTGCCCTCTTCAACGAGACCCTCCCGGAGGACTACCCGTACATCGAGGCAGTTGCTGACAAGGGCGTGATCTCGTCGATCGTCAACGATCTCGCCGAGCGCTACGTAAAGGTTGATGTTGCCGCGGCTCTTGACCGCATCAAGGATGCCGGTTTCCACTGGGCCACTCGCTCCGGTGTAACGGTTGCCCTGAGCGACATCGTGACGCCGCCATCGAAGCCCGAGATCATCGGTCGCTACGAGAAGCAGGCCGCCAAGGTGCAGGACCAGTTCGAGAAGGGCCTCACGACCGACGCCGAGCGTCGTCAAGAGCTCATCGAGATCTGGAACAAGGCAACGGCTGAGGTCGCGACCGCGATGCAAGACAACTTTGCATCCGACAACAACATCAACCGCATGGTCTCCTCCGGAGCCCGTGGTAACTGGATGCAAGTGCGCCAGATCGCGGGTATGCGCGGCCTGGTCTCGAACCCGAAGGGCGAAATCATCCCGCGCCCGATCGTTCACTCCTACAAGGAGGGCCTGACGGTCGCCGAGTACTTCATCTCGACCCACGGCGCTCGCAAGGGACTGGCAGACACCGCGCTTCGCACCGCAGACTCGGGGTACCTCACCCGTCGTTTGGTTGATGTTTCGCAAGACGTCATCATCCGTGAAGACGACTGCGGCACCTCGAAGGGTCTCGATCTCACGATCGCCGCTCCTGGCCCAGACGGAGTGCTCGTGCGCGACGTCAACGTCGAGAACTCGGTCTACGCCCGCAGCCTCGCTGAGGACGCCGTTGACGCCAAGGGCAAGGTTGTTGCCGCCGCCGGCAGTGACATCGGTGACGTGCTCATTGAGACGCTCATGGCCGCTGGTGTTGAGCAGGTCAAAGTTCGCTCGGTGCTGACGTGTGAGTCAGCTGTCGGTGTGTGTGCGGCCTGTTACGGTCGCTCGCTCGCGACCGGTCTGCTCGTGGACATCGGCGAAGCCGTCGGCATTATCGCGGCACAGTCGATCGGCGAGCCGGGAACCCAGCTCACGATGCGTACCTTCCACACTGGTGGTGTGGCATCCGCAGATGACATCACTCAGGGTCTGCCGCGTGTCACCGAGCTGTTCGAGGCGCGCACGCCGAAGGGCGCTAGCCCGATCGCCGAAGCCGCCGGGCGCATCACGATCGAAGACACCGATCGCGCTCGTCGATTGATTTTGACGCCGGACAACGGTGACGAGCCGATCGCGTACCCGGTGCTGCGTCGCGCGAGCCTGCTCATCGAGGATGGCCAGCACGTCGATCTCGGCCAGCAGTTGCACGTCGGAAACCTCGACCCGAAGGAAGTTCTTCGAGTCAAGGGCGTTCGCGCGGTGCAGTTGCACTTGGTCGATGGCGTTCAGGGCGTCTACCGCTCGCAGGGCGTGCCGATTCACGATAAGCACATCGAGGTCATCGTTCGTCAGATGCTTCGCAAGGTGACTGTTGTTGATCACGGTGACACCGGGCTTCTGCCGGGTGAGCTCGTCGACCGGTTGAAGTACAACGACCTGAATCGTGCTGCGCTCACCGAGGGCAAGGCCACCGCTTCTGCTCGCCAAGAGGTCATGGGTATCACCAAGGCGTCTCTCGCGACCGAGTCGTGGCTGTCGGCTGCTTCCTTCCAGGAGACCACTCGCGTGCTCACGCAGGCCGCGATGGAGGGTCGGTCCGACCCGCTGCTCGGGCTCAAAGAGAACGTCATCATCGGAAAGCTCATCCCGGCAGGAACGGGTCTTCCGCGGTACCGCGATGTGTCAGTTGAGGCGACCGAGGAGGCGAAGGCCGAACGGTACCCGAACCGCATCTTCACTGATGACGCAAAGTTCTCAGAGGCCGACTTGAGCTTCGTCGATTTCGACAGCTTCAGCTCGGACGACTA
>JBBQLW010000113.1:0-5549 GCA_038328315.1 Actinomycetales bacterium
CTCGATTCGGTACTGGATGTTCGGCCGGTCGAAACTCGAAACGAACTGCCGCGCGCCCCTCAGGTCGAGTCGTTGCGCGATCTCGGCGCGAGTCGCAGCGGTCGCCGTGGCCGTCAGAGCGATTCGCGGCACGGACGGCCAGCGCTCGTGCAGCACAGACAGCTGCAGGTAGTCCGGCCTGAAGTCGTGACCCCATTGGGAAACACAGTGCGCCTCATCAATCGCGAACAGTGCGATCGTGCCGCGATCCAGTAACTCGGCGGTGGATGCGACGCGCAGCCGTTCCGGAGCGAGATACAGGAGGTCCAGCTCACCGGCAACGAAGGCCGCCTCGACGCGAGCACGCTCCGGTGGTGCCTGAGTCGAGTTCAGGAACGCTGCCCGCGCGCCGACCGCGGCGAGCGCATCCACCTGATCCTGCATGAGAGCGATGAGTGGGGAGATTACAACGCCGGTACCCCGGCGCACGAGTGCGGGAATCTGGTAGCACAGCGACTTGCCGCCGCCGGTCGGCATGAGCACGAGCGCGTCGCCACCGTCGATGACGGTCTGGATGATCTCCGCTTGCTGGCCCCGAAAGCTGGAGTACCCAAAGGTTTTCTCGAGCACATCGAGCGGGTCGAGCGCGCTAGCTACGTTGGGGACGCCAGCGGCAATGGTCATGCGCGAAAGTCTACGAGCAGCTCCCGACGAGGTCGGTCAGTCTTGCACAGCGGCAGGTGAGCAGAGCAAGCAGCCAGACCAACGTGTCAAGCACCAGCCCGTCGGTGAGCGAGGTCAATCAGGACGAGAACAACGAACCGTCAAGATGCCCTTGGAGTTTCGAGCAGCACGATGCGCCCCGTCGGAAGTCGCTCAGCAAGTTCTTCGTCTGCGCTGGCGACGGCTACCGCTATGCGTTGGCCGCCGGGCTCAACAGCGCAGTCGTAACAGGCGAGGGGGCCAGCGGCTGGACCGCCAGCGATCGGCTCTGGGCTGTAGACCGAACGAAGTGAAGGTGCGCCGTCGACGCGATCGCCAGCACGTCGCTCGATCGCGACGAGTTGACGCGCGAACGCAAGCGCAACGTAGAGGGTTCCGTCCGGTGCGATCGAGAGCCCGTCGGGGCCGGACCCCGGCGAGAACGCGACGACGGTGGATCGCTCTGCGGTGAGCTCGCCCGCGTACGACGGAGTCCGTGGCAACTCAAGAACTGAGATCCGGTCGGCGAAGGTTTCTGCAACAACGAGGTGGCCAGCCCCATCACGCTCGCTACCGTTTGGAAAGACAAACTCTGCCGTCGTGGGGCGAACCGAGCCGTCGGTCCCAACCCGCAGCAACGGCGAGCCAACTGGCGCATCGGTCGCGGTGTCGAAGCCGTACCCGCCGACCCATGCCGTGCCATCCGGATCGACATGCATATCGTTGGCTGGATACGGGAGGTGTGCCGCGAGTTCTGCGTGCACCGAGACCTGGCCATCTCGGACCGCGAGTACGCGCTTGCCGAGGCAGTCGACCACCAAGAGGGCGCCGGCGCCGTTTCGGTCGGCGGCGGCCGCGAGCCAGCCCAGCCCTCCCGGCATCTGGGGGCATCCGGAGTCTTGATCAATGACAGTCTCGGCGGGCGCGCCGGGCACCCACCGAACGACACGTGAGTCGAACATGTCGCTGAACCACAGGGCACCGCCGTGCCAGCGGAGCGCCTCAGGAAAGTACAGTCCGCCCAGTTCAACCGTCACGCCGTCAACGCCTTCCTATTTGCCACGGTCTGGTGCTCAAAACGTCATCGTCAGGCCGCCGTCGACCTTGATCGATTGGCCCGTGATGTACGTGTTTGCACGATCGGTGAGGAATGCGACTGCTGGCGCGATCTCACCGGCAAGTGCGCCGCGGCCGAGCGGCAGACGGCCGCTTTCGAAGTATCGCGCGCGAAACGCGTCGGTGTCGGTTTCGTCGGTGCCGTCGGCGAGCTGACTCATGCGGGTACGAACGAAGCCAGGCGCGACCGCGTTCGCGAGCACACCGTATCGAGCGAGATCCAGAGCAACCGACCGTGTTGCAGCTTCAACCCCAGCTTTCGACACGTCATATGCGAGCGACGCTGGTTGGGCGAACGCCGCGTGCACGCTCGTGATGTTCACGATCCTGCCGAACTCCTGCTCGATCATGCCCGGCGTAATCAGCCGCATGAGGTCGAGCGGCGCGTCGAGATTGACCGACCACACAGCACGCCAGTCGCCAAATCCCGAGTTGTGAATCGAGCCGCTGCGATAGACGCCCGCGACGTTGACGAGCACATCCACGCCACCCAGTAGCCGGATGACTGCGGCCACCGCGCTCTCGCGTTCGGCGGGATCTGAAAGCTCTGCAACGACAATGCCGTCGCCTAACTCACGATCGATGCCGACGACGGAGTCGCCACGCTGGCGTAGCAGCTCGGCGATGGCGTATCCGATTCCACTGGCGGCGCCACTTACCACTGTGCGAAGGGGTTCGGCAGTTGTCATCATTACTCCTTCTGGATTTCGTTGCCGGTGCGCCAATTGACCGACAGTTCGACGCCCCACGAGTGCGATTGGCCCGGCACGAGCGTGATCGTTCCGCTCGGGATCGCGGTTCCCATGCCGTGCGCAGCTGACGTCGGCTCGATGCCTAGAGCGACAACCTCACCGTTCCAGGGCGCTTCGGTTGAGCGCGCGAGTTCTTGCCAGAGGAGCGCGTGCGGCAATCCGTGCCACGAAACAGTCACCTCGGCATGTGTGCCGCAGATCACGACGCTGGCGGGTTCAACGTCAACGAGCGCGGCCACCCTCGCCGGAGTGTGGCGGTCCACGACGCTCCAGCGTTCGTTGATCTGGCCCGGCCACGGTGCGGGTTCACCGAGCGGATGTCCCGAGTAGTCCAGCATCGCCATGCCTGTGCCAGTCGGCAGAACGATATCAAGCTGAGCGCCGTCAGCAATCAGCGGCTCGAGAAGATCACCGCCGAGCACCAGATGCTCTGCGATCACCACCGGCCGGTTCGACTGCGAGTCGTTTCGCACGACAGTCTCGACCGTCACCCCGCCGTCGGTGAGCCGCCACGTGCGAGTAGCCGTTAACGAGTACTCGTCGCGCCACTCGAGGCACACGTGATCATCATCCGCGCTGACGACGCGCCACGGTGCTTGCGACGCTACTCCGTGAAAGCCTTGTGGCCACGGTGAGTTCGTGTCGGCGAGTCCAGCGCTTGGAAAACACAACTGCCACCCGCCGCGCCACCGCTCGACCCACTCACGCTCGGTCAAGGCGGGATTCTCGTTCGGGGTCACCCCATGTGCCCAAGGTGTAACCGCAAGTATGCCGTTGCCGCCGATGAGCAAACGCCTCAGTACGCCGCCCTCGGCTGGCAGCACCCACGCTTCGACGAGGCCACGCTGCAATCGCAAACCCAACGTCTCGACCATGCGCGATTCGCCTCAGCGAGTGGCTGTCGGGTTGCGGCGAAGGTCGAGAAGCGCTTTCGCGAGCGCGTTCTTGCCGTCGAGCACGACCGTGAGCATCGCATCCGCAGCCGCTTCGCCGTTACCGCGATCGATTGCGCGAAACACCGCGGCGTGGCTCTCGGCATCTTGTTCAAAGTCATGCTCGTCGATCGCGGCATCCTGCTGCACATTGAAGGTCAGGTACATGAAGTCAGCGACGACAGCGCCGAACTGCCGCAACAGAACATTGTGCGACGCGGCGTACACCGCCTGATGAAACTCAACGTCGGCGTTGGCGTACGCCTCGCGATCGCTTGAATTGCGCGTCATGCTCTGCAAAGCGTCATCGATGCGGCGCAAATCATCCATGGATGCTCGGCCAGCCGCGAGTCTCGCCGCTGCTGGCTCCATAATCTGGCGAACCTCAACGAGGTCGCGCATGACCTCTTCGCCTCGACCGGCCTCGCTGTGCCAGCGAAGCAAGTCAGAATCGAACAGGTTCCAAAGCTCGGGCTGTCGAACGCGAGTGCCGACTTTCTGACGAATATCGACGAGCCCCTTCGCCGCAAGCACCCGCATCGCTTCACGCACGGAGGTGCGACTCACTCCGTACTCGTCCGAGAGGTCAGCCTCTTTCGGGAGCAGCTCGCCCGGCGAGTACAGCCCGCCAATAATCTGCAGCCCGACAGCGTCGATGACTCGACCTTGGAGGCCGCGCATGGCGTACCCCGATGAGCGGTCCGCCTCACTCGGTGCCTCTGCCACCACTGCCCTCCTCGTCGCGCCCCGCTCGCAGCGCTAGATCGCCGCCGATACTGCTTGTGCCACTGTATGTGGCGGCGGCGCACGGTGGTACGCAGAACCGGAGCCCGCACGCGACCCCGCAGCGACGAATTGCAACTCTGGACTCATGAAAACTTCGAGGCCGTCGATGCGAATCTCTACCGTACGCAAGTAGGGCGCCAAACCATCGAGGCTGACCTCGACACCGAGTCCCGGTGCATCCGGAGCAGACACTTCGCCATTTTCGTCAAGGGTGATGTGATTTACCGAGAGGTCATAGGCGATCTGCTTCGGCTCGACCGGGTACTCACAAATGCGGTGCTCGGCGAGTCCGGCGTATGGCTGCAGGGACGCAGAGAGCGCAAGGTGCGACGTAAAAGTGTGGTTAACGTAAGTAGCTCCTCGCGCAACGGCGTGATCAGCGACCGCCTTCGATGGGCCGATTCCACCGATGCGGGCGGCATCCACCTGAATAAAGCTGACACCGCCATAGTCGATGAGGTTGGTAGCCATGTGCATGGTGTGTGCACCTTCGCCGCCCGCAATGCCGACGCTCTTTGCTCGTGCCGCCAGCGCGGCGTGGGCAACGAACGCGTGCGGAACAAACGGCTCTTCGAGCCAGGTCGCCTTCGCCAGCTCGAGCGCTTCAAGTCGCGCAGCAGCCGCTTCGAGATCGTCACCCCAGATTTGGCCGGCATCGATCAGGAGCTGCGCGTCATCACCGAGACCCTCGCGCGCTGCGGCAACATGATCGGCGTCATCGGCGACCGAGCCTGTGCCGTAGCTGCCCCAGCCAAACTTAACCGCGCGAAATCCGTTGGTTCGAGCCAGCATGGCGCGGTCAAGAGTTGCTTGCGGGGTGTCGCCCATGAGCATGGATGCGTAGGGCAACTTGGCATGGTTGCTGGTGTACCCGAGAAGGCGCCAGACCGGCTCCTCCTTGACCTTTCCGAGAAGGTCCCACAGCGCGATCTCGATGCCCGACCAGGTGTGAGCCGCCTGAAGCAGGTCCATGCTGTTGCGGGCGACGAGCTGTGTCATTCGTGCAATGTCGCTTGGTCCGTCAATGCGCTGCCCAAGAACGGATGCCGCCACCGGCTGACAGACGCCGTGCGAGCGGGGGGTGACGAACGCAGCAATGGACGTCAACGGCGACGCTTCGCACTCACCCCAACCGATATGACCGTTGGCGGTAACTCGCACGAGCAGAGCGTCTTGACTACCGTCTGCCTCGAGCGTGACCTCTGGCATGGACGCGTAGAAGAAGTCGACCGTGTCGATGTTCATGAGCCGTCGTGCCCGCCTTTGCGATGGTGACCGATGT
>JBBQLW010000114.1:0-5476 GCA_038328315.1 Actinomycetales bacterium
GTCCAGCCGTCACCGCGCTTCCCCGCAATCGAAGAGCAGGTGCTCGCTTACTGGAAGACAGACAGCACCTTCCAGGCATCCGTCGACAATCGCGACGGCGCCGAAGAGTGGGTCTTCTACGACGGCCCGCCGTTCGCGAACGGCCTTCCCCACTACGGCCACTTGCTGACCGGCTACGCAAAGGACGTCTTCCCGCGCTTCCAGACCATGCGCGGCAAGCAAGTGCACCGCCGGTTCGGGTGGGACACCCACGGCCTGCCAGCCGAGCTCGAGGCGATGCGCCAGCTCGGCATCACCCAGAAGAACCAGATCGAGAAGATGGGCATCGCCGCCTTCAACGAAAAGGCGCGCGAGTCAGTGCTCGAGTACACCCAGGAGTGGCAGGAGTACGTCACGCGCCAAGCGCGCTGGGTCGACTTCGAGAACGACTACAAGACCCTCGACTCTTCATTCATGGAGAGTGTCATCTGGGCGTTCAAGCAGCTGTATGAAAAGAATCTCGCCTACGAGGGATTCCGGGTGCTTCCGTATTGCTGGCACGACGAGACGCCGCTCTCGAACCACGAGCTGCGCATGGACGACGACGTCTACAAGATGCGCCAGGACCAATCGGTCACCGTCACGTTCCCCCTCGACGGCGCAAAAGCGGAGAGCCTCGGCCTGACCGCGGTGCGCGCATTGGCCTGGACCACCACACCCTGGACCCTTCCGACCAACCTCGCGCTCGCGGTCGGGCCAGATATCGAGTACTCGGTGCTGCCGAGCGGCCCGCTTGGCGGGGGAGACGGTGCAGCGCAAGGCGTCGCGGCTTACCTGCTCGCAACCGACACCATTGCCGCCTACGCGAAAGACCTCGGTTATGAATCGGCGGATGCCGCGACATCCGCGATCACAAAGTCAATCAAGGGTCGCGAACTCGAGGGTGTGCGCTACGCCCGCCTCTGGGACTACTACGCCGACACCGCCGAGTGGGGAACCGCCAATGCCTGGCAGATCCTCGTCGCGGACTATGTCGCCACCGGCGAAGGCACCGGCATCGTTCACCAAGCGCCCGCGTACGGTGAAGACGACCAACTCGTGTGCGGCGCCGCGGGCATCCCCGTCATTCTTTCGGTTGATGACGGGGGACGCTTCTTGCCCGTCATCGAGGATGTGGCCGGCCTGCAGGTCTTCGAGGCGAACAAGCCGCTCACGCAGAAGTTGCGCGTCGACGGCCGACTGCTCCGCGTTGCGAGCTACGAACACAGCTACCCGCACTGCTGGCGCTGCCGCAACCCGCTCATCTACAAGGCGGTCTCGAGTTGGTTTGTGAAGGTGCCAGAGTTCCGTGAACGCATGAGCGAACTCAACAGCCAAATCAACTGGGTGCCGGAGAACGTCAAGGACGGCCAGTTCGGCAAGTGGGTTGGTAACGCCCGCGACTGGTCGATCAGCCGCAACCGCTACTGGGGCAGCCCCATCCCGGTCTGGAAGAGCGATGACCCCGAGTACCCGCGCATCGACGTCTACGGCTCGTTCGCCGCGCTCGAGGCCGACTTTGGCACGCTCCCCCTGAACGAGCGGGGCGAACCCGACCTGCACCGGCCGTTCATCGACGAATTGACTCGCCCCAATCCGGACGACCCGAGTGGTGCCTCAACGATGCGCCGCATCCCGGACGTGCTCGACGTCTGGTTCGACTCCGGCTCGATGCCGTTCGCGCAGGTGCACTACCCGTTCGAGAATCGTGAATGGTTCGACAGCCATAACCCGGCCGACTTCATCGTCGAGTACATCGGGCAGACGCGCGGCTGGTTTTACACGATGCACACGCTCGCGACCGCGCTCTTCGACCGGCCAGCCTTCAAGAACGTCATCAGCCACGGCATCGTGCTCGGCAACGACGGTCAGAAGATGTCGAAGAGCTTGCAAAATTATCCGGATGTCTCCGAGGTCTTCAATCGCGACGGCGCGGATGCGATGCGTTGGTTCCTGATGTCGTCGAGCGTCATCCGCGGCGGCAATCTCGTCGTCACCGAGGAGGGGATTCGCTCCGGAGTGCGTGAACTGCTGCTTCCGCTCTGGAGCACCTATTACTTCTTCACCCTCTATGCCAACGCCGAGCAGTACGAAGCACGCCGGTCGACGGCGTCAGAGAATCTGCTCGACCGGTACATCCTCGCCAAGACCGGCGAACTGATCACGGCTGTCACCGACGACCTCGAGGCGCTCGACAGCCCGCTCGCGGCTGCCAAGCTGCGCGACTTCGCCGACGTGCTCACGAACTGGTACGTGCGTCGCTCACGCGACCGGTTCTGGGAGGGCACCGACCGGGACGCCTTCGACACCCTTTACACCGTGCTCGAAACGGTCGTATGTCTTGCCGCTCCTCTCCTGCCTCTCATTGCAGAGGAGATCTGGCGAGGACTCACCGGCGGCAGAAGTGTGCACCTAGAGGACTGGCCGGACGCTTCAAAGTTTCCGACGGATCAGTCACTTGTCACAGCCATGGACCGCGTTCGGGATGTCGCATCCGCCGGCCTTGCACTGCGCAAGGCGCACGGGCTGCGGGTCCGGCTGCCACTGGCGCAGCTCACGATCGTGAGCGCCCGAACCGAGTGGTTTGATGGTGTCGCGAGCATCCTCGAGGACGAACTCAATGTGAAGACCGTCGCGTACGCGCCGCTCTTGGAAGACTCGCTCGTGGCCTTCGGTATTACCCGTCGCCTCACTGTCAACGCGCGCGCTCTGGGTCCGCGGCTCGGCAAACAGGTGCAGCAGGTTATTCAGGCGGCAAAGGCGGGCGACTGGTCGATAGCTGGCGAGGTCGTGGTCGTTGGTGGTATACCCCTTGAGCCAGGGGAGTACGAGCTCGAACTGGAAGCGGCAGACCCCTCGAGCGCGATCGCGTTTCTGGGGGACGGCGGATTTGTGCTGCTCGATACCAAAACCACCCCCGAGCTCGAGGCAGAAGGTCTCGCGCGCGACATCGTCCGGGTCATTCAGGACACCCGCAAGGCGGCCGGCTTCGACGTGAGCGACCGCATCACGCTCTCAGTGCTCGGGGCGTCGCGTTCTGACATCGCCGGGCTCGCGGCCTTTGCCGAGATGATCGCCACCGAGACGCTTTCGGTCGAAGCCACGTTTACCGAATCCGCTGAACCGCTTATGGCCGCAGCCATGGAGGCGACCGTCGGCGCACAACGCGCGGTCATCAAGGCCGGGCAGTACTCGAATACTGATCTACTTGTCATCGACGTCGTGAAGTCTGGAGCAGTGGATGTCTGATCAGTTCGGCAACGAAGACGGCAACGAGGGCACCAACCTCGATGACGACTCCGACTGGGAGCTCGAAGACGCCGAGTACCAGGATGACGCGGACAGAGTGTACGACGAGTTGCTCGCCAGAATCGGCGAAGCGGCACCGCAACCGCGACTCGACGCCACGCGGCGTGCGGTAGCACTGCTCGGTGACCCGCAAGCGAGTTATCCGATCATCCACGTCACCGGTACGAACGGTAAGACCTCGACGAGTCGCATGACGGAGAGCATTCTGCGGGCGTACGGCTTACGCACTGGGCTCATGACGAGCCCCCACTTGGTGCGCGTCAACGAGCGGATCGTGATTGACGGCCAGCCGATCACGAACCGGGCTCTCGCGGCGAACTGGGCAGACATCCGCCCGTTCATTGACATGGTCGACGCTGAATTGGTAGCCAAGAACGAGGAGCCGCTGACCTTCTTCGAAGCGCTCACGGTCCTGGCATACGCGAGCTTCGCCGACGCCCCGGTGGATGTCGCGGTGATCGAAGTCGGGATGGGCGGAGAGTGGGACTCGACCAACGTTGCCGACGGCCAAGTTGCGGTCATTGGACCCATTGCGCTCGACCACACCCAGCGCCTTGGCTCGACGGTCGCGGAGATCGCCCGCACGAAGTCCGGCATCATCAAGCCAGCCGCTGCTGTGGTGTCTGCAATTCAGACTCCGGATGCCGCGGCAGAACTCGAGCGTGCAGCCGAGTTGACCGAGTCGACCCTTGCCATGGAGGGCAACGCGTTCGCGCTTGAGAGCACGGCCGTCGCGGTCGGCGGGCAGCTCATCACCGTGCGCGGGCTCGCCGGGGTGTATCGCGATCTGTTCCTGCCATTGTTCGGCGATCACCAAGGACATAACGCCGCCTTGGCAATTGCCGCAGTTGAGTCCTTCATCGGCGGAGGCACTCAGCCCCTCGTTGGTGACTTGCTCGGTGAAGGACTCGCGACAGCGACCTCGCCCGGGCGTCTTCAGGTCATCGGCACTGACCCAACGGTTATCGTTGACGCCGCGCACAACCCGCACGGCGCCCGCGCACTGGCCGACTCCCTCGGGAGCTACTTCACCTTCGACGAGATCGTGATCGTGCTTGGCATCCTGGAAGACAAGGATGCCGCTGGAATCATCGGCGCGCTCGCTGGGCTCGGCGCGCGTTTCCACGTGACGCAGTCCCAGTCCGAGCGGGCCCTCGATGTCGACGACCTTGCCGAACTTGTCGTCAGCATCGTCGGCCAGGACGCGACACACTCGTACGCCTCGTTCGACGAGGCAGTTGCGGATGCGCGAGAGTGGGCATCCGAAACCGACAGGAGGGCCGTGCTCATCACTGGTTCGATCACCCTCGTCGGCGAAGCGATCGCCCTCGCGGCGCGGGACGGCTGGAAATGAGTCGAACTGCCAAGGGTGATGCGCCACAGCCTCGCCGCCCACGTTCGGTAACTGAGTCGCTGCTGAGCATCGTGCTCGGGCTTGAAGCGATTCTGGTCTTTTTCGTGTCGCTCACAGCCTTCGGGCTGAGGGCGCTCGAACCCTTGCCAGCGTTCCTCGGCGGGGCCCTGTTTATTCTCGCCCTCATCGTTGTTGCTGGGCTACTGCGGTACGAGTGGGGAATTTGGCTCGGCTGGGTGTTGCAGGCACTGCTGATCGCCACCGGGATCGTGCTGCCAGCGATGTTCGTGGTTGGCACCGGTTTCGTTGCGATCTGGGTGTATTGCTTCGTGCGAGGGCGCCAGATCGACAGAAATAAGGCGCAGTTCAACGACCATCCCTGACCGCTCAACTATCGTAAGGAACACCAATGACTGCCATCGAAGAAACCCTCGTGCTCATCAAGCCTGACGGGGTTGCCCGCAATTTGACAGGCGAGATTCTGCGCCGAATCGAAGCGAAGGGCTACCAGCTTGTTGACATCAAGCTCGTCGAGGCCGAACTCGACCTGCTCGCGGCCCACTACGAAGAGCACCAGGGAAAGCCGTTCTATGAACCGCTTGTCGAGTTCATGCTGTCTGGACCTATCGTCGCAATTCGCGTTGCAGGCAACCGCGTGATCGAGGGGTTCCGGTCGCTCGCCGGCACGACCGACCCGAGCACAGCCTCGCCAGGAACAATCCGCGGCGACCTTGGACGCGACTGGGGCCTCAAGGTGCAACAGAACCTCGTGCACGGCAGCGATTCATCCGAAGC
>JBBQLW010000115.1:0-5443 GCA_038328315.1 Actinomycetales bacterium
ATGGCATCATGGTCGCTCTCGAGCGCACTCAAGGGCATGTTCGCCCGAGCGACGATCGACGACGACACCTGGGAGCAACTCGAAGACGCGCTGCTCTCTGCCGATTTCGGGCCGGAGATAGCCGACTCCGTCGTTGACGAATTGCGGGCCAGCGTCGCAAAGTACCGCACGACCGACCCGGCAGACCTGCGCCGGATGCTTCGCGAGACTCTCGAGGAACGCCTCGCGCGCCTCGACCCGACGCTGCGCCTCACGGCTCGCCCTGCCGTCGTGCTCGTCGTGGGCGTCAACGGGGTCGGCAAGACGACGACCATTGGCAAGTTCGCAAAGTTCCTCACCGGCTACGGTCGCACCGTCGTCGTCGGCGCTGCCGACACCTTTCGCGCGGCCGCCGTCGAGCAGTTGGCGACCTGGGCCGAGCGAGGGGGCGCCGAGATTGTGCGTCCGCAACAGCAGGGTCAGGACCCGGCATCCGTCGCCTTTCAGACTGTCGAGCGTGCGCAGCGCGAAGGGATCGATATCGCCATCATCGACACGGCCGGTCGACTGCAGACCAAAAGTGGGCTGATGGACGAGCTCGGCAAGATTCGCCGCGTGATCGAGAAGCAGACCGAGATCGCAGAAGTGCTGCTCGTGCTCGACGCGACGACCGGCCAGAACGGTCTCGCTCAGGCCGAAGCCTTCATCGAGCACGCCGGTGTCACCGGGCTCGTCATCACAAAGCTCGACGGTTCAGCCAAGGGCGGTTTCGTGCTTGCGGTGCAGGAGAAGACGGGCATCCCGATCAAGCTCGTCGGCCAGGGTGAGGGCATCGGCGACCTGACCGGCTTTACCCCCCATGTCTTCGTGCAGGGACTAGTAGGTTGACCGACATGAAAACCTTTTGGGGAGTAGCACCGCTCGTCGCAGCGATCCTTGGCTTTGTCACGCTCAGTTGGGCGTTCATCACGGGCATCGGCGCTGCCCTCGACGGGAGCGGCTCGGGAGCGCTGCCATTCGAGGTGGTCTTCATTATTGCCGCGCTCGTGCTCGTGGCCGCCTTCGCTACCGCCGTCGTCAACCTGGTGCGTGGCCGCTTTCGCGTGCTCGCCGTGATCGCGATGGTCATCGCGGTCCTGCCGCTGCTTGCGATCGTCACGCTGCGACTCGCGGCGGTGTAGCGGCTCAGTCGGTCGCCGTGCGGTGCGCCGCGCTGAGCTCAAGGTAGCTGCGGTAGTTGCGTTGAATCTTCGCGAACTCCTCGTCGGTAATCGCTCGGCGCACCTTCGCCGGCACCCCAGCGACAAGCGAACGGGGCGGGATGACGGTGTCCTCGAGTACCACCGAACCTGCCGCGACGAGTGAGCCGCTTCCGACGACCGCGCGATTCAGCACCGTAGCGGACATGCCGATCAGACAGTCGTCTTCGATTGTGCAACCGTGCAGCACCGCGGCGTGCCCGACGCTCACCCGAGCCCCGACGACGGTCGGAACTCCGGTGTCGACGTGCACCGTCACGTTGTCCTGAAGATTGGTGTCGTCGCCGATGGTGATCGAGTCCATGTCTCCTCGCAGCACCGCGCCGTAGAAAACGCTCGCGCGCTCGCCCAAGGTGACGGCACCGGCGAGGGTGGCGTTCGGTGCGACCCAAGCGGATACGGCAACCGTCGGGCTGACGCCATTGAAGGGCACGATGATGGGCATGCCAGAACCCTACTCGCGGGCGTCGGCGACGCGCACGCCGTACCGGGCGAAGACCGGGTCGGCGGTGAGCACTGTTAGGTCATCGGTGAGGGCTTGCGCCACGAGCATCCGGTCGAATGGGTCGCGGTGGTGCAGGGGGAGTGTCTCGAGGCGGGCGAGATATCTGTCGTCGATGTGTGTCCGATGGATTCCCAGTTGGCCCATGGTCGCGGCGAAGGACCCGATCGACGGCAGTTTGCCGATCGACACCTTCACGGAAATTTCAAGCAAGGACACCTCAGAGACGAACAGGCTCCCCGCTCCGCTTATGGTCTGTCGTGCGCGCGGACCCAGATTTCTGCTGCCAGCGACTAACCATATGAGTGCGTTTGTGTCGAGCAGGAACCTCATTCTTCTCGCTCGATCTTGTCCATGTACTCGTCCATGATTTCCGCGAAAGCGTTGTCGGCTTCCTTGTAGTCGATGTCGCCGGTGAACTGATCCTTGAGTGCCCCGAAAAGTCGACTCCGGTCAACGGGGGGTGCTTGAACAATCATGAACCGTTCGCCGCGCCGCGTTATGAACACCTCTTCTCCGCGATTGGCGGCATCCAGCAGCTTCGAGAGTTGACTCTTCGCTTCGTGCACGTTGGCAATCATGATCTAGCTAGATTAGCTAAATTGTTCGCTGCCCACAATCCGTCGAGAGTCACCCAGATAAACTGGCCCGACCATGGCTCTCTTCGGAAACCTCACTGATCGTCTCGCCGATACCTTCAAGAACCTGCGCGGCAAGGGCAAGCTGAGCCCAGCGGATGTCGACGGCACCGTTCGCGAGATCCGTCGCGCTCTGCTGGATGCTGACGTCGCGCTCGAGGTAGTCAAGGAGTTCACGGCTCGGGTTCGCGAGCGCGCGCTCGGTGACGAAGTATCCAAGGCGCTGAACCCTGCACAGCAGGTCGTGCAAATCGTGAACGACGAACTCGTGACGATTCTGGGCGGCCAACTCAACGGTGGTCAGCCCCGTCGCATCCAGTTCTCAAAGCAGCCGCCGACCGTCATCATGCTCGCTGGCCTTCAGGGGGCGGGTAAGACGACCTTGGCAGGCAAGCTCGCCAAGTGGCTCAAGGCCGAGGGCCATACCCCAGTGCTCGTCGCCGCCGACCTCCAGCGTCCCAACGCGGTCACTCAACTCCAGGTGGTCGGAGAACAGGCTGGCGTTCCGGTCTTTGCGCCAGAGCCCGGCAACGGCAAGGGCGATCCGGTGCGCGTCGCGAAGGACGCCATCAAGCACGCGAAGACGAAGCAGTACGACGTGGTAATCGTCGACACAGCTGGCCGCCTCGGTGTCGATGCCGAGCTGATGAAGCAGGCCGCGAACATCCGCAAAGCTGTCGACCCTGACGAGGTTCTCTTCGTCATCGACGCGATGATCGGCCAAGATGCCGTCACGACCGCGCGCGCATTTCAGGAGAGTGTCGACTTCACCGGGGTCGTGCTGTCCAAGCTCGACGGGGATGCTCGGGGTGGGGCCGCGCTGTCCGTTGCCAGTGTCACCGGCCGCCCAATCCTGTTCGCCTCGACTGGCGAGGGACTCGACGACTTCGAGCCGTTCTATCCCGATCGCATGGCGAGCCGCATCCTCGACCTCGGCGACATCCTCACCCTCATCGAGCAGGCGCAGAAGACTTTCGACGAAGAGGACGCTCGCAAGACCGCCGAGAAGTTTGCGACCGATTCCTTCACGCTCGAAGACTTTCTCGACCAGATGCAGCAGCTCAAAAACATGGGTTCGATCAAGAGCATGCTCGGCATGCTTCCCGGCGGGCGGGGTATGCGCGAGCAGCTCGACAACTTCGACGAGAGCGAAATCACGCGCACCGAGGCGATCATCCGCTCGATGACGCTGCAGGAACGGCGCCAGCCGAAGGTGCTCAACGGCTCGCGTCGCCTGCGCATCGCCAACGGCTCTGGCATGACGGTGACCGAGGTCAATGCGCTCGTGAATCGCTTTGAGCAGGCGGCGAAGATGATGAAGACGGTCGCGAAAGGCGGCGTGCCGCAAGTGCCTGGCATGGGTCCGATTCCCGGCGCGAAGTTTGGCGGCGGCAAGCCCCAGCAGCAGAAGAAGAAGGGTTCGCGGTCTGGCAATCCGGCAAAGCGCGCGGCAGAGAACGCCGCGCTTGTGGTCGGCGGTTCGGCCAGCCCCGCGCCATCCGGTTCAGGGTTCGGGCTCGGCTCAAAAGCAGGCGGTCCGAGCGAGGACGAACTCGCGAGCCTGCAGAAGTTCTTGGGCCGGTAGGGGTGCGCATTTGCTGCGGGCACGGTGACATCGGGTTAGCCTGAGCCCATGACATCTCGCCCCATTCGCCTCGGCGTGCAACTCGCTCCCCAGCACGCGCTCTACCCCAAGATTCGCGAGACGGTTCGCGAACTCGAACAGCTCGGCGTCGACATCCTCTTCAACTGGGATCACTTTTTCCCGCTCTCGGGAGACCCTGACGGACTGCATTACGAGTCGTGGACCGAACTCGGCTCGTGGGCTGAGTTGACAACCCGGGTCGAGTTCGGGTGCCTGGTCAACTGCAACAGTTACCGCAACCCCGACCTGCAGGCCGACATGGCCCGCACTCTCGACCACATCAGTGCAGGCGCGACCGGCGTCGGACGTTTCATTTTCGGCACCGGTTCTGGCTGGTTCGAGCGCGATTACAACGAGTACGGCTACGAGTTCGGCACCGCTGGCAGTCGACTCGATGACCTCGCGGCGGCGCTGCCGCGAATCGAGACCCGGTGGGCCAAGCTCAACCCGGCGCCGACTCGCAAGATTCCGGTAATGATCGGTGGCAGCGGCGAGAAGAAGACCCTCAAGCTCGTGGCCAAGCACGCCGACATCTGGCACAGCTTCGTCTCGGCCGAAGATCTGCCGGGCAAACTCGCGATTCTTGCCGAGCACGGTTCGGCTGTCGGTCGCGACGTAAGCACAATCGAGATCTCGAACGAACTGCGCGGCCGAAGCGAGGTGGATGCCGCGGCGCTCCTCGACGGCGGCGTCACGCTCTTCACTCTGGGTCTCACCGGACCGGAGCCGGACCTCGACACCGTCAAGCGTTGGCTCGCTTGGCGCGACGCTCGAAACGCCTGACCACGGTCTTACGATGAGGGGATGACCCTCCCCACCGCAGTGGAGCTCGCCGCCGATGTGCGCGCTGGCACAATGACCGCCGTTGACGCCACCCGCGCCGCTCTTCAGCGCATCGAATTTGACGACGTTGGTGCCTTCCAGTTGGTGCGCGCCGAGAAGGCGCTCGTCGAAGCCGCTGCGGTGGATGCTCGTGCCGATCGAGCAACGCTCCCACTTGCCGGCGTCCCGGTCGCGATTAAGGACAACATCCCGGTTGCCGGGGAACCGATGCGTGACGGGTCGGCGGCGACCTCGGATGCGCCGTCCGCAGCCGACCATCCCATCATCGTCCGCCTGCGCGAAGCAGGAGCGGTCGTCGTCGGCATCACACGCGTGCCTGAGCTGTGCGTATTCGGAGCCACCGACTCAGTGTTCGGGATCAGTCGCAACCCGTGGAATCGCGAACGCACGCCTGGCGGTTCGTCTGGTGGTAGTGCGGCGGCCGTGGCATCCGGATTCGTGGCGATTGCGCACGGCAACGATGGCATGGGTTCGATTCGTATCCCGGCCGCAAACTGCGGACTGTTCGGCATCAAGCCTGGGTCAGGCCTTGTGCCGCAGGAGATCGGCGTCGACGCGTGGTTTGGCATGAGTGAGA
>JBBQLW010000116.1:0-5395 GCA_038328315.1 Actinomycetales bacterium
CGTTCATTCGCATCACGGAGTTATCCGAGAACACATCCGCGTTGACCTCTACCGCCTGATCGTGAGACGCAATACGCTCCGGTCAAAAGTCGCCTGATGCACCAGACCCACGAACTGATCCACCCACATCAAGGACTGCACGCGCGCCTCTCAGAGGGCGCCCTCCGCGTGCTCGGCTGGCACGTCGTGCGCAGTGTGCGCCACAAATTCTTGCATCATCTCACCCCTCCGACGCTGACCGTGCGATCCCCGGACGCTGGGGATCTGCGAGCCACGGAACAACTAGCGCCTCGTATCCAGTTATGCAGCGTTGCATTGATAGCGCGGTTTTTAAGAATGCTCTAATGTTGGAAAGACAGATCAAATGCTGCACCACTTGTTGCGTCCTGTGCGCAGGATCCGAAGACTGCGAAGGTAAGGAGGATCTCTCGGTGCGATCAGACGTTGACGTCGTTTGCCTAGGGGAGACGATGGCCCAAGTGCTCCCCTCGAACGGACAGTCGCTAGAAATCAGCCAGATCTTCTCGATTCGCCCCGGGGGAGCAGAATCAAATGTCGCTCATGGATTGGCCCAACTGGGTACCTCCGTCGCGTGGGTGAGCCGCCTAGGGGATGACGCTCTCGGTCGCAGGATCCTCACGGAGTTGGAGAGTAGCGACATCAACACGGCGAGCGTCAGCATTGAGCCTTGGTCACGAACCGGGCTATTTCTCAAGGACCCCGATCCCAACAACTCCACCGTGGTCTACTACCGCGATAGTTCGGCCGCTTCAGCAATCAGTCCTATCGATGTTGCGCGCGCGTTTTCCCTCAAGCCGAGAATCATGCATTTGACCGGAATCACCCCTGCCCTGTCACAAAGTTGTCATGATGCTGTCGAGTTCGCACTGGACAACTCAGAAGAGCATGGTGTTGCCAATACGATTGACGTGAACTACCGACCCGCACTGTGGCTGGATGCGCAGAACGCCGCTGAAACGCTCCGCGCTCTCGCCTCGCGGGCCGACATCGTGTTTGTCGGCTTAGACGAAGCCAAAACGCTATGGGGCACTACGGATACAGATGACGTGCGCTCAATTCTTGCAGGCGTCGCGACACTTGTCGTCAAGGATGGTTCCAATGAGGCTGTCGAGTACTCTGGCTCAACAGTCACACGGGTCCCCGCGTTGTCAGTGGATGTGATCGAACCGGTTGGAGCGGGAGATGCCTTTGCTGCAGGCTGGCTGCACGGGTTACTCAGCGGACTGTCCCCGGAGAGTCGGCTCAAACTTGGACACCTGATGGCGGCCCAAGCGTTGTTGTCGATCACCGACCATTTTCGACTTTCGAGCGATCCCAGCGATCTTGTTGGTCGCGCTCACGAGAGCTGGCCCGCACCCGCCGTGCGTTTCGACCAGCAGGAATCCTGATGTCTCAATCCTTGGATCGAGCGATGACGATTCTCATCACGTGTGCCGAGGGGCCCCAAAGGCTCAGCGGGCTTGCTCAGCAGCTTGATGTTCATCGGTCTACAGTCTTGCGTTTGCTCCAGACGATGGCAGCACGCAACTTCGTTCGCCGGCAAGACGACGGCCGATGGACCATCGGCCTCGGGCTGACAAGCGCGGCGCTGTCGGCGCTGGATCGGATAGAAACTCGTGCGGTCGCCAACCCGTGGTTGCGGAGACTCGCGCGCGATCTCGGGCACACGATTCATCTTGCGGAACTCTTTGGCTCAGATGTCATCTATGTCGACAAGGTCGAGGGCCGCGGTGCGGTGCGAATGAACTCCCGGGTGGCGGCTCCGGTTCAGATCCATACTGCGGCCGTTGCGAAAGCGATTCTTGCATTTTCGACACCCGACGTCGTCGACTCAGTGCTGGCAGATCTGACGTACCAACGTTTCACGAGCACCACGCTGACCACCCAGGCCTCGTTCCGCGGGGAACTCGATGCGGTTCGGGCGCAAGGATGGGCGGTCGATGATGGCGAGTTTGAGGACTACATCAGTTGCATTGCGGTGCCAATTCGAGATCGCACCGGATCGGTCCAGGCCGGTATTTCCATCACTGCGCTCCGCGCCATTGAGCCACTTGAACAACTCAAACTGAACATTCCCCGATTGACCGAGGCGGCGCAAGAGATCTCTAGCGACCTCGGCTGGGACGGAAAGAAAGGTCTGACCGATGACGGAAAACCCCAACTACTCTGATCGATACTTCTCGGAGCATTTTCTCGGATCGCCCGTGATGGTGATTTTACGAGGGTTGCCGCCGGCCGAGACTGTTCGACTCTGTGAGCGTGCAGTCGAACTGGGTCTCAGCCTGATCGAAGTTCCCGTGCAGTCCGAAGCGACCTTCGAGTCACTTCGAGCAGCGATTGCCTGGGGCCAATCGACGGGCCATGAGGTCGGCGCGGGAACGATTACGTCGGTCGCGCTACTTCGTCAGGTGGCTGACGCGGGCGCGACATTCACCGTTGCTCCGGGGTCGGACTTGGCCGTCATGACCGAAAGTGACGCCTTACAACTTCCGCACCTGCCGGGAGTTGGGACAGCAACCGAGGTTCATCACGCTCTCGTTGCAGGGTTTCGCTGGCAAAAGGCGTTCCCCGCCGCGGCGCTCGGCACGAACTGGATCTCGGCGATGCACGGGCCCTTCCCAGCGGTGAAGTTTGTCGCAACCGGTGGAATCACCGCCGCGAATGCGGGCGGCTTCCTTCAGGCTGGGGCGGGTGCTGTTTCGCTTGGGAGCGCGTTTGCAACGAGCGATGGAGCGGGTGTTCGAGCGCTCAGCAATCGCTGAGGCAGCCCTGAACCCACCTTCACCGCTCGGCATAGGGAAAGATGCCGTGCGCTCAGAACGCGAGGCCGCGAGGCTCTTTGCCGAGCGGGGCCTCCTTCGGGTCGGTCAGTGCAAAACTGTTTGCCTTGAACTGTGCATAGTCGAAGTTCTCGCACTCGTCGTAGCCGATCCTGTGATATTCATAAAAGCCATCCCACTCTTCGTAACCGTCACCGAGTGAGTGCTCAAGAAACGCGTCTGCCATCGCCATCGCCAGTCGTGGTGCGGTGAAGAACGCTCCGATCGCCATCACATTGGCGTTGTTCGCCGTGGCAGCACGCCGAGCGGTCGAGACACTCTCGCAGACGGCGGCATGAACGTGCGGGCACTTACTCGCCGCAATATGGATGCCCATGCCGGAGCCGCAAAAGGCGAGTGCTTTCTCGAAGAGGCCCTCTGAAATCTGCGAGCCCACCATGAAACCGACTCGGTGATACATCGGCAGGTCGGTGTTGGTCGGCGTGAGATCAGTGACGGTCCAACCGCGCTGCTCGAGGTGGTGCTTCACCGCCTCCTTGAGCGGAAACCCCGCGAAGTCCGCGCCGACAACGACGTGCTTTTCCTTGACAGTCTTCATCATTCCTCCATCGCTGTTTCTGCTTGTGAATCTAGGCAAAACATTAGGCCGACCCGAGCGGCATGATCGGCGGTCGAGCCACCGTCGTCCTCAGTGTGACGCGATGCCCGGTCTGCGCCGACTCCAAAAGCGCGGTCATTACCTCGAGCGCGTGCAAGGCGAAGCGCCCGGACGCGCGCGAGTCTTGACCGCGAGGCGTGGCAAGGAGGTCGAGGAGCCCAACACCTCGGGAGCCGTTGACCAGTCCGGCCGAGGGTTCAACGAGCTCCCATTCGGATGCCCCGAGGTGATGAAGCTCGACGGCACCGGTGAAGTGGTTGGGGTCCGGCACCGAGAGGCTCGCGAGTTCCCCGTGCACCTCGATGTTTCCAGCGCGGGTCGACACCGAATCGAAACTCGTCGTCACGGTAGACAACGCACCGCCCTCGTGCTCGAGAACGCCGGTCACGTGGGTGTTGACCTCAACAGCGACGCGCTCTCCTGCACGCTGGCCGGTCGCAATCGTGCGCTCACTGCGCAGACTGCTGCCAGTCCCGATGACCGCCGTCACTGGTCCAAGCAAGTGCACGAGCGCCGCAATGTAATACGGCCCCATATCGAGAAGTGGGCCACCCCCGGGTTGGTAGTAGAAGTCCGGATTGGGGTGCCAGCGTTCGTGGCCTGGCGACGCAAACACCGCCGAAGCCGCGAGCGGCCTGCCGATTGCCCCGCCGTCGATCACGGCGCGGGCGGTCTGTGTTCCGGTGCCGAGCACCGTGTCCGGGGCGCAACCCAGGCGGATTCCGGCAGCGTCCGCTTGCTCGACAATGTGCGTCGCATCCACAAACGCCGCTGCGAGCGGTTTCTCGCCGTACACGTCCTTGCCAGCGGCGATGGCTGCCAACGCGATCTCCGCGTGCGCCGCAGGAATGGTGAGGTTGAGCACGATGTCGACTGCATTACTCGTGAGCAATTCGGCCACGGTCAGCGCGTTCGCGCCAGGGACCGAATCCGCGACCGCAGTAGCCCGCGCGCGGTCGAGATCAGCGACTGCGACGACCCGCACATCGTCGCGAGGAAGCAGCGTATCGAGGTACTGCGCAGAAATCACGCCGAGACCGACTACGCCCACGCGGTGCGGCTCGCCCACAGCATCCCCCTTTCGATGATGGTTCGAACGCTCGGATGCTCGAGCACGTCAAGACTGTGACCCGGAGTCGCAACAACGATCCGGCCATCCCCCCACTGCCGCGTCCAGACAACGGGCGAAACGACCTGTCGATGCCACGGATGCCAGTGCGGCGCCGGATGGGTAGTCGTGGCGAGTACATCGATGAGGTCGTCGTGCAACACCCAGTACTGTTCGGTGTGCAGTTCGAAGTCGTCGAGGTCCAAAGTCAGCGGATGCGACCGGCCAAGTTCGGTGAACTGCACCGTGTAGTCCAAGAAGTTGTTGGCTTCGCCCTCAACGGCGAACTCTGGAGCGACCGAGGGGTGGGTGGCGAATTGCCCGCCGATAAGCTGCAGGTAGTCCGAGGAGTTTCGGTATGAATCGGCGATGCCGCCGTGCCACCCCACAAGACCAGTGCCCGCAACGATCGCCGCGCGAAGTCCCTTGAGTGCTTCGGGAGTGATCTCGGACATCGTCATCGATTGCACGATGAGATCGGTGGACCGCATGACTGCCGCGTCGGCGTAGACCTGCGGTGACTCCTCGACTCGCACGGCATAGCCATGTTCCCGAAGGAATGGAATGAACAACTCGGTGGCTTCGACTGGATGATGGCCCTCCCATCCCCCACGAACGACGAGCGCAGTTCGGCTTGTCCCGGTACCTCTTGGTTCCTCGGCCAGTGCGGTCATCATTGGTTGCCGCGCACTATCGCAGGAACGCGGCGGCGACGCCCGCGTCGACCGGGATGTGAAGTCCGGTGGTGTGGGAGAGATCCGGTCCGGTAAGCACTGAGACGGCGTTGGCGACGTGCTCTGGGAGGACTTCGCGTTTGAGGATGGTGCG
>JBBQLW010000117.1:0-5348 GCA_038328315.1 Actinomycetales bacterium
CCGGGGTGGTGACGATGGCCGAGTATGTCGACGACGACCTACGGCTCGAGGTCTTCACGAGAGAACCGCCGCAGTCTGTAGCCCAACGCGAGGGGCTCGCCTAAGCATGAAAACGGCGTTGGGGGCGGTCCATTGACCACTCCCAACGCCGACCTTCAGCTAGGCGCGACGTGAGCCTCGCGTCACAAGCCCATAGATCAAGAGCACGAGGATTGCCCCGCCAATGGCGAGCAGCCATGTCTCGATGGAGAAGAACCCCTCTAGACCAATTCCGAACAGCGTGCTGCCGATGAACCCACCGAGCAGTGCACCGACAACACCAAGAATCAGCGTGACGACCCAGCCACCCCCTTGAGTTCCTGGCAGGATCGCCTTCGCGATCGCTCCCGCAATAAGCCCAAGTACTATCCAGGCAATGATTCCCATGACGATCTCCAGTCCATTGTGTCTGGCCCCCGTAATGGGGACGACTCAAACTTAACCACAGCTTGCGAAAGCCGCTCTGGCCCCTTGAATCTGCATCCCGGGCGTGGTAGTGGCTGAACCCGCGACTCACCCATGACCGCCCTGTACTACACTCAGCACACGAGATGGCGGTGCTTCAAAATCGTTGTTCAACGAGGGGTTCATTGTGGGCAAGCTGATATACGGCTCGCAGGACGCCGAGTTCGAGTTCGAAGACCGGCTGCTCGCGCACTTGCGCGTGGTGATTGTCACCAAGCTTCGCCGACGCGAAAGCTTCACGTTTACGTGGGACTTTCCGACCTCCAACGGGAGCGGCCGGATGTCGCTCTGGATGGATGCCTCCATCCCGCTGCAATTCCGGTTCTACGGTGGACGGGAGCCGGCCTTAAACCGGGCGTGGATCGAATCGCTTTCCGGGATAGCCGCGAGCACAGCGGGGCTCGTCGTGCTCCCAGAACCTCAAGCGGCCGATCCATCATCGTGAGCTGAACGCGAGCGGCCCTCCGGCTACAAGGCCCTCCGGCTACAAGCCCTCCGGCTACAAGGCCCCCCGGCTACGCGGTTTCGATCCGCACGGCGTTTCTGCCCGCTTCCTTGGCGAGATACAACTGGCGATCAGCGTCCCGTAGCAAGTCGTCGAGATCGAACTCCACGCCCTCCCGCTGGAGCGCGCCTCCCACGCTCGCGGTCACCGGTGGGCTCACATCGAGTTGCTCGATTGCTTCCCGCAGCCGGTCGGCGATCAACGCGAGATCTTCAGTGCCGGCCACAACGGTGAACAGCGCGAACTCTTCGCCGCCGAGGCGAACGAACAGATCGGAGCGCCGGGCCACTTCTGCCGCGCGTTGCGCTGTGGCAATGAGCACCCTGTCCCCGGCCTCATGGCCAAGAGTGTCATTGATCGACTTGAAGCGATCCAGATCGAGCATCAGGCAGCCTACGCGCTGCTGCGACTGTTCGGCGACCACGCTGAGTTCAGCAACCCCCTGCAGCATCCCACGCCGATTGATCATTCCAGTGAGCGGATCTCTCGCCGAGTCAGCTATCGCCGCGGCGGTGGTGACGGCGGCGGCTCGGCGGAAGCCGAATACCGCATACAGGCTGACGATGGCGACTGCCGTAAACACCGCGCCAGCCGTGGCAGGCAGCGATGATCGAAGTGTGATCGCGACGATTCCCGACACCCCTGCGAACGAAGCGAGCGCTAGACCGGGGACGACCCGCTCGTAGGAAGCAATACCAACTGCGATCCCGAGGAACACGAACGCTGATATCGTGCCATACGGCGCCGGCTGGATCGTCAAGGCAACGGTTAGCGCCACGCTCATGAAGATAACCAAGCCCGCTCGTACGAAGAGTTCCGAGCGTGCTCTTAGCCAAGTCAATGCGGCGCTGAAGATCGCGCTCGAGATTCCTGCTGCTGCTGCTACGCCCCTGACCCAGTCGGGTTCGAACGCGGCCACGACGCTCGCCACTGCGAAACCCACTGCCAGGCCGAAGCCGATGAGACGCAGCACTGCGACTTGATGCGCAGAATGATCCATCACTAACGGTGGCATGGGCCCTCTTCCGTGAGCGCGAACAGTGAGATAGAACGCACGGGAGTGTATTAAAACAAGAATCAGTGAGGTCAATGTTAGGGGTTGACGGTGCCCCCTAGTGGTGTAGTAGAGTCCCGACTTCGGCGGCTGGCACTGCTGGCGAAAAGAGAAACCCTTGACCGAGTTGGTAACCGAGTGCAAGCAGAATGGCGAGCTGTGATTCTCGCTCTACGCCCTCAACGAGGACCTCGAGACCGGCCCGTCTGGCAATGGCGGAGAGCTTCTCGAGATAGCGGCGGCGCTCCGCGTTCGTCTCGATATCGGCGATCATGCTGATGTCGAGCTTGATGGCGTCTGCCGCAAGCTCGATGAGCCGGTGTACGTCCGAGGCGCCCGTGCCATAGTCATCCACCATCACAAAGACCTCCTTGCGTCGGAAGGTCTCGAGGTTCGCGCGAACCTCTTGGCGGTCAAGGTCGAAGAAGCTCTCGATTACTTCGACTCTGAGGTCCTGGCAACGATGCTGACAGTCGACGCAGATGGTGACCAACGCCTCGCTATAGGCGAACTGCTGGAGTTCGTACCCTGAGACGTTGACGCTAAGGTACAACGGCTGATTCAGTTCTCGCGCCCGACGATGCCATACCGCCGCTTCGGTCATTGCGCAACGGACCACCCACTCGCCAAAAGCCGCGATCGCGCCAGTGCGTTCGAACGCTGGGATGAAGTCGGCGGGGGATATTTCGCCACGAGTCGGATGCGCCCACCGCGCGAGCGCCTCGAACCCGACAACGTCGCCAGTATCGAGCGTCACGATCGGCTGGTACACCAAGCGGAATTCGTCTTGGTCGAGAGCGGTGCGGACGGTGTTACGAGGAAACATCTCGCTCACCCCTTCACGATTCTCGGATCCTCGGGGCTAGGGGACGCGGGGTAATCGTCGCAGGGTTATCGACTCCGCGCAAGCCCCACGAGCATTATTCCAATCCGTGCCTAGAGTTGAAGTTCCGACATCAACCGAATCGGGGAGATCGCGTGCAGCGCATTCATTACTCTGGAGCTAGCCTGCTCACCGGCGACGAACTCGCTCGAGGCCTAATCGAGTATGCCCAAGTACTCGCCGATTCGGGAGGCTCGGCCCAAGTCACGCTCCCCGTGCGGTTGAACGACGGTGGAACCGGGAGCGCAACGCTCCTCATCGGCCCATCCAGTGAGCTCGTGAGCATCGCCGAGTCCAGCCCATTCGGCGAACTGCACGCCCCAGAGGTGCTCGCTCAATGGCGAGAAGCCCTTGCGGCAGCCGACGCTGAGGTCTGAGTCAAAGACGCCCCTGCTAGATGAGTGACGAGATCGTGCTCGTGCTCGTGCTCGTGCTCGCGCTCGTGCTCGGCCTCCCACCACCGCGTTGAGGCGCACGCGGCGGCCTAAAGAGAGAAAAGAGCCCGACCAGCGGCCGGACTCTTCCTGCCACTCGACGACCGCTCAAGTCACCGAAGAGGGATGTTTTGACCTATCACTGCGAGCCAGTGATGGTTCACTCGCCTCGGTAGGCGAATACCACCATGCTCACGCAGGTGTCGAAGGAGAGTGACTCGCCGACGCAAACGGCACCGTCTGAGGTCGAGCCCATGAACGCGACGAAGTTGTTTCCCTGCTTACGAGCGAATCCAATGGTGCCGGTCGCGCCGTCGAGGCGGTAACTATGGTCATCGCTCAAGGAAATGTCGAGGGATTCGGTCACGAATCGTGACTCGCGCTTCGTCAGTTCGTCGCTCGGCCTGGTCAGCTGCAGTGTCATTCGGGGGCTCCTTGTTGTGTCCTTCAATCCAATACTCGAATAGCTCGACGCTCCGACCCGTTGACAAACGAGGCGAACTGTGAGCGGCCGGTGACCCCGCTCCCGCAAGCTTGACTATGCGCTCAGCGCCACACCCTCAAGCGATCTGTCAAGCCCCCAAGAACTGCAGAACACACGTGGCACCGTTGATCGCATCAAGCACAACCAAGCGAAGGAGGACAACGTGGGTGTTGACGACAAGTTCAGGAATGCTACCGATGAGGCGGCCGGCCACGCGAAGGAAGCGGTCGGGAAGGCGACGGACAACGAGCGTCTCGAAAATGAGGGCAAGCTCGACCAAGCTGGCGCCAACCTTCGTCAAGCTGGCGAAAACGTCAAGGACGCTGGAAGGGACGCGCTCAAGTAACGCTCTTGACTAGGGTCGGAGCACGAGAAGAGGGGGCGGTGCCGTTGTTCGGCACCGCCCCCTCTTCTTCGACGCCCGATCGGCGCGCTCCGACTCAGATCTGAATGTCCGCATCGGCAAGTCGTGTTCCGGATTCCACGTGATTTTTGAAGTCGTTGAGCGCTGACGAGACCGCGAGGTTCGGGACGTTGAGCCCGGCACCGAGATTCTCGAGCAGTCCTTCGGGCTCCCAATCGATTTGAACGGCAACTCTCGACCGGTCGTCACTCAGCCGATGGAAGGTAACAACGCCGCCGTGGTCAACGTCGCCACCCACACTCGTCCACGCGATGCGGTTATCCTCAATGTCTTCTGCGATCTGGGTGTCGAATTCGCGGGTGGCCCCGGCGATTGTGACAGCCCAGTGATGGTGCGTTGCATCGATCTTGGTGACCGAGTCGACGAAGCTGAGAAAATCGCCGAACGATTCGAATTGGTGCCAGCCGCGATAGGCGTCGCTGACGGGAACTTCAAGATCTACTGTTTCGACGACTTGTGCCATTGTTGCTCCTCCTGAGTAGGTTGTTCACCCCACCGTGGCACGCCCTTCTTTGGGGGTCAAACTTCGCTGTGACCCTTGACAACGAGTGAATTGTTCCCTCAATCAAAGCAAGTTCTTAACGATCAGTTTGTTGAGTTCAGCCACACGGTGCGAGCGGGGATGCACCGGAACCTCGCAGTGGCTTTTAACCCAGTGGCCTGTACCGCAGCCGGTCCTGTCGCAGCGGGTGCGATGTTGACCGCGGAAGCAAGCGACGATGGCGGAGAGGGGGCGCCCTGAGCCCTCAGCGCTGCGCCGGCGGCACCCGGTCGCGCTCGTGGCACCGACCCCGTATCCCCTACGAGTAACCTGCACCCGTTTTCTCAACCCCGTTTTCTCAATCCCGGCTTCTCAACGGAAGCGCAGAAAAGGTGATGAGCTAAACTGGGGCCTCGTGGCGAACTATTCTCGAGCGGCAGAGCTTCGCGCCCAGCGCCGAAGCACTGGCGGCGACGTGTCAGGGCGTCACAGCCGCACCCCGTGGTCCCTGCCAGTATTCGCGGTTTTTGTGAGCCTTGCCTTTGTACTTGCCGCCATTACGCCCCCGGTTGGCACTTC
>JBBQLW010000118.1:0-5325 GCA_038328315.1 Actinomycetales bacterium
TGCGGGCGGATACCGTAAAAAGTACCTGCGGGCAACCTCGCGCATGATTGCTCTGACATCAATGAACAACTAGGACAGCCCATTCACCTTCGGCTGGGCGTTCGCTGAGCATTGTCGAATCGAGCGACCGGTAAGCTAGCGATTCCCACACGCAGAGTTGGCGTTCGGAGCGCGACCGTTCGTTGTGCGACGTCGCCGTGGCGGCGGTGGGACTGATGATGACGCCCCCCCAGGAGACCATGACGCCATCGTGTTTGACCATCCTTACGCGTTCGTTCCTCGTGACGCCGTGTCCCTGACCGCGATCCTGATCGCTACTCTCGCGGTCCTGGCGATTACGGCGGTCGCGACGCTTCTGATCGGCCGCGCTGCTGGATGGATCGCGGCTGCGGGTCTCGCCGCACTCGCGGTCATGGTGGGAATCCGCGTCCCTGAGGTACTCGATGCTGCTGGCGTCGTACGAGAGGTTGTGCCATGGATGCCGACCCTCGACATTGCGTTACGGCTGCGGCTCGACGGCCTGTCGGCGTTGTTCCTCGTCATCGTGCTCGGTATCGGCGCGCTGGTGATGGCCTATTCGGCCGCATACCTGGCTGACCGCACCGTGCACCGGCACACCGGCTACTTCACGTGGATGCTGCTGTTCGCGTTCGCGATGACCGGTCTCGTGCTTGCCGACGACCTCGTGCTGCTGTTTGTGTTCTGGGAGCTCACGACCCTGTGTTCCTTCTTCCTCATTAACCGCTCGGGTCGCCGCGCGAGTGCCCCCGCCGTGCGAACTCTCCTCATCACCTCACTCGGTGGTCTCGCGTTGCTGTTCGCGGTCGTGCTGATCGTGGCTCGTACCGGTACGACGGTGCTGAGCGAGGCGCTCACCGACGCTGTGTGGCAGTCTGACCCGGCCTTCACCGCCGGAATCTCCGTGCTTGTCGCCCTGGCGGCAATGACCAAGTCGGCGCAGTTTCCCTTTCACATGTGGTTACCCGATGCCATGGTCGCGCCTACTCCCGTGAGTGCCTACCTCCATGCGGCCGCGATGGTCAAGGCCGGCATCTATTTGTTGATGTTGTTCTCGCCCGCGCTCGCGGGCACCGTCGTTTGGCAGTCGATTCTGGTCTCGAGCGGCCTCGTCACGGCCGTGATGGGGGCCGTCTTCGCCTTGCGTCGATTTGATCTGAAAGAGATCATGGCGTACTCGACGGTGAGCCAGCTCGGCTTGATCGTCGCCCTCATCGGCATTGGCACTCCCTCGGCGCTCGCCACCGCGGCCCTCTACACGCTCGCTCACGCCCTGTTCAAGTCCGCGCTATTCATGATCGTCGGCGTCGTCGACCAGCAGGCTGGCACGCGAGACATTCGTCTGCTACGGGGTCTGTGGCGACGGATGCCCGTCACGTTTGTGACAACGCTGCTCGCCGGCTTGTCGATGGCTGGTGTCTTTCCCTTGCTCGGATTTATCTCCAAGGAGTATCTGCTTGGTCAAATGCTCGAGCCCGGCGGGCCATTCTGGCTGGGGGTGCTCCTTGCCGGCACTGCCGTCATCGCCGCGACCGCCACTTTCGCTTACACTGGCCGCATTCTGCTCGGCGGATTCACCAACTATCGGGGGAGCGAGCGCGCCGACGACGACCTTGATACACACCGGATGCCCGATGAGGTGCGTGAAGCCGCCCCGGCGTTCACCGGCCCCGCGTTGCTGCCAGCTCTGCTCGGCCTAGTGCTCGGCCCGGCTGTCGTCTGGCTGTTCCCGATCATGAGTGCTGCGGGCAGCGCAGCTGCGGGGGAGCCGTACACCGCGAGCTTTGCGCTCTTCGGTGGATTCACCGTCGAACTCGCCCTGTCAGTCTCGATTATCGTGCTGGGCCTCGTCGCGATCAGCCAGCGCAGGCAACTCGACCGCGTCTTTGAACGGCGCATCCTGTCTTTCACCGCGATCGATGTTGTCGAGCGACTGCGCACCGGCGCGATCGCGCTCGGCACCCGCATGGGTGACGTCACACGCACCGACGCCCAGCCGTCGCACCTGAGTGCGCCGTGGATCTTGCTGGGTGTCATCGCGATCGCTGCCCTCGTGGTCTCGCCGTCGGTGGGCGAGGTCATCGAGCCGGGTGAGCCGTGGACCGATGCGCTTATGCTCGGGCTCCTGGTGATCACCGTCGTGCCAGCGGTGATCACGCGCTCGCGGTTGACCGCGCTCATCTTGGTGGGCGGGGCGGGCTTTGTCGTCGCGCTGTGGTTCTTTGCGCTCGGCGCTGTCGACGTTGGACTCACCCAATTGCTCGTCGAACTGTTGACCGTGGTCGCGCTCGTGCTCATTCTGAGCCGCCTACCGTCGGTCTTTCATCGGGTGGCGCGTACCCGTCAGGCACTGACCGCGGCCATCGCGATCGGGGTGGGCGTTGCGGCAACCGCGGTGACGCTCGCCTTCACGGGGAGGCGTGAGATTTCGGCAGTCGGGCAGTATTTTCTCGACGAGGCTTTGGTCGACACCGGCGGCACCAACGTCGTCAACACGATTTTGGTGGACTACCGAGCACTCGACACTCTCGGTGAGCTGACGGTGATCGCGGTTGCCGGCATCGTGCTGATGGGCATACTCGGCTTGCGTCCCATGCTCGCCGCACGCACGCGCGACCTGACTGGGTGGTCGGGCACCGCATTGATGCGCACCGCTGACAACACCCTGCCGATTCGCGTCATCGCTCGCTGGGCTGCACCTGTCATCGTCGTGCTGTCGGTGTATCTCCTGTTGCGGGGGCACTACGAGCCCGGCGGAGGCTTCATCGCGGCGTTGGTGGGCGGCACCGGTTTTGCGCTTGCCTACCTCGGCGCGCCGACCGACCGTCGCGCTCCAGTGCGGTGGCCGTACCGGGGGCTGCTGGCAGCTGGGGTTGTCGTTGGCGTCGCGAGCGGCGTCGGCGGGTACCTTGTCGGATCTTTCCTGCGCCCGGTGCGATTCGGCATCCCGCTGCCCTGGGGCGGCGAATACGGGTTCACAAGCGCGTTGATCTTCGACCTGGGAGTGTATTTCGCTGTCGTGGCTATCATCATCGCCGTCATCAATGAGCTCGGCGGGGTGCGCGAGCGCCACGGCGAGCCCGTCGCGCGTGCCGGGGACGAGCACGGCGACGGCGACGAGCAGGATGTCCACGACGAGCAGGGTGTCCGCGACGAGCAGGGCGCCCGCCTCGAGCAGAAGGGGGCCACGCGATGAGTCTCGCCCTGAGCATTGGAGTGCTCGCCGCCGCTGGGGTTTTTTTGGTGCTGCAGCGTGGCATGATTCGCATCATTCTGGGTTTCGTATTGCTGACGCACGCGGTCAATCTGCTCATCATCGCGGCGGGCGGGGTTGCTCGCCGCGATGCACCATTCGTCGGCGGCGACACGTCCCAGGCGGCTGACCCACTTCCGCAAGCCTTTGTCTTGACAGCGATCGTCATCGCATTCGCCATCACGGTTGTGTTGGCGACCTTCGCCGCAGTTGGCCGCCGCGATGACGACACCGAACCTGAGTTGCGCCCGCCGTTCAACGGGGAGAGCGCGCACGAGGTGGACGAACGATGATCGAATTGATCGAGGTCTTGCTGCCGCTCTTCGTCGGCGCTCCGCTGCTCATCGGTGGCGTGCTATTCGTGTTGCCCCGTCAGCACCTGTTGCGACAAATACTCGGTATGGGTTCGCTTGTCGCGATGCTCGGTGGCGCCATTGCTCTCGTTGTGGTCACCGCCGATGGCACCGTGCTCGCCGCCCAGGTCGCGCTCTGGCCGGGCGGGATTGCCATTCCCTTCGTCGCTGACGCTTTCTCGAGCCTGATCCTGGCGGCGACAGCGATTGTCACCGCTGTCAGTTTTCAGTACATGATCGCGAGCGGCGAAGCGCGCAGCCCTTCGATTGCGTCGTTCGTTCTCGTGCTCGCCGGTGGTGTCGCTGGTGCTTTGCTCACGGCCGACCTGTTCAACCTCTTTGTGTTCATCGAGGTCATGCTCTTGCCCTCATACGGCCTTCTCGTGATTCTCAGTCGCCGCGGCGATATGGCCGGCTCGCGCCTCTACGTCACGGTCAACCTTCTCGCTTCAACCCTGTTTCTCGCCGGTGTCGGCCTGATCTACGCGGTGCAGGGCACTGTCAACCTTGCAGAACTCGCCGGCGCCGGCGATGACCCGGCCACCGCTATTGCGACAGCCGTCTGCCTGGCCGCGATCGCCGTGAAGGCCGCGGTTTTTCCGGTACACGGTTGGCTCGGGCGGGCCTACGCGGCGGCCTCTCCGGCCGTTGCTGCTCTGTTCTCGGGCTTGCACACGAAGGTCGCCGTCTACATCGTCTACCGCATCAGCTCGGTTATTTTTGAGGGCGATGGTCCCTGGATGACCGCGATTCTGATTCTCGCGTCGCTCACGCTCGTCGTCGGCGCATTCGCGGCGCTCGGAGAACGCGAGATTCGCCCAGTCTTGATGTTCCAAATGATCAGCGGCATCGGGTTCATTCTCATCGGCGTCGCCCTGTTCACACCGCTCGGACTTACCGCGGGCATCGTCTACATGGTGCACCACATGGTGGTGATGGGGTCTCTGCTGCTGATCGCCAGTGCGATCGAGCAGACCTACGGCTCCGGGCGTCTGGACCGGGTTGCCGGCTTGCGAACCCGGGAGCCTCTGTTGACCGCTGCGTTCGTGGTTGCAGCGCTGTCCCTCGCGGGTCTGCCGCCCTTCTCGGGCTTCGTCGCTAAGTATGCTCTGGTTCTTGCGAGCGCCGATGCCGATATCGTGATTGTGGCGGGGCTGCTTGTAATCGTGAGCCTCGTGGCACTGATGTCGATGATGAGAGTCTGGGCTGAGATGTTCAACGGCAAGCGGCATGCAGACGTCGAGTTGCTCGCCGCTGAAGCGCGCATCCGAACGCGACACGGCGTGTTTGACGACGAAACTGTCGACGCGGATGAGGTGGCAGCTGAGGCGGCGAGAGCGGTCGAACGGCACGACCCCCCGCGGGGCGCGCCGGCGACTGACGACGACCCCCATGGCCACCGGGGCACGCGCATCCCCATTCGTCTGATCCTGCCCGCCCTGACATTAGCCACGATCTCCGTTGGCCTCGGCTTCGGTGGCGAGCTGCTGTTGCACCTTGCAGAGCAGGCCGGTAGCGCGTTGCTCGACACGAGCGACTACGTTCGGGCGGTGCTCGGCCCATGATGAGTTCACCCTGGAGCCTGCCATTGCGAATGCTCGCGTTCATGGGCTGGTACACCGTACAATTCGTCGTCACAAGTGTGCGGGTGAGCGCGCTGATCGTGACACCCGGGCGGCAGCCGAAGCCGGGAATCGTGCG
>JBBQLW010000119.1:0-5324 GCA_038328315.1 Actinomycetales bacterium
GCACGAGGCCGATCCCGAGCACCCCGTAGATCGTTGCGCCGAAGGCCGCGATGAAGATCGTCCAGAGCGCTGGCGAGATGAAGCTCGCGACTCGACCGGTGGTGGCATACAGGCCGAACACTTCGCCTTGCTTGCCGTCGGGGGTCACCCGAGCCAACAGGGAGCGGCTGGCCGCTTGCGCCGGTCCGACGAACGCGGATAAGACCAGCCCGCCGACCCAGAACACGGTCTTGCCGGTATCCGCGAGCGCGAAAACCAGAATCGCCATCAGCACGAGACCAAAGAGTGCGAACAGGATGACCGCCTTCGGCCCGACCATGTCGTCGATCCGCCCTGCGATGATCGTTGAGATCCCAGCGACGACATTGGCAGCGATACCGAACAGCAGCACCTCGTTGGCGCTGAATCCGAAGGCGACGGCCGCCAGGATGCCGCCGAATGCGAAGACGCCAGCCAGGCCGTCACGATAGATCGCGCTCGCGATGAGGAAGAAGAAGGTCGGCCGGGTTGCCGGTGTCTTGTAAAGCTCGATGATGTCCTTCACGAGCACGACGTAGCTGCGGAAGAAGCCGACGCGAGCGGCAGGGTCCTTCGTCGGTGGCGCCTCTGGCACGTTGAACAATAGTGGCAGCGAGAAGATGATGGTCCAGACACCGGCGCCGACGGCGATCAGCCGGAATGCGAGGCCGTTCGAGGTGTCGATGCCGAACCATTCAGCGGTCGTGAGGGCGACGACGATCACCAAGGCGACGATGCCACCGATGTAGCCAAGCCCCCAACCCAGACCGCTCACCTTGCCGATCGTCTTTCGGGTCGACACTTGCACGAGCATGGCGTTGTAGTTGACGCCAGCGATCTCCGAGACAACGGCACCGAGCGCCAAGACCGCTGCGCCGAACCAGAAGTATGAGGGGTCTGCGTAAACGAAGAACAGGGTGAACTGCAGCAGGGCAAGGATCGCCGTGAAGAGCAGCAGTAGGCGCTTCTTGATGCCGCTCGCATCCGCGCGTTGCCCGAGCACGGGAGCCAGCAGCAGGATGAGCAGTCCAGCGATGGTCGTCGCTAAGCCGTACCCAGACGCAAGCTCGGCGAGTGCACGCTCCTTGACGGGATCGGTGATGGGGAGCGCTGCGATGTCGGCCGGGAGGAAACTGTCAGAGACAAGGTACAGCGAAGCGAAGACGAAGGTGAGGATGACCGAGTTGAACGGCTGGGTGGCCCAGTCCCACATGGCCCAAGAAATGACCTGTTTGCGCGGCACTACTTTGTCTTCCGCGAGGGCTTGACCGGCAGCACCCACAGCCAAGGTGTTGGCCGGCATCGGAACCTCGGCGCTGGTCGGAATCATCGGGGGGGGTGGCTGATTGTCCGTCATGCCAACACGCTAGTGGCTGGAGGTGTTCTCTGGGTTAACCTTTCGCAACCAACCCTGCGCTGTGGTGTGGATCAGCACGAGCGTGATTGCAGCGAGCACGGCATTCCGGAAGGCCGGGTCGAGTCCGTTCCACGCCGTCGACCGCCACATCTGGAACCACTCGCCACCGATCGCGATGAAGCCGCCGAAGAACAGCACGATGATCATGAGTAGCCCGATGCTCGAGAGCGTCCTGGCGAGGTCGAACGTGCCCTTGATGACGAAGGCTCGAAGCCACGCGACGCAGGCAACGATCAGCACGATCGCTGCGAGACTCTCCCACACGATCAACCCGATGTATGCGACATTCCACACGACCGGGTCAGTGATGGCGCGCCACATCACGTCCGGGTCGAGACCCGTTCCGTCGGCTGCGCCAAAGTTCGTTGTGTCCATTGACAGCACGTGGCGGACGAAGGCGAAGTTGGTGTCGTAGTCGGTGATATTGCCGAGCGCGACAAGGAAAATGTAGAGAGCGTTGCAGGCAACGAGTACTGCGACCGCAACTGGCAGCGAGCCGAGCCGTTGCCACCAGGTCGGATTGTCTCTCGTCGTAGCCACGGTTGCACCCTAGCCCCGGGCATCCGCCCAAGTCACCTTGAGTCGCATCGACTCAAGTTCCACTTGACACGGTGATCACTTCACAGCAAACTTGATACCACATGACTCATGTTTCGATTCGTGGGCAGATCACAAGCACTACAAGCAAGGAGAGAGCACATGGCTCGAGCAGTAGGAATTGACCTCGGAACCACGAACTCGGTGGTCGCAGTTCTCGAGGGTGGCGAACCCACCGTCATCGCGAACGCAGAAGGATTTCGCACCACCCCGTCGGTGGTCGCATTTACCAAGGACGCTGAGGTGCTGGTTGGCGAGACCGCCAAGCGCCAGGCTGTAACCAACGTCGACCGCACGATTTCATCCGTCAAGCGCCATATGGGGACGGACTGGAAGCAAGATATCGACTCGAAAAAGTACACCGCGCAGGAGATCTCGGCACGTATTCTCGCCAAGCTCAAGCGTGATGCCGAGCAGTATCTCGGTGAGCCAGTAACGGACGCTGTCGTGACGGTCCCCGCGTACTTCAACGACGCCGAACGTCAAGCGACCAAGGAAGCCGGTGAGATTGCTGGCCTCAACGTCTTGCGCATTATTAATGAGCCGACCGCTGCTGCACTGGCGTACGGACTCGATAAGGGCAAGGAAGACGAGCTCATTCTGGTCTTCGACCTCGGGGGCGGAACCTTCGACGTCTCACTGCTCGAAGTGGGCAAGGACGACGACTTCTCCACGATCCAAGTGCGCTCAACCTCCGGTGACAACCGCTTGGGCGGTGACGACTGGGACAACCGCGTCGTCGACTACCTCATCAAGCGGTTCAAGGAGACCACCGGCGTGGATGTCTCGAGCGACAAGATCGCCAAGCAGCGCCTGAAGGAGGCGGCCGAGCAGGCCAAAAAGGAGCTCTCGAGCCAGACCTCGACGACGATCCAGCTTCCGTACCTGTCGCTCACCGAGAATGGCCCAGCAAACCTCGACGAGACACTGACCCGCGCCAAGTTCGAAGAGCTGACCGCGGATCTGCTTGAGCGCACTAAGAAGCCGTTCAATGACGTGATCAAGGAGGCGGGTGTCAAGCTCTCCGAAGTCGCGCACGTTGTGCTGGTCGGTGGTTCGACGCGTATGCCAGCAGTCGTCGAGCTCGTGAAAAAGCTCACCGGCGGCCGAGAGCCGAACAAGGGCGTCAACCCGGATGAGGTCGTCGCCGTTGGCGCGGCCCTCCAGGCTGGCGTGCTGAAGGGCGAGCGCAAGGACGTTCTGCTGATCGACGTGACCCCGCTGAGCCTTGGAATCGAGACCAAGGGTGGCATCATGACCAAACTCATTGAGCGCAACACCGCCATTCCGACGAAGCGCAGTGAGACCTTCACGACCGCTGACGACAACCAGCCGTCGGTCGCCATTCAGGTGTTTCAGGGCGAGCGCGAGTTCACGCGTGACAACAAGAACCTTGGCACCTTCGAACTGACCGGAATCGCCCCGGCTCCCCGTGGCATCCCCCAGATCGAGGTCACCTTTGACATCGACGCCAACGGCATCGTGCACGTCTCCGCCAAGGACAAGGGCACCAGCAAGGAGCAGTCGATGACGATCACCGGAGGCAGTTCGCTGTCGAAGGACGACATCGAGCGCATGGTGCGCGAGGGTGAAGAACACGCTGCGGAGGACAAGGCGCGTCGTGAAGCAGCCGAGACTCGCAACACCGCAGAGCAGCTCGCATACTCGACAGACAAGCTCATCAAGGAGAACGAGGACAAGCTCCCCGCCGACGTGAAGAGCGAAGTGCAGGCCGACGTAGACGCGCTCAAGAGTGCACTTGCAGGCGATGACGAGGCAGTCGTCAAGACCGCGTTCGACAAGCTCACTGAAAGTCAGACCAAGCTCGGCGAGGCGATTTACTCGGCCGCGCAGACCGAACCAGCCGAAGGCGAAGGCGAGCCGGCCGCAAAGGAGAATGACGAGGACATCGTCGATGCCGAGGTGGTCGAGGATGAGACTGACGACAAGGCCTCCGCGACGGACTCCGACCCCAAGAAGTAGGCGATCATGGCTGATAAGAACAAGCCCGAGAAGCCGGAGTTCGAGTCGGAGGGCCCTACCGCTGCCGGTTCGGACTCTGCCGAGAGTCAATCAGAGGAGCGCGGCGACGAGCCGATCATCCGCGACAAGCGCAAAATCGACCCGGTAACGGGCGAGGCGCGCGAGTCACAGTCTGGCGCGGCCAGCGAGTCCTCGGCCGATTCGACCGAGGGCTTCGACGGCGATTCGTTTACGGACGAAGACCGGGTGCTGCTGGATCAGGCGGCGCAGGATCTTGTGGCTGACATGCGCTCCGACATGCTGCGTGCGCAAGCAGACCTCGTGAACTTTCGCACGCGAGTCGAGCGCGATCGCGCGGCGAATCGGGATGCCGTCATTGCAGAAGTAATCCGGTCAATGCTGCCTGCGCTCGACGATCTCGCACGTGCCGAAGCGCACGGCGACCTCACCGATGGCGCGCCGCTCACGATAGTCGCGCAAAAGCTGAGGGGCGCGTTCGAGCGGTTCGGGTTGAGGCAGATCGGCGAAAAGGGCGAGGTCTTTGACCCCGCCTTCCACGAAGCTGTCGTGCAGTTGCCATCGGCGGATGCCACGGCGAACACGATCGCCGATGTGATCGAGCCGGGTTACGTTCTGGGGGACCGTCTCGTTCGGGCCGCCAAAGTCGCCGTCTCTGTTCCGGCAGAATAGGCATCCACCCGACGCGTTTGGAGAGGAGGCGGATTTGGCAAGCCAAGACTGGTTCGACAAGGACTTCTACGCGGTGCTCGGCGTGACCAAGGATGTCTCCGATGCCGAACTCAAGAAGGTCTACCGCAAGCTCGCGCGCGAGTTCCACCCCGACTCGAATCCGGGCAATGCGGCTGCCGAATCGCGCTTCAAAGAGATCAGCGAAGCGCACTCGGTACTTTCAGACACCGACTTGCGTCGCGAGTATGACCAAGTTCGTGCCATGGGTACGGGTGCGCGCTTCACCTCCGGTGGCCAAGCGGGAGGCTTCGAAGACGTCTTCGGTGGCATGTTCGGTGCCGGGGGAAGCCAGCGCCAAACGTACTCTCAGGGCGGCAGCTTCGAAGACATTCTCGGTGGGATGTTCGGTGGTGGTGGCGGGTTCCGCGGCCCGAGTAAGGGCGCGGACCTGCAAGCGAGCACGACCCTCGACTTCGTGACGGCCATCAACGGCGACACGATCCGCCTGCAGCCGGTCGGTGGCAAGCCGATCAATGTCAAAATCCCAGCCGGCGTCAGCGACGGGCAGAAAATCAAGCTTCGAGGCAAGGGCGAGCCGAGTATCGACGGCGGGCCTGCG
>JBBQLW010000120.1:0-5282 GCA_038328315.1 Actinomycetales bacterium
GCGGTACCGCGATGTGTCAGTTGAGGCGACCGAGGAGGCGAAGGCCGAACGGTACCCGAACCGCATCTTCACTGATGACGCAAAGTTCTCAGAGGCCGACTTGAGCTTCGTCGATTTCGACAGCTTCAGCTCGGACGACTACACGCCGGGTACCTACAACTAGCGTTTAGATCTCGTTCTCGAGAGCCCCCGCCGTGAACTCGGCGGGGGCTCTCGGCACTTCCCGCTTCACATACTCGGTACCGTCGGCCACGACGGTCGCCAAGATCTCGCGCCCACTTGGCAGGATCCTCGCGGTGACCCGCCCGTCGAGAGACGAGCTCAGCACTTCGACTATCGCGGCGGATGCTCGTTCCAACTCACTCTCGCCGAGAACGGCGTCACCGCTGTCGTCGAGAAGCACGACCTCAACCCCCCGCAGTCGTGCGGCCCGCGCCGCCGTGATCACGTCGGCCCGCGCGAGCTTCGCACCACGCACGCCATCGCGGAGCGCGGCTTCTGCAACGGCGAACTCCCGACGGTCATCGGTGGTGAGGGTTTCGCCGTCGACCAACCGCCGCAGCAGGGGAGCCGCAAACTCTTCGAGTTGAGCTAGGCGCCGTTTGCGCTCGTTCGCTGCCGCACGATTGGCGGCCTCCGTTGAAATCCTCGCTGTGGTTTGAGCGGTGAGTTGCTCAAGCCGATCGCCGGTGCGGCGAAGACCGAACGAGAATAGCGTGCCGACAAGGAGCACTGCCGCCTGTCGACCGAGAGCGTCGACTGCTGGCATGAACTCATTGAAGACCGCAAGATCGATGGCGATAATCACCGCGGAGAGGAGACCGAAGCCGACCCAAGAGAGCAGGATTCTGCCCCGCAGCGAGAGGTAGAACAGTGTCAGGGTTGCCGAGCCAATGAACCATTGGGTGTAACCGGGGCTCGTGCCCTCAAACAACATGAGCGCCATCACCGGTCCGCCGGCGAGGATGACCATCGACGCACCGAGGGGCATCCGTTCTCCGCGACCGCGAACCATGACGACAGACACCACGCCGAGAGTGGCTAATCCAAGAAGCACTAGCAATGGATTCTGCGCATCCCCGATTGTCCAGCCTGCGAGCACCGCGGAGACTGCGAACTGCAGAGCGATCATCCCTTTCGCCTTTGCGCCGGTGAGTTGCTGAACATCGACGCGAGTCGGTCTCGCGCCCGCGATGCTCACGGCGCCCGCCACGTGAGCGTCACAACGGTTCCGCGTCCCGGGGTGGACTCGACACTCGCCAGACCACCGTCGACGAGCGAGAGTCGATGGCGGATGCTCAGCAGAATTCCCAAGCGTTGTGGCGGGACCGCGCTCGGCTCGAACCCGACCCCGTCGTCGACGATCCGCACGGTCACCGTCGCCTCCGACAGTGCGAGTTGAACACTGCGCTGAACGTCGCGTGGCCCGGATTGGGCGTGGATGAGACTATTGCGCACCGCCTCGGCCGTGGCATCCACGAATGCCGCAACGACATCCGAACCGATGGTCGTGGCGCGCGCTCCGGTGATGCTGTAGCGCACACTGTCATCCAGACTCGCAACGGTTGATCGAAGCCGCACGCTAAAGTCGTGCGCCGAGCCAGGCGCGCTGCTTACCGACGCGTCCGACTCGATGCTCGATACCTCGGCGAGTGCCCGCACAGCTTGCGCGCGAACGGTCGGATCCAACTCGGTGTCGCCCTTTGATGCGTAGTAGAGCGCCGACATGACCTCGTCGTGCACGAGCGCGTCGAGTCGACCTTGCTCGCGAAGCCGCGCGGCCGTCGATGCGACCCGAGTTGCGGTGGCGCGCTCCATTGTGGTGACTCTGTCGAGTTCGCGCGCGCTTCGGATTGCCACCATCGCGAGGGAGGTGAAAATGGCGGAGAAGGCGACACTGTAGATCGCATCTTGAATCGGGAGGTCGATTGAGACTCCGCCAGCAGCGAAGTACCGCACCGCGCCGAGGAGCGCTGAGTTCACGATCAAGAGAGTCCAAGCGATCGACGATCGCCACGACAGCGCGGCCGAAACGGTTCCGAGCGCCAGCACTCCCAGCGGCCAGGGGGAGGCCTCGAGGGGCATCGGGTACTCGGTCAACGCTGGCACCCAGGCGATAAGCACCATTGAGTAGGAGACGGAGTACACGCCGTGTGCTGCTCGCAACCCCGGCAACGGCAGGAACCTTGAAACAATCGCGATCAGGACCGGCAAACCGAACACCACGGCGATCATGATGCCGAGTGACAGAGCACTCAGGTAACCGGACTGCTCAACGATCGGTCCGAGAGCAAGCGCAAAGAAGACGAGCGCAGAAACTCCGAAGACGATCGTGATGACACGAACAACCTGAGTCTCTGCGCGCGTTTCGAGTCCGGGCTCCGCGGTCGCGACCGTCCCTGTAACTGTGGTCATGACTCTGGAGCAGGCAGGATGCCGTCCTCGACGGCGCGCTTATACAGATCGATCTTGGTGTGCGCTGGCCGGCCAGCGAAGGCGTACTTCGAGCGGATTCGGCGCACGTATTCTGCAACGGTGCCGGTGGAGAGACCAGCCCTGGTGGCGACAGTCGTCGACTTGTCTCCGGCCGCGTACAGCCCGAGCACTTCGCGCTCTTTCGGGCTCAGCCCGGCGGATGCGAGGTGGGGATCAGAATCGAGGGCCGCGGCCCATTCGGTGGTTGCGATGCTTTCGCCGGTCGCCGCCCGTTGGATCGCGTCGACGACTATCTCGCGTGGCTCAGACTTGCGCACAATTCCAAGCACGCCAGCGCGCGATGCCGCCCGCAGATCTCCAGGGTTGTCAGCGCCGGTGAATGCAAGCACACGCACTCCATGAGTGTGGAGGGCGGCAAGGTTGTCAGCAATCGAGGATCCGTCCGAAAGGCGGAGATCAAGGATCACTAAATCAACGTGCGGCAAGTGCGGCAGCACCTCGGCAACGGTGCGAGCTGAGACCACGAGCCGAAGGTTCTCTACCGTCGACAGGAGCGAGGCAAGACCGACTTGCACGGTTTCATGATCGTCAACATGCGCAAGGCGAAACACACGGGGATGCACTTCATCCGCCGTCATCAGCCCCCTGCTTTCAGCATCCCCTGTACGGGTGTCGTCGAAAGTAACTACTACCGAGCGTACCGGGAACGCGGGAGCATTCGACAACACCGTTCAGCGTGAATCACTTGTTGCTTACCCGAAGGCGACCCGCATGCACCAGCTTCCCCTTGACGAAATTCTTGGAGCCACTCTCGAATCTTGGTACGCCCGCGTCGCCGAATGGGTTCCCCCGGGAATCGCTAGCGATGGCCGGTGCGCGGAGTGTGTAACCTCACCAGCTGCAGCGATTCTGTCGAATCGACTCTGGCCGCATTCGATTGTTCACGAGTTGACTGTCGCGCTGGCAATCCTTGAGAGGCAGCTCTCCGAATCTTTAGTTGAGGATCGTCTCGAGTGGGTCGGCAACAGCCCGGTCGCCGTTTCGACAGAGATTCGAGCGGTTCTTGCTGACAGAGTGTCGGCAGCGCAAGGCGACATCGTCGACGTGCTTGAGCAATGTTTGCAACCGAGGCTCGACGCTTGGGTTTCTGGCCAGCTCGAAATGTGCCTCGACGCGATCGCCACTTGCGAATAGTATTTCAACACGCGTGTGTCATTGCAGCCATCGCACCCCAGTAATGGGGTATAGGTGCATCAAATCTTCGGGACTAAGTTGAAGGTCGGGCTGTTTTTTGACGCTTGACTCGAATGTGGGAGTGGTTCAATGGCGTCACTGACAGAGATCCTCATCATGAGGGGGATCGTTCCAATCGACCAGCTCGACAACGTGTCGAACGTGCGAACAGAAGACGACGCGTTCATCCTCGAACTGCTTGAGCGTGGAGTTGTCAATCAGTCACAGGTCGCGTCCGCGATTGCGGCGCAAGCCGGGCTGCCGTTCGTGGAACTCCTTGACTTTCCCGTTGATCGCGGGGCCGTAGCGCGGGTGCCATCGGCAATGTGTCGTAGGCATGAAGTGCTGCCAATTGAGATCGTCGGCGAAACCCTGATTGTGGCTGTTGCTGACCCGGGCGACGTGTTCGCGCTGGACGACGTGCGCGCTGTTTCGCGCATGCAGGCGCGCGCCGTCGTGGCCGAACGGTCAGATCTGCGAGCCGCCATCGACCGCTATCACCGTGCTGACGGCGAGTTGACCTCACTCACCTCTGTGCTGCAAGAAGAACAAGCGAGCACCGACATCGTGCCTGCGGCGCAGGTCGGCGCAGGTGACGACGACGCCCCAATCGTTCGGTTCGTCAACCTTCTGATCAGTCAGGGCATCCAGGACAAGGCCTCTGACATTCACATGGAGCCGGCGGAGTTCGACCTCAAGGTGCGCTACCGCATCGACGGCGTTCTGCACGAGATGCAGTCCGCGCCGAAGAGCATCCAGAACGGCGTTATCTCTCGGCTCAAGATCATGAGCGAGATCGATATCTCGGAGCGACGCAAGCCGCAGGACGGGCGCATGTCGGTCAGTCACGGTGGTCGCAAGATCGACCTCCGGGTCGCAACCCTGCCGACGGTGTGGGGCGAAAAAGTCGTCATGCGAATTCTCGACACCAGCTCGAGCTCGCTGTCGATGGAGAGTCTCGCGCTCCTCCCGCGCAACTTCGAGGCCTACCGATCGTCTTACTCCAAGCCATACGGCATGATTCTCGTCACCGGCCCAACCGGTTCTGGCAAGTCGACGACGCTGTACACAACTCTCGGCGCGGTCGCCCGCCCAGAAGTCAACGTCATTACGGTCGAAGATCCGGTCGAATACCGCATGGACGGCATCAACCAAGTGCAGGTCAACGTGCGCGCGGGCCTCACGTTCGCCAGTGCGCTTCGCTCGATTCTGCGATCCGACCCGGACGTTGTACTGATCGGTGAAATCCGAGACCACGAGACGGCGCAAATTGCGATCGAAGCCTCACTGACCGGGCACCTTGTGCTCTCGACCCTGCACACCAATGACGCGCCGAGCGCGATCACGCGGCTCACCGAAATGGATATCGAACCGTTCCTTGTCGGCTCAGCACTCGATTGCGTTGTTGCCCAACGATTGGCGAGGCGCTTGTGCGATCGCTGCAAGACGCCCTACGACCACGACCCCCGCGACCTCGCCGCGCGGAGGATCGGCTATCAAGAGGGTCAGCCGGTGCCGCAACTTTTCCGCCCGGTCGGGTGCGCCAGTTGTTCGAACACCGGCTACCGAGGAAGAATCGCTCTGCACGAAGTGATGATGGTCACCGAGCAGAT
>JBBQLW010000121.1:0-5282 GCA_038328315.1 Actinomycetales bacterium
ACTGGCGTGCTCGCCGTCGAGCTCTTTCACACCACAGACGAACGGCTGCTTGTCAACGAGTTAGCAATGCGACCGCACAACAGTGCTCATTGGACGATCGACGGCTCGACGACGAGCCAGTTCGAGCAACATCTTCGGGCGGTGCTGGATTTGCCGCTGGGAGCAACCGGATGCCGCGACCCGTGGAGCGTCATGGTGAACGTGCTCGGCGGACCCAAGTTTGGCCATCTTGCAGACCGTTACAAGACAGCGCTCGCCGATCAACCGACCGTCAAATTCCATTCGTACGGCAAAGAATCGCGCCCGGGACGCAAGGTCGCGCACGTCACGGCGGGCGGTGACGACCTCGAGGAGACCGTTTTCCGGGCGCGTGCCGCAGCGGCGTTCTTGGAGGATTGACACCTACCATTGGGGGGTGTCAATCCTGCCTACCCCCGCTCTGACGGGCGAAAACGGCCAACAAACGCGGAGTGCGACACCCCTTGTAGCGGTAGTCATGGGTTCCGACTCCGACTGGAGCGTGCTTTCCGCGGCAGCCGATGTGCTGAACGAGTTCGGGATCGCTCACGAGGCGAGCGTCGTCTCAGCGCACCGCAGCCCGCACGCGATGATCGAGTTCGGTACGGGCGCAGCGAGCCGCGGCATCCGCGTCATTATCGCTGGCGCCGGCGGTGCCGCGCACCTGCCGGGAATGCTCGCATCGGTGACCACCCTCCCCGTGATTGGGGTACCAGTGCCGCTCGCAACCTTGGATGGCCTCGACTCTCTGTTGTCGATCGTGCAGATGCCGGCCGGTATTCCGGTAGCGACCGTCTCAATTGGTGGGGCTCGCAACGCAGGCATCCTTGCCGCTCGCATCCTTGGTTCGGGGGATGCAGCGTTGACGGCGAAGCTCGCCGATTTTGCCCGCTCGCTCGAGGCGGTTGTCGCCGAGAAGGATTCGGCGCTCAAGGTCGCTGTCGAGAAGAATCTGTCTGCAAAGCGGTCACCGTGAGCATCGTCAGCCCGATCCGGAATCCAGATATCTCGTCGCCGGTCGTCATGACTAAGCGAGCGTGGTGGCTCATCACGCTCAACGTGCTCATCCCCGGCTCTGCACAACTGCTCGCTGGCAATCGTCGACTGGGACGCTTCGGACTCGGAGCGACCTTTGTGTTGTGGGGCACGGTGCTCATCCTGACCGTGCTGTACTTCGCGGTTCCGGTAGCGCTCTTCACTGTGGTGAGCACAGGAATCAGCCTGTGGATTATCGCCGCTGCGCTCGTCTTCTATGCCGCCCTCTGGCTAGCACTTACCGTGGACACCCTCCGCCTGGTCCGCCTTATTCGGGCGGCGCCATCCGCCCGCGCGTGGGTCGCTGGTGCAGCCACAGCCGCGCTTGTTCTGACCTCGGGTGGCGCCGCCTACGGCGCGTTCCTCGCGTCGACCGCCGGAAGCTTTGTGAGCGAAGTCTTCGTTGTGGCGGCGCCCGAGCCACCGATCGACGGGCGGTATAACATCATGCTGCTCGGGGGCGACGCTGGCCCCGACCGGGAGGGGCTGCGACCGGACAGCATCACCGTCGCCAGCATCGACGCCGAAACTGGCGCAGCCACACTCATCGGTCTGCCACGCAATCTTGAATACGTGCCGTTCGTCGACGGCTCCCCGCTCGCCGCTGTGTATCCGAACGGGTACGGTACCGACGGGTGCGAGGTCGACGTCTGCTTGATCAACTCGATCTACGCCGAGGTCGAGCTTTACAGCCCAGAACTGTATCCGGATGCCGCGGCCAACGGCAGCGAGCCCGGCATCGAGGCCATGCGCGACGCCGTCGAGGGCGTGACCGGACTGACGATCCAGTACTACGCGCTGATCGACATGTTCGGGTTCTCCAATCTCATCGATGCGCTCGGCGGTGTGACGTTGAACGTTCCGGTCGCGGTTCCCATCCACGCGGACGAAACGTTCACGACCGTTGCCGAGTGGATCGAGCCCGGAGTGCAACTCATGGACGGCTATCACGCGCTGTGGTACGCCCGTTCGCGTCATGACACCACCGACTACGACCGCATGCAGCGCCAGCGACAGCTGCAGCAGGCGATCGTCGAGCAGTTCACTCCAGCGAACGTACTGAGCAAGTTCCAAGAGATTGCGCGGGCAGGCTCTCAGGTGGTCAAGACAGATATCCCGCAATCGACGCTCGGCTACTTCGTTGAGCTCGCATCCAAGACGCGACAGCTTCCCATCACGGATGTCGAGCTGGTTCCCGACAACGGAATCGCCCCTGAGGATCCCGATTATGCCTATGCGCGGGAGCTGGTTGCCGATGCGACCGCACCTCCGGTCGTCGATAACACCGTGGGCTGACGGAGAACTGCACGGTAGCGAACACACGTGCTAACGAAGCGCCATCACAGGTCAGCGTGCAGTTGCCAGACCTTCTCGGCAGCACTTCGCCACGTGAAGGCCTTCGCCCGGTCCAGTCCCGAGTATTTGAGTCGCCCGGAAAGCGCAGTGTCATCGAGAATCGAGTTGATTGCCTCGCCCACCCGCGAAGTGAAGCCCTCCGTTGGCTCTCGTTCCACGACGATTCCGGCACCGTCGGCGAGTTCAATGAGGCTAGGAGTATCGAAGTGCACGACTGGCGTGCCGAGCGCAAAGGCCTCGAGGGCTGGCATTCCCCAACCTTCTTCGACAGCGACCGACAGAAACACCGACGCGCGCTCGACGACCACCGCTAGGTCGGCGTCTGACAGTGCGCCGAGCGCCTTCACTCGATCAACCCCCAGCTCGGAATCGGCAAGGGCAGACGTGAGCATGTCGTCGGCTCCCTCTATGCCCACAACCACGAGCGGCACGTCGGCGCGCACGCCGACAATAGATTGCACCACTGGTGCCAGCACGCCGACCGAGCCTGGCGCGACGATGGCGAGAACAAATCGATCGGGAAGCCCGAGGGCGTCGGCGCGCTCGTCGGCATCCGTTGGCAGTACCATCGCCGTGCTTGGCGCGCCGCTGATGACTCGAATCCGGGCGTTCGCTGATGTTAGTTCGAGCAGTTCCGCAGCCACGGCGTGACTCGGAACGACGATCGCGTCGGCATAACGCTCGGCACGCTTGAGCATTGACTTGTGCCAAGAGGCGCGCCGAGACGTCATGGACTCTGGATTCGACCATGCGAGTGTGTCGTGGACGGTCACCGCGATCTGGTCGCCGTTGTTGAGTCTGTCGTGCCGGGCCAAGGGAGCGAGCAGACTTGGTGCGTGCAGCATTCCGGCCACAGGGAGCCGTGTGAACCCGTGCGCCCACGCGGCGGTGAGCTCCCGCTTGGCGAGCGAACTCTTGTGCAGGGTTGCGAGTCCTGAAAGGCGGTCCGTGACCTGGTTGTACTCTGCCTCGGTTGATGCGGAGACGAAGCCCTCGACGTTGCATCCACGAGGGGCCGCTGCAATAAGGGCGCGGGTCAAATCTTCCGTGTATCGGCTCGCACTGCGCGCCTCCGACGCAAGCATGTCATCGAGGATTACTCCCAGTGTGGTCACGATGCCGCCTCCGGAGTGTTCAGGGCGCCTTCGGCGAATGCCGCGTGCAGCGCCGCCGACCAATCGCGCATCGGTCGAAGGTTCGCACGCCGCCAAGCATCTTGGCCGAGCACCGAGTACGACGGTCGCGGTGCTGGTCGAACGAACCGGCTGCTATCGGTTGGCTTGACGCGATCAGGGTCGTGCCCCGCACCCGCAAAAATCGCGCGCGCAAAGCCGTACCAGCTGGTTTGCCCGAGGTTCGTGGCGTGATAGTTGCCAGCAGGGGCAGTGGAGTCGATAAGCGCGACGATCTGTCTGGCAAGATCGACGGTCCAAGTCGGCTGGCCTACTTGGTCATCAACCACGTCAACGGTCTCGCGTTCGCTGGCAAGTCGCAGCATGGTGCTGGCAAAGTTCGGGCCGTGCTCGCCGTAGAGCCACGCGGTGCGAACAATAAACGTGCCCTCTGGGTTTAGTTCGCGCGCCAGCGTCTCACCATCGGCTTTGGTCCTGCCATAAGCCGAAACCGGCGCGATCGGCGCAGATTCCAGATACGGGGTCGTGCCGATCCCGTCGAACACATAGTCGGTAGACACCTGGATGAGTTTGGCGCCGGATGCCTCGGTGGCTCTCGCGAGGTTCGCGGCGCCATCCGCGTTAATTGCATGTGCCAGCGCTTCGTTGGTTTCGGCGCCGTCCACATTCGTGAATGCGGCCGCGTTGATCACGACATCGATGCCGTTCGTTGCGCTCATTACCGCTGCGCTGTCGGTGACGTCGAGCTCGGCGCGCGATGCGCCGACAACGTCGCGGCCCTTGAGCGCCGCGAGCAGATCTTGACCGAGCATGCCGCCGGCGCCGGTCACGAGGTAGCGGGTCACAGGGCCGCGCGCTCCTTGAGTGGTTCCCACCATGCGCGGTTGTCGCGGTACCACGCCACGACATCCGACAAACCTTGCTCAAACGGCACGAGCGGCTCGTAGCCAAGTTCGGTGCGGATCTTGGAGATATCGACGCTATACCGCAGGTCGTGGCCGAGGCGATCCTGCACGCGGTCGACGTACGACCAGTCTTTGCCGGTGGCATCCAGCAGCATGTGGGTGAGTTCTTTGTTGGTCAGTTCTGTGCCGCCACCGATGTTGTAGATCTCGCCAGCGCTACCGCCGACCAGCACCATGGCGATGCCCCGGGTGTGGTCATCCACGTGCAGCCAGTCGCGGATGTTGTAGCCCTCGCCGTAGAGCGGAACGTGCTTGTCGTCAATGAGGTTCGTGACGAAGAGCGGGATGACCTTTTCAGGAAAGTGGTACGGCCCATAGTTGTTCGAGCACCGGGTGATCGAGACGTTGAGCCCGTGGGTACGAAAGTAGCTGCGGGCCAGCAGGTCGCTCCCGGCTTTGGACGCGGAGTAGGGCGAGTTCGGTTCGAGTGGTCGCATCTCGTCCCACGATCCGTCGGCGATCGACCCGTAAACCTCGTCGGTGGAGACCTGGATGAACTTTTGGAGGCCCCGGCGCTTGCCCTCTTCCAGCAGCACGAAGACGCCGCGCACGTCCGTCTCGATGAAGGATGCATCCCCCAGGAGCGAGCGATCGACGTGCGTTTCGGCGGCAAAGTTGACGACGGCGTCGCAGCCCTCCATGGCGAGGCCGACCACGTCCGGATCCACGATGTCGCCTCGGACGAATCGGTAGTTGGGCAACCCGGCGATGTCCGCCAGGTTCGCGGGATTGGCGGCGTAGGTCAGCTTGTCCAGGTTGACGATCGCGACCGAGT
>JBBQLW010000122.1:0-5244 GCA_038328315.1 Actinomycetales bacterium
TGGCTTTTCTGGTGCCGTGGAATTTTTGGTGATTAGCCGACGGCGAGGGTTGGATCACCGAACAGGAAGTTGACGAGCGCGCTGAACCCGAAATCGAGCCCCGAGACAATCGCCATAACAATGACCACGAAGACGAGCACCACGGAGGTGTAACTGATCAACTCGCGTCGCGTCGGTGTGACGACCTTGCGAAGCTCGGCCATCACCTGTCGGATGAATAGCGCCATTCTTCCGAATGGGCCGCTCTTTTCGGCGCGCTCCTTCTTGGCTGCGGCGACGACATCCTCGCTGGGCTCGTCGATCACATTACTGGCCACGTTTTTACCTTCCAATGGTTCGGCTTGCTGCAGGGCGGACAGGACTTGAACCTGCAACCTGCGGTTTTGGAGACCGCTGCTCTACCAATTGAGCCACCGCCCTTCGAGTCGAAACCCGTGCAAGCCTGCGCTCGACACCGGTCAACAAGTCTGGTGAGGGCGCGCGAAAGCATGGCAGATTTCAACTACCCAGTCCAGTGTACGTCATGGTCTCGCGCGCGATGAGTGGCCCGGGGCGGCAGATCGAGCGCCGTGAGCTTCGGGCGAGCGCCTAAACTTAGCCGGTGGCATCTCACCCAAGAATCTCCCGGCGCATCGCAGCGATCGCTGAGTCCGCGACGCTCAAAGTCGACTCGAAGGCCAAGGCGCTGCAGGCCGCTGGTCGCCCGGTCATCAGCTACGCGGCAGGCGAACCCGACTTCGTCACCCCGGCGAACATCGTTGAAGCGGCTTCCCGTGCGGTGCTGGACCCGAAGAACTACCGCTACACGCCGGCAGCGGGCCTGCCGGAGCTGCGCGAAGCGGTCGCGGCAAAGACCGCCCGCGACAGCGGGTGGAACGTCGAAGCATCCCAAGTCATCGTCACAAACGGCGGCAAGCAAGCCGTGTACCAATCGTTCGCGACACTCATCGACCCGGGCGATGAGGTCATCATCCCGACTCCGTACTGGACCACCTACCCCGAAGCGGTCGCTCTTGCCGGTGGTGTGCCAGTCGACGTGTTTGCTGGCGCGGATCAGAACTACCTCGTCACCGTCGAGCAGCTCGAGGCGGCGCGCACCGAGCGATCCAAGGTTCTGCTCTTCGTATCGCCGTCGAACCCGACCGGTGCGGTCTACTCGCCCGAGCAGACCCGCGCGATCGGGGAATGGGCGCTTGAGCATGGGCTCTGGGTCATTGCCGACGAGATCTACCAAAACCTTGTCTATGACGGGATACGGGCGGTCTCGATCGTCGAGGCGGTACCCGAACTTGCCGACCGCACTATCCTCGTGAACGGCGTCGCCAAGAGCTATGCAATGACCGGATGGCGGCTCGGCTGGATGGTTGGCCCCCAAGACGCCATCAAGGCGGCATCCAACCTGCAATCTCACCTGTCGAGCAACGTTTCGAACATCTCACAGCGCGCCGCGATCGAGGCGCTCACCGGCCCGCAGGACGAGGTCGAGCGAATGCGGCTCGCGTTTGACGCTCGACGCAAGGTCATCGTTGCCGAGCTCAACCACATCCCTGGGCTCACGTGCCCGACCCCGGAGGGCGCGTTTTACGTCTATCCCGACGTCAACGGACTGCTCGGTCGGGAGTGGGGCGGCGTCACACCGACGACGTCGCTCGAGCTCGCAGACCTGATCCTTGATCAGGCCGAAGTCGCGGTTGTGCCAGGCGAGGCCTTCGGACCCAGCGGCTACCTGCGGTTCTCCTACGCACTCGGAGACGCGGCATTGCTTGAAGGTGTTCAGCGGCTACAGAGGCTGTTTGCCTAGTTCCTGGCCGTGCGGGTCAGGCGGGCAAGTCAGGATTGACACATGACAGCAATGGTGAGCGTGCGCGAGCTGCGCAAGAACTACGGTTCCTTCACGGCACTCGATGGAGTCAGCTTCGACATTGAGCAGGGCGAGACCTTCGCTCTGCTCGGTCCAAACGGGGCTGGCAAGTCGACGACGATCGAAATCCTTGAGGGGTACCGAGACCGAACGAGCGGAGAGGCAACCGTGCTCGGGGTCGACCCCGGTAAGGGTGGCCTTGACTGGAAGGCTCGCCTCGGGATCGTATTACAGTCGACCGGCGAGAGCGGCAACGCGACCGTGCGCGAGCAACTCACCCACTTTGCCGGGTTCTACTCGAACGCTCGCGATGTCGACGAGGTCATCGCCGCCGTTGGTCTCGAAGAGAAACAGAAGACGCTCATCCGCAAACTTTCTGGTGGGCAACGGCGCCGAGTGGATGTCGCCCTCGGCATCATTGGACGGCCGGAGTTGCTGTTCCTTGACGAACCCACGACCGGCTTCGATCCAGAAGCGAGACGGCAGTTCTGGGAGCTGATTCGTTCCCTCAAAAAGGACGGGACGACCATCCTGCTCACGACCCACTATCTCGACGAAGCGGCTCAGCTCGGCGACCGAGCAGGCATCATCGCTGGCGGCAAGCTGATCGACATCGGTGGGATCGACGAGCTCGGCGGCGCAGGATCGCGCATTCCGATCGTGCGGTGGATCGAGAATGGTCAGCCTCGAGAGCAACACACGACCAACCCTGGCGCGCTCGTGGCACAACTCGGAGAACCCGACGGCCTTGAGGTCATCCGCCCGAGCCTCGAAGACATCTACCTCAAGCTGGTCGGCGAATACGAAGCCAGCGAGGACGAATCGGCCGAGATCGCGGCGGGCTTCTCCCTCGAAGAGACCGAAAGGCCAGCACTGTGAGCACAATCGAGATTCCCCGTTTGCCCCCCGGCCACACGGTGCGGCTCGGGATCAGCAGAATCGGCTACGAAGTCAAGTCATACTTTCGGCAGGGCGATTCGGTCTTCTTCACGTTTCTGTTCCCGCTCGTGATGCTCACCATCTTCTCGGTTGCGTTCAGCGAACAGTCGTTCGGCCCGCCCGGCTCCGAGATCACCGCCGCCGAGTTCTACCTTCCGGGGATGCTCGCAGCCGGCCTGCTCCTGAGTGGACTGCAGAACATGGCGATTGACATCGCCATGGAGAAGAGCGACGGAACCCTGAAGCGTCTCGCGGGAAGTCCACTCCCGGTCATGAGCTACTTCATCGGCAAGATTGGTCAGGTCTTCGCCACTGGCACCCTTCAAGCGGCAATTCTCATTGTGGTTGCGGCAATCATGTTCGGAGTCGAACTGCCAAGCGAGCCAGAGAAATGGATCACCTTCGCGTGGGTCTTTGTGCTCGGGGCTACGACATCCGCCGTGCTTGGCATTGCGCTCAGTGTGCTGCCACGAACTGGCAAGAGCGCGACGGCCGTCATCATCCCGATATCGCTCGTGCTGCAGTTCATCTCCGGCATCTTTCTCGCGTTCTCAATCCTGCCCACGTGGCTACAGAATGTCGCGAGCGTGTTTCCGCTGAAGTGGATGGCGCAGGGCATGCGAGAGGTCTTCCTCCCCGCCAGTTTCGAGGTGCTCGAACAGGGTGAGAGCTGGAACCTCGAAGGCGTTGCCATCGTCACCGGGCTGTGGCTGGTGCTCGGACTGATCGCCTGCAGAATCACCTTCCGTTGGATCCGCAAGGATAGCTAGCTGAAACCGCGCCGCTGAAACAGCGCCGCTGATGCTGATGCTGGTGCTGGTGCTGGTGCTGGTGCTGGCCCGCCTACAGCCGCACTCCGACCAGGGCGGGCTCCGGCTGCAACTCGACCCCGAACTGCGCCGAGACCCGCGCCCGTACGTAGCGCGCGAGCTCGGTGACCTGCGACGCTGTAGCACCGCCGCGGTTGACAATCGCCAGTGTGTGTTTTGCCGAGATAGCGGCTTGCGAGCCCGGCAGGGAAAACCCGCGGCTCACTCCTGAGCGTTCGATCAGCCACGCGGCGCTGAGCTTCACCGAAGTGTCGTCATCCTGGAGCCAGCGCGGCACTTCTGGCGGAAGCCGATGCGCAAAGAGTTCGGTGACGATCGGGTTCGTGAAGAACGAGCCGCAGCTCACTGAGTCAGGGTCGCCTTCGTCGAGGACCATGCCTTTCGACGCGCGCAACGCGAGCACAGCAGAGCGAATCACAGCGGTCGCGACACGGGAACCCAGCGGCACCCCGAGCGCGGTCGCGAGTTGCGGGTCAGAAACGAGGCTGTCGGCGGATGCCGCGAGCGCCAACTCGACCGCGAGCACAACGCTAGCGCGCCCACGTTTCAGTGCCGAGGTGCGATACCCGAGTTCGAGCTCTGCAGCTGGCACTCGCTGCACTTCCTCCGTGTCGTAGTCGAGCAAGTCGATCGACACGAGAGTTGACGACAGCTCTTGACCGTACGCACCGATGTTCTGAATCGGGGCCGCACCCGTTGAGCCGGGGATGCCGCTCAGCGCCTCGATCCCAGACCAGCCCTCGGCAACGGCGTGGGCGACGAGGGCGTCCCACGGTTCACCGGCTTGCACTCGCAGCCGGATACCCGTGGCATCCTGTTGCACCTCGATACCGGTCGTCACCACCCGGATGACGGTGCCGTCGAACCCGGCATCACTGACAATCAGGTTTGATCCGCCGCCGAGGACGAGCCACTCCTCACCGGTTGACCACGCGTCTCGCGCAGCCGCGACCAACTCGGTCTGGGTCGCTGGCGCGACCAGGTCACGGGCGACACCGCCAACTCGCATTGTCGTCAGGTTTGAGAGCCGCATCAGACGAAGGTGACCCGCACCTGTGCTTTGCCGAGCACGGTCTCCCCGCCGAACAGCACTGTCAGATCGATTCGGGCTGTGCCTTCATCGACGACGCCCACCTTGGCGACCACCGTGACGGTCGCACCGTCCGCCGCGTCAACGAGCACGGGACGCGTGAAGCGAACCTGGTAGTCACTGACCCAGCCGCGGTCGCCGAGCCAGTCGACGACTGGCTGCACCGCGAGGCCCATGGTGAGCATGCCGTGGGCGAGTACGCCCGGAAGTCCAACCGACACGGCGACGTCGTCACGATAGTGGATCGGGTTGAAGTCGCCAGATGCACCGGCGTATCGCACGAGGGTGTCCCGGCTCACCTCGAATGCCCGCTCCGAGATCACGTCGCCCACGATCACGTCGCCGACCCTCATTCCTCGCCTCTAACAACGAGGGTGGAGATAGCGGTCACGACATGGGCTCCAGTGGCATCCACGATCGATGACTCGGCTGTGACCATTGCGTGCCCGCCGAGCGACTTGATGCTCGTCACCGCGAGGGTGGCCGTCAGCTCGTCGCCAGCCACGATCGGACGCGTGTAGCTG
>JBBQLW010000123.1:0-5214 GCA_038328315.1 Actinomycetales bacterium
GCCAACTTCCGAGCGACCAAGGAGTCAACGATGAGCGACGCTACCCCCTCGGCCCCGTCTGGCAGACGAGTGCGAACGAGCAAGCCTGAAGTGATCGAGGACGCAGTCGTCGTCGATGAAGCCACGGGTACCGAAGTCGAGGTCGAGACAGTGCACGCCTCTGCAACCGAGCCAGTTGTGGCATCCACCGACGCGGCATCGACCGAAACGTCGACGGCTGTCGCGCCAGCGGCCGTCGGGAGCGACGCACCAAGCGCTGGCCCTCAGGTCGTCTACGTGCAGGCGCCGGCCGCGCCCAAGAAGCTCGGCAACCGAGGCTTTGGTGTGCTCGTTGCGCTCCTCTCGTCGTTGTTATTCGCACTGCTGCTCGGGCTGTCGACGGCGGCGCTTGAGATCTTTGTCAACGGTCAGTCGCGATTCGGCTTCTTCGGCAGGGTCGAGTTTTACATCCCCGTGCTGTTCTTCCTGATCGCGTTCGTGATTCTGGTGCTACTGGCCAACCGCGCGAACTGGTGGGCGTACATCCTCGGCAGCATCTTTGTGGCAGTGGTTGTCTACTTCGGCAGCATCGGGCTGATTCTCTTGAGCAGCGGCGTTATTCTCAACACGCCGGCCGAAGCAGCTGCGCGGTTCTCGGCGCTGCTTGTGAACCCGGTCATCATTGTTGCGACAATCCTGGCGCGCGAAGTGTCGCTGTGGCTCGGCTCAGCCGTCAGCCGCCGTGGGCGCAGGTTGAAGGTGCGCAATGCCGAAGCGCGTACCGCGTACGATCGCGAGCTTGCGGAGAAGCGCTCCGCGCACGCCGCGGCCGCCGTGTAGTCGTGTGGGTCGGTCATCTTCCCAGTCCGTAGATCTCTTGGCACTGTTTGACCGGCACAGCTTCGGTCGCTAAGATCGGGTAGGTGTGCGCATTGTCGTGCGCTTGACGTGTGCCTCGGCACCGGCGGGCAGCGACACTCGAGCACCAGCGGGTTCGTTTATCGAGCGGCCCCCACGGCATACCCACGAATCTTCTCTCAAGAAAATCAGTGGGTCCAGATGAACTCGACAATTGCATGTTTGTGAAGAACTGCGGTCGTCGAATGCTAACCATCAGAACGCTGTCACCGTGCAGCAACAACAAGGAGTAATTGAGTGCCCACCATTCAGCAGCTGGTGCGCAAGGGTCGTTCGCCGAAGGTCGTCAAGACCAAGGCTCCTGCCCTGCGTTCCAACCCGCAACAGCGCGGCGTTTGCACCCGCGTCTACACGACCACCCCGAAGAAGCCCAACTCGGCCTTGCGCAAGGTGGCCCGCGTCAAGCTTTCCAACGGCACCGAGGTGACCGCGTACATCCCGGGCGAAGGCCACAACCTGCAGGAGCACTCGATGGTGCTCGTGCGCGGCGGTCGCGTCAAGGATCTCCCCGGCGTGCGCTACAAGATCGTTCGCGGCGCCCTCGACACTCAGGCGGTCAAGAACCGCAAGCAGGCTCGCAGCCTCTACGGTGCCAAGAAGGATAAGAAGTAATGCCTCGTAAAGGACCAGCACCGAAGCGTCCCGTTCTTGCGGACCCGGTCTACGGAGCTCCAATCGTCAGCCAGCTCGTCAACAAGATCTTGCTGGACGGCAAAAAAGGCCTCGCTGAGCGCATTGTCTACGGTGCGCTCGAGGGCGTTTCTACCAAGAACGGTCAGGATGCAGTCGTCACGCTCAAGAAGGCGCTCGACAACGTGCGCCCAACCATTGAGGTCAAGTCACGTCGCGTCGGCGGCTCCACCTACCAAGTGCCGGTCGAGGTCAAGCCGCACCGCGCAAACACGCTCGCGCTTCGCTGGCTGACCAGCTACGCGAAGGGTCGTCGCGAGAAGACGATGACGGAGCGACTGACCAACGAGATTCTGGATGCCTCGAACGGGCTCGGTGCGGCTGTCAAGCGTCGCGAAGACACCCACAAGATGGCTGAGTCGAACAAAGCCTTCGCGCACTACCGCTGGTAACCAAACGTTGATCGAGCCTGTCGAGATCAGCGATCTTGACAGGCTCGACTTTCATTCATCTTCAAGGGATAGGAACACCCCGTGGCACAAGACGTGCTCACCGACCTGAACAGGGTCCGCAACATCGGCATCATGGCCCACATCGATGCCGGCAAGACGACGACGACCGAGCGAATCCTGTTCTACACGGGCATCACGCACAAGATCGGTGAGGTTCACGATGGTGCGGCAACCATGGACTGGATGGCGCAAGAGCAAGAGCGTGGCATCACGATCACCTCTGCCGCGACGACCTGCTTCTGGGACAAGCACCAGATCAACATTATCGACACCCCGGGCCACGTTGACTTCACCGTCGAGGTGGAGCGTTCGCTCCGCGTTCTCGACGGAGCGGTCGCGGTCTTTGACGGCAAGGAGGGCGTAGAGCCTCAGTCCGAGACCGTGTGGCGGCAAGCCGATAAGTACGACGTACCGCGCATTTGCTTCGTCAACAAAATGGACAAGCTCGGCGCAGATTTCTATTTCACCGTCGACACGATCATCAAGCGCCTCGGCGCTAAGCCCCTGGTCATCCAGTTGCCGATCGGCTTTGAGAGCACCTTCGAGGGTGTCGTCGACCTGGTCGAGATGCGCGCGCTCACGTGGCGCGGCGACTCAAAGGGTGACGTCGAGATGGGTGCCAAGTACGCCGTCGAAGAGATCCCCGTTGACCTCATCGAGAAGGCCAACGAGTACCGCACTGCGCTGCTCGAGGTCGTCGCCGAAACCGATGACCTGCTCCTGGGGCGGTTCATGGAGGGCGACACCGACTTCTCGGTCGCTGAAATCAAAAAGGCGATCCGCAAGCTCACTGTCAACAGCGAGATCTACCCGGTGCTGTGCGGTTCCGCGTTCAAAAACCGCGGCGTCCAGCCGATGCTGGATGCTGTCGTTGACTACCTGCCGAGCCCGCTCGACGTGCCAGCAACCGAGGGCCACGACGTTCGTGACGAGGAGAAGATCGTTGAGCGCCGCCCTGACTCTGCCGAGCCGTTCGCCGCGCTCGCCTTCAAGGTCGCCGTTCACCCGTTCTTCGGTCGGCTCACCTACATCCGCGTGTACTCAGGTCACGCCGACTCGGGAGCCCAGTTGGTGAACTCCACCAAGGGCAAGAAAGAGCGCATCGGCAAGATTTTCCAGATGCACGCCAATAAGGAGAACCCGGTCGACAGCGTCACCGCTGGCCATATCTACGCGGTCATCGGCCTCAAAGACACCACGACCGGTGACACCCTGTGCGACCCGTCCAGCCAGATCGTGCTCGAGTCGATGACCTTCCCGGAGCCCGTCATTGAGGTGGCGATTGAGCCGAAGACGAAAGCCGACCAAGAGAAGCTTGGTATTGCCATCCAGAAGCTCGCCGAAGAGGACCCAACGTTCCGCACCGAGCAGAACCAGGACACCGGGCAGACGGTCATCAAGGGCATGGGCGAGCTTCACCTCGACATTCTTGTCGACCGGATGAAGCGCGAGTTCAACGTCGAGGCGAACGTCGGCAAGCCCCAGGTGGCATACCGCGAAACCATCCGCCGCATCGTGGAAAAGCACGACTACACCCACAAGAAGCAGACCGGTGGATCCGGTCAGTTCGCAAAGGTGCAGATCTCGCTTGAGCCGATGGAAGTCACGCCAGAGAAGATCTACGAGTTCGAGAACAAGGTCACCGGCGGTCGCATCCCGCGCGAGTACATCAGCTCGATCGATCAGGGCTTCCAGGCTTCGATGGCGGTCGGTGTTCTCGCCGGTTATCCGATGGTTGGCGTGCGCGGGATCATCCTCGATGGCGCCGCCCACGATGTTGACTCATCGGAAATGGCGTTCAAGATCGCCGGTTCGATGGCGTTCAAAGAAGCTGCCCGCAAGGCCAGCCCTGTTCTGCTCGAGCCGCTGATGGCCGTCGAGGTTCGCACGCCCGAGGAGTACATGGGCGACGTCATCGGTGACCTCAACTCGCGTCGGGGGCAGATCCAGTCAATGGAGGATGCGACCGGAGTCAAGGTTGTCACCGCCAAAGTGCCACTGTCGGAAATGTTCGGCTATGTCGGTGACCTGAGGTCCAAGACCTCGGGCCGCGCGGTGTACTCGATGAGCTTCGACAGCTACTCCGAAGTTCCGCGCGCGGTAGCCGACGAGATCATCCAGAAGAATAAGGGCGAATAACGCCCGCAAGGCAGTTCAACTAACATACAAACAACCCAATTCGCCCGAGCAGTCGGAAACCATCCGGATGCGAGCGCACCGAGTCCTGAGGAGGACCCACAGTGGCTAAGGCCAAGTTCGAGCGGACAAAGCCGCACGTAAACATCGGAACCATCGGTCACGTCGACCACGGAAAGACCACGCTCACCGCCGCCATCTCGAAGGTGCTTGCTGATAAGTACCCCTCGAAGACGAACGTGCAGCGCGACTTTGCGTCGATCGACTCCGCTCCTGAAGAGCGCCTGCGCGGTATCACGATCAACATCTCCCACGTCGAGTACGAGACGCCAAAGCGTCACTACGCGCACGTCGACGCCCCCGGCCACGCCGACTACATCAAGAACATGATCACCGGTGCCGCTCAGATGGATGGCGCGATCCTCGTGGTTGCTGCTACCGACGGCCCGATGGCTCAGACGCGTGAGCACGTGCTGCTCGCCAAGCAGGTCGGCGTGCCGTACCTGCTGGTCGCGCTCAACAAGAGCGACATGGTTGACGACGAAGAGATTCTCGAGCTCGTTGAGCTCGAGGTTCGCGAGCTGCTCGCAGCTCAGGGCTTCGACGGCGACAACGCTCCTGTGGTGCGAGTCTCAGGCCTCAAGGCACTCGAGGGCGACGAGAAGTGGACCCAGTCCATCCTTGACCTCATGGACGCCGTCGACAACAACGTTCCAGACCCAGTGCGCGACAAGGACAAGCCGTTCCTCATGCCGATCGAGGATGTCTTCACGATCACCGGACGTGGAACTGTCGTCACGGGCCGCGCCGAGCGTGGAACCCTCGCGATCAACTCGGATGTCGAGATTGTCGGAATCCGTCCGACCCAGAAGACCACCGTCACTGGTATCGAGATGTTCCACAAGCAGCTCGACGAGGCGTGGGCCGGCGAGAACTGTGGTCTGCTGCTGCGCGGCACCAAGCGCGAGGATGTCGAACGCGGCCAGGTCGTCGTCAAGCCGGGTTCGGTCACACCGCACACCCAGTTCGAGGGCACCGC
>JBBQLW010000124.1:0-5193 GCA_038328315.1 Actinomycetales bacterium
GTTGCGGTGTTGCACGCCGTACCCGGGCTGACCGTGGACGTGTATGTGGTTGCTGCCGGTACTGCGGGCCCGCTTGGTGCGCCGGCTATCGCTGGTTTCACCCCGGGCACACTTGCCGAGAACGTTGCGCTCGCCGCAAACACGTATGACATTTACATCTTCGCTGCCGGTGCAGCAACGGATGACCTCACCACTGCGGCTATCGACGCAACCGGGGTTGTAGTGCCAGCAAACACCAGCATCACGGTAGTCGCACACCTAAACACTGCTAACGCCCCAGTACTCACGGCATTCGTGAACGACGTGAGTAACATCCCAGCTGGCAAGGGCAACCTCACGGTTCGCCACACGGCTCAAGCTCCGGCGGTTGACATTCTTGCCAACGGCGCAGTTGCAGTACCCGGGCTCGAAAACCCCGACTCGGCTGGTCCATTGACTCTGGACGTCGGCACGATCGAGGCTCGCGTCAACCTCGCTGGAACGGCGACCACGGCAATCGGTCCGGCTGACGTCGTGATCAAGGAAGGCGTCAACACCATCGTCTACGCCTGGGGTGCCGAGGACTCGCTGACCGTTGCCATTCAGGAGATCACCGGTCTGCACTCCGCACCCGGTGGCGTGAACTCAGGTCAGGCAGGCCTTGCCGCTGACCCGAACCCGGCTCTGCTCGGTCTGGGCGCTGCGGGAATTCTCGCACTGCTCGCTGCTGCCGCAGTCACCGTGTTTCGCGTTCGCGCGGTTCGCACCGAGGGCTAGTCCTCGCGGGTCGCATCACCACTAGTCAGTATCAATAAACACATAACAGGAGAAGTAACAGGATGATTGCCAAACTTTCGGGAGCGCTCCTCGCGCTTCTCCTGCTGGCTGGCTGCTCCACCGCTAACCCGGTGGAGCAGCTCGCCCCCAGCCCGGCCCCGACTCAGCTACCGCAGACTTTTCAGGGCACCGTCACGGATGCCTCGGTTCAAAAGCCGTCAGTTCCTGCGGTCGCACCGGTGCGCGTTCAGGTTCCATCGGTCGGCATTAACGTCGAATCATTCCCGGTCGGAGTTCAGCCGGACGGCCTCATGGAGTTGCCGGAAAATATCTTCGTTGCGGGGTGGTACCGCTTCGGGTCTGACCCAACGAGCGACACCGGAACAACCGTCATCTCCGCGCACGTAGACGATTTCAAGCAGGGCCTCGGTCCGTTCGCGTACCTGAAGCAGTTGGTACCGGGAGCCGAGATCATCGTGACTGCCGCTGACGGAAACGACTACCGTTACGCGGTGGAGTCTGTTCAGAACGTCAGCCGTCAGCAATTGCCGGTCGACCAGGTGTTTGACCGAGATGGTGCTCCGCGCCTTGTGCTCATCACCTGCGGCGGGCAGTTCGACGACAACGTGTTCGAGTACTCGGACAACGTGGTCGTGGTCGCGACTCCCATCGCGGCCTGACATTCATGAGGTACCTTGACTGGGCGATGAATGAGCGAACTCACTCAGCCTCAACGAGCGACACTCCCGATGAGGAGGCGGCGTTAGCCGCATCCTTTGCCGCGGGCGACGACCGCGCGCTTGAGGCCGTGTACCGCCGGTGGTCGTCGCTGGTGTACACGCTCGCTGTCCGCTCGCTCGGAGACATCGGCGACGCCGAGGACGTCACTCAAAAGGTGTTCGTTGCTGCTTGGACGAGCCGAGGCAAGTTTGATCCGAGCCGCGCGAAGATCTCCACGTGGCTCGTTGCCATCACGAAGAACAAGATCGCTGACACCCACGACGCGAGGGCCAGAGTTCGCCGCTTGCAACAAGAGCTGGCGGCAGTGTCCCAGCCCGGCGATTTCGTCGAAGAGCCGGTCGATCTAGCAGATACGCTGTTGGTCGCAGACGAGATATCACACCTAGAGCCCGAAGCCCAGCGCATCATGCACCTCGCGTTCTTCGACGATTTGACCCATCACGAAATAGCCGACCGAACGGGAATGCCGCTCGGCACGGTCAAGAGTCACATCCGCCGCAGCCTGCAGCGGATGCGCAGCCGATTGGAGGTGAACCTTGCAGCACCTAGACCCTGATGTCCTTGCCCTGCTCGCTCTCGGCGAGCATGTCGCGTCGCCCGCCGACCGCGAACACTTGTTGACCTGCGCTGCATGCGCTCTTGAATCCGACGACCTCAGTCACGCCGCCTTCGTCGGCCGCTCGACCATCGACGTCGGCGACTTGCTTACTCCAAACGACCGAGTGTGGGCCAGAATCTCCGAGGAGGTCGGAGCCGGGTACCCCAGCGCGCCGAGCACATCCGCCGTTTCCGCCAAGGCACCTCCGCCCGTCGTGTCACTGTCGTCGCGTCGCCGCTGGCTTCCTGTGCTTGCGGTCGCGGCATCCGCTGGATTGCTTGCTGGGGTTGGCGCGCTCTCGTGGAACATCATGCAGCCCGCCCCGGCGGTCATACTCGCGACGGCCACCCTCGACGCTTTTCCTGATTGGGCGGATGCCGCGGGGCAAGCTGTGCTCGAATCTCGCGCCGATGGCGCGCGCGTCTTGCAGCTGAACATTCAAGCGACCGGCGGAACCGGGTTTCGCGAGGTTTGGCTCTTGAATAACGACGCCACCGAACTCGTGAGCCTCGGGGTGGTGCGCGGGCAAACCGGCACCTTCGTCGTTCCCGACGGGCTCGACATTGGCCGATTCAACAATGTGGATGTGTCAGCCGAGCCCTTCGACGGCAATCCGGCGCATTCCAGTGACTCGATCGTGCGCGGGCCGCTCGAAAGCTGAGCGGCATTGGCTCAAGCTGCAGGAGCGTTCAGCAGGTAGCATCCGATGATGGCTGATACTCCTTCGTACCCAGGGGCCCTCGATCGCAATGACCGCGGCAAGGGGTCGCTGTCTGACTATCGAGGTGTGCTTGAGCCGGCAAATGCCCGCGTCACAATTCGGTTGGCCGGCTGCAACCTCTATCAAGCGGAGCTAGCTGCGATACTCGCGCTCGGAGCCGAGAACCTCGAGACTGCGACAGCTCGCAGATCACTCGAGCAGGAACGGGTCGATGCGCCGATCGAAGTGCGCCTCTTCACCGGCACGCGGGTCAGCGGGCCGGTTGGCTGGGTGCCGCGTGGGTTGGAGTCTGTGATTGACGAGACCCTTGCTCGACTCGACGTGCGAGGCAAGAAGCAGCGCATCCCGGTCGCGGTAGTCAGCAAGGGCGGCAAGTACCGGGTTGACCTGCTCGTCGGTCTGACGCGCTGAGCCGCGGGAATGATCGCGCCAGCGAGACCGTTGGCACGGGTACCGCCATCAATGAAGGGCCTCTCATGCCGCGTCGTGTCAGCTACTCCCGGTTCGGAGGACCCGAAGTCCTCGAGGTTGTTGAAGTTGAGCGCCCAGAACCCGGGCCCGGTCAGGTGCGCGTTCGCGTTCGCGTGGCCGGACTCAACCCGGTCGATTGGAAGATCTTCACGGGTCCGGCGGCCGAGGCTTACGGTGCCGAACCGCCTTCGGGCACCGGCAACGACTTTGCAGGCGAGGTCGAGTCCCTTGGAGCAGGGGTAACCGAACTCGAGGTTGGTGCGCTTGTATTCGGCGGCCTGCGCAACGAGGCTCAGGCCGACTTCCTGTTGATTGACGCGAGTGATCTACTCCTCGTCCCCGACGGACTGCTCCTCGAGCAGGCAGGCGCCCTCGATATTGTCGCCCGTACGGCGGTTGCAAGCATTGCAGCGGTCGGCGTTGCCGCGGGTGACGTCGTGCTGGTGAGCGCCGCGGCTGGCGGTGTCGGCGTGCTCGCCGCTCAACTCGCGCTGCGCACGGGAGCAACCGTGATCGGCACCGCGAGCGAGTCTAACCACGAGTTTCTCGCATCCCTTGGCGTGATCCCGGTCACCTACGGCGACGGCCTCGTCGGTCGTCTGAGGGACGCCGCCCCCGCTCCGTTCACGGCCGCTCTTGACAATCACGGTCGTGACACTATCGATGCGGCGATCGAACTCGGAATCGCGCCCTCGCGCATCAACACGATTGCAGATCGAGCCGCGGCCGTCGAGCTGGGGCTTTCTGCCGATGGGGCTGCCGAGGCATCCGCCACCGATCTGCTCGAGGTCGCGCGACTTGTAGCCTCGGGAGAGTTGGTGTTGCCGATCGACTCGGTGTTCCCGCTCGAGCGGGTGCGCGAAGCCTACGAACACCTCATGGCGGGGCACCTCCGCGGCAAGATCGTACTCGTTACTCAGTAGCGTCTAGCGGGTCAAACTGGTCGAGATTTAGGCAACAACCGAGTCCACCCAGACAGTTTTGATGCTCGGTGCCACTGCCCAACGGCAATGTCAGTGGCTCATGGTTTGCTCTGTTTATGGAAGCCGTTCTTACCGCGCTTGACCCGAGGATGCCGGATGTGCGTCTCGAATTCGGTCTGGCACGCGCGGAGGTTGCGCGGCGGGCCGCGACCAGAGCGCAGGCGGAGCAGATGGCGGCGATTGCAGCGACCCTGCGTGAGGCCAGAGACTTTCCGGAGCTCTACCTCGGTTCCACCATGCTGTCTGCGACGGATGCGGCGGCGTTCGCCGAGCGGGCTGCGATCGCAGATTTGGCGGTGCGGTTGTCCCTTGCGGAGGCAACCGTGCGCGCGCAATGGCACGAGGCCGAGGCGCTGCGTGTGCTGACTCCGCGGGTGTGGGCGGCATTCCGGGAGGGCGAAGTGCCTGCGGTAAATGCCGGGATGGTCGCCTCACTCATGGTTGGCCTGACGGATGCCGCGGTTGTCGTCTTCGAGGGGGCAGTGCTTGCGGCGGCGGCGACTCTTGCTCCGGCGCGGTTCCGGGCGATGGCAGGCGCACTGCGCGAGCGGCTCAACACCGAGCCGCCGACCGAGCGTCACCGTCGCGCGGCCGACGAACGCCGCATTGTCGTTGAGCCAGATTTCGACGGCATGGCGTGGCTGCACGCGTATCTTCCTGCGGATGCTGCGCAGCGGGCGATGGCCCGCATTACCCAAGCAGCCCTGCAACTCGCGGCCGCGGCTGACGAGACCCGCACACTGGCACAGCTCAAGGCTGACGTGGCCGCGGATCTGCTTGCTGGGGTACTCGGCGCAGGCAATTCGGTCGGAGTCACGGTCGGGGTCACTGTCGGGGTGACTGTTCCCGTTCTGACCTTGCTCGGCGGGAACGCGCCAGGGACGCTCGAAGGTCACGGTCCGATCGACGCCGATACCGCCCGC
>JBBQLW010000125.1:0-5182 GCA_038328315.1 Actinomycetales bacterium
ATCAGCGAGATGTCGGGCGACTTGCTGAGCCACGTGCGCTACCCGGCCGACCTGTTCAAGGTGCAGCGTCAGATCCTCGAGACCTACCACGTCACCGACGCGGGCACGTTCTACTCGGCCAACGACGCCTGGGTCACCCCCAAGGACCCGACCCAGTCGGCCGCGACCGCCAAGGCGCAGCCGCCGTACTACCTGACCATGCAGGTGCCCGGCACCGACAAGCCGGCGTTCACGCTGTACTCCACGTTCATCCCGCGCACTGCCTCGGCCGACGCCTCGCAGAGCGTGCTCACCGGGTATTTGGCGGCGAACTCCGACCCCGGACCCGACTACGGCAAGCTGACTCTGCTTACTCTGCCTAAGCAGGACACAGTGCAAGGTCCTGGCCAGGCGCAAAACCAGTTCACCTCGGACGCGGTCGTCGCGCGCGAACTCAACATCCTTGCGCAAGGCGACACGAAGGTGATTCGCGGAAACCTGCTGACCCTGCCCGTTGGCGGCGGTCTGCTGTACGTGCAACCGGTGTACGTGCAATCGACCGGTGAGACCAGTTATCCGCTGTTGCGCAAGATTCTGGTCGCGTTCGGCGAAAAGGTGGCGTACGAGAACACCCTGGATGCGGCGCTCGACAGCCTGTTCGGTGGCGACAGTGGGGCTCAGGCAGGCGACGGAGGCGTGCCCACGACACCAACCGATCCGAACAATCCGGGCACCCCGACAACGCCGACCGACCCCGGCAGTGGAACCGTCGACGAGGCCGCGCTCGCGGCTGCGCTCGCCGACTACTCGGCAGCCCTCAAGGCGCGGCAGGCCGCCTATGCGGCGGGGGACCTCGTCGCCGCCGCCGAAGCAGACCAGAAGATGCAGGATGCGGTGGAGGCCGCGATCGCAGCGTCCGGCGGCTAACCCCCGCTGATCGAGCGTGCGCCGGTGGTCGAGCCTACGCCGGTGGTCGAGCCTGTCGAGACCGCCCCCCGCTGGTCGAGCCTGTCGAGACCGAAAGCACTCGCTCCAAATCCCTGGTAACCTGTAAAACGCATCGCGGGGTGGAGCAGTTCGGTAGCTCGCTGGGCTCATAACCCAGAGGTCGCAGGTTCAAATCCTGTCCCCGCAACGCTGAATCAAGAAGAACTAGAAATGGCCCGGTCCTCGACCGGGCCATTTCTATGAAGTGGCTTCCTGCGAAATTACCTGAGTGAAAGCGCTTGCATAAGCTCACGGGTGTGCGGCATGATTTCCCCGGGGGATGGTCCGCAGCGACGACGATGTCGCTCCACCTCTTGGGGAGACAGCTCATGCACATTTCACAACGACGTACGGCGGCGGGTGCCATAGCCCTGGCGCTGTCGGTTCTTGCCACTCTGATTGTCGGGCCCACTGCGGCCACGGCCGCCACCGCGACCAACAATCCCGACTTCTCCGCCAACGTTATGGCCCCACTCGAAGTCAGCGACTTCACGCAGTTCGGTAACCAACTCGCCACGGTAAAGGCATACGGTGTCGACGCGGTCACGGTGGACGTCTGGTGGGGCAAGGTTGAGGCCGCTGGCGACAACCAGTTCAACTGGACCTATTACGACCAAGTGTTCAGCGCAATCACGAGCCGCGGGCTCGACATTGTGCCGATCTTCTCGTTCCACCAGTGCGGTGGCAATGTCGGCGACACCTGCAATATCCCCCTGCCGTCGTGGCTCTGGGGCAAGTACACGGGCGCGTCGCTCAACGGCATCACGCTCGATGTGAACGGCTTGCGGCACCGCAGCGAGCAGGGCAACTTCTCGAGCGAGACGGTGCAGGGTTGGGCCGATGCGCTCGTACAGAACGAGTACCAAGCCTTCACCCAAGCGTTCGTCACGCGCTATGGAACGACATACGCCGCGCGAATGCAAGAGATCAACGTGTCGCTCGGCCCGGCCGGCGAATTGCGCTACCCCTCCTACAATGGCCACGACTCGGGCACCGGGTATCCGACGCGCGGGGCATTGCAGTCATACTCGCCACTGGCCATCAAGAGCTTCCAGCAGTGGGCGATCGCCAAGTACGTCACGATCGCGGGCGTCAATACCGCCTGGGGATCGGCCGTCACCTCCGTTGCCCAAATTCAGCCACCGAGCAACGCCGGTTTCTTCTTCTCTTCTGGTGACTACCGCAACACGACGTACGGCAAAGACCTCATCGACTGGTACAACGGCTCGCTCGTCGACCACGGTGAGCGGATGCTCGATACCGTCCTCACCGCCCTCGGCACCTCATTCCCCGGTGCGGAGATCGGCTACAAGATCCCCGGTGTGCACTGGTCGATGACCGGGCCGACGCCGCGAGCTGCCGAGGTCACTGCGGGGCTCATCCGCACCAGTGGGGACATGTACGCAGTCAACACCGGTCGCGGCTACGCGAACATCGTCGGCCTCGCGAACCGCATCGCTGACTCGGGTCGTGGAGTCATCTTGCACTTCACTTGTCTCGAATTCAACGACGAGAACTTCGCCCCGCAGTTCTCGCAGGCCAAGACGCTCGTCGGCTGGGTCGGTGCAGAAGCCGGCCGCCAGAGCGTGAAAATTAAGGGCGAGAACGCGCTCGCAGGCGGGATCACGTCGAACGGCGGGTGGGACAACGTCAACCAAGCGTTCGACAACTTCCCATATCTCGGCATGACTGTCTTGCGCGTGGGTGAGGTCGCCTCGGGCACTGGAGCGACTCGCTATGCGCAGTTCATTCAGAAGTACCGGCCGGGCGGCTCGCCGTGGACCTCGCTCTACGTGCGCGGCACGAATAACAACTGGTCGCTCAGCACTCCGATGACGAAGTCGGGAGCTGTCTGGACCGCGTCGAACGTGTCGTTCGGATCAGCCGCGAATCAGCGGTTCAAGTTCGACGTTCGCGGCGACTGGAGCCTCAACTTCGGCGGAACGGGGCTCACTGGAACGGCGGTGCAGAGTGGCGGTGACATCGCCGTGAATGCCAACACGACGTACACGATCACCTTCAACGAGACAACGAAGGCCTACGCCGTCACACCGACGGGCACTCCGCCCACCGGTTCGAACATCACTGTGCACTTCGCGGAGTGGCAGAGTGCGACAAGCTACTCAATCCACACCTGGAACGGCATCAGCGGGACGTTCCCGATGACCTACGAGGGCTTCATCAACGGTCGCCATTGGTGGAGGGTGACGCTTGCGAACGCTCCGAGCTCGTTCGCGTTCACCTTCACAAACAGCAACGGAAACTGGAACGCTCCTGACCGGCAATACTCGGCCCAGGCCAGCGCGGTCTTCGTGCTCCCGGGAAGTGCGACGGTGTCAACCACAAGACCGTAGCGGGAGGCGGTCGCTGGCGGCGCTCGACCCATACCCGGGCGGGCGCCGCCTTCGTTCGATCAGTGGGCACTCACACCGTTCTGTAATGCGGCGCGAGGACACTGCGAACATGAGCTAGCTCGAAAGTCGGCCTTGGTTGTCCTCGTACGCGGGTGGCGTGCCCGCAGACATCCCACCATCGACGCAGACGCTCACCTATCGCGAACTCGGCGACGCGGTCGTCCGAGTCGCAGAGGGGCTGCGGATGCTCGGGGTCGGCCACGGCGACCGAGTCGCCCTGGTGCTTCCAAACAATCCAGAACACGTCATCGCGTTTCACGCCGTGATGCGACTCGGAGCAATCGCGGTCGAGCACAATCCGCTCTACACCGAGCGCGAACTGCGGCACCAGTTCGAAGATCACGGCGCGACTGTGGCGATCGTGTGGGACAAGGTTGCCCCGACGCTGCTCGACTTCCCGGCCGATGTTGGCGTGGCGAACGTCATCTCCGTCGACATCACTCGGGGCATGCCTAGGAGCGAGATGCTGAAGTCTCGACCGCTCGGGCTGACCGTCGCAAAGCCAGCGCTCGACGATATTGCGGTGCTCCAGTACACCAGTGGCACGACGGGCTCTTCGAAGGGCGCCATCCTCACGCACCTCAACCTGCGCGCGAACGCATCGCAGGGCCAAGCGTGGGTGCAGGGCATCGTGCTGGGTCGCGAGGAGCATCGGGGCGCGGCTGGTCCTGTTCCCAAAGTTCGACCCGGAGTTGGTGCTCGAGGCAATGCGCACCCCTGCCACCTTCCTTCCGGCGGTTCCGCCAATTTATGAGCGACCCGCCACAGCGGCGGCCGAGAAGAACGTGAGTCTTCGCGGCATCCGCTGCTCAATCTCCAGCGCTATGAGCTTGCCGGTCCAGACGGTGCGGGTGTGGGAGGAAGCGACGGGCGGCTGGCTCATCGAGGGATCCGGCATGACCGAGTCGTCTCCAGTAGCGGTGGGCAACCCCATCGGGCCGACCCGGCGACCCGCCGCGGTGGGGGTGCCCTTCCCGAGCACCGAGATTCCCGTCATCGACCCCGACGATTCGACAATCGATCGCGGACCCGGTGAGGAGGGCGAGCTGTTGCTGCGCGGCCGACAGGTCTTCGGCGGCTGCTGGAATCGGCCAGCCGAGACCCGCGACACACTGCTGCCGGATGGCTGGCTGCGTACCGGCGACATTGTGCGCGTCGACGTATCCGGATTCGTGACCATCGTCGACCGGCGCAAAGAACGCGTGATCGTCGGCGGGTTCAACGTGGCTCCGTCGGAAGTCGAGGAAGCCCTCGTGTCTCATCCGTCGGTTGCGGTCGCGGTTGCGGATACGGCGGTCGTCGGATAGCCGAACTCGACCGGCGGTGAATCGGTCGCCGCTGCGGTGGTGCTTGCCCCCGGGGCGAGTCTGGATGCTGCTGAGTTGCGCGTGAACGTGGGCTTGCGACTGGCCGCGTACAAGGTGCCGAAGCGCATCGTCGCGGTCGACGACCTGCCGCGGTCGCTCATTGGCAAAGTGCTCAGGCGGGAAGTTCGGGCGATGGCTATTGTGCAGGCGGGCGACTGAGACCGGGGGCCATTGTCTGCTCTTTCGTTGGGCTGGCGAGCCCCGAGGGATGTCATCCGGCAACGCCCTTGATATACGGCTGGCGGTGTGACGATGATCTCGGCGACAGCGCGGCGAAATTGCAGGCCTAGCGGTACGCATCTTCTTCATCGACCAGCCGTCTATCGAATCGTAGCGGGAGAACTTCTCTACCCAACTCCGGGTCGCGCCGAATACGAGAGCCGAACACAAAGCCACCGTGCTCCACTGCGACAACGATTTCGATCTCATCGCCTT
>JBBQLW010000126.1:0-5060 GCA_038328315.1 Actinomycetales bacterium
TCGTGGCGATTGCGCACGGCAACGATGGCATGGGTTCGATTCGTATCCCGGCCGCAAACTGCGGACTGTTCGGCATCAAGCCTGGGTCAGGCCTTGTGCCGCAGGAGATCGGCGTCGACGCGTGGTTTGGCATGAGTGAGAACGGGCCGCTAGCGACAACCGTCACCGACGCCGCCCTGATGCTTTCAGTGATGGCTGCGCGCCCGGAGCTCGCGATCGTTACCGAGCCCCGGCTGCCATTGCGCATTGCGGTCGCCACCAACGAACCGTCCGCGCTTGTGACGACCGATTCCGAGTTCCGGCGCTGCGTCACTGAGACGGCTGATGCACTTCGCGCGCTCGGCCACACCGTCATCGAGGTGAAGTTCCCATACCCTGGCAACCCGCTGCCGCTGCTGGCCCGCTGGTTTGCAGGCACCGAGACGGATGCCGCACTGCTCGATCGCGCGAAACTCGAGCCGCGCATCCGCACCCATGCCGGGTTGGGGCGAATTGCGCGTCGGCTCGGTTGGCTCTCGCCGCGTCCGGTGGACCGCATTCGCGAGCGGGTCACCGCGTTCATGGCCGACTTCGACGTTCTCCTCACGCCGACCCTCGCACAGCCCGGTCTCGAAGCGGCGCGCTGGGGCGAGCGTGGCTGGTACCCAAATCTGATGGCCAACATCCGATACGCGCCATACCCTTCGCTGTTCAACCTGCTCGGTTGGCCCGCGGCGAGTCTGCCAGCCGGTTGGCACGCCACGGCTGCTGTTCCTCTCGCAGTACAGCTCGTTGTCGCGCCGCAGCCCGATGGCGCTGGCGAGGCCGCGATTCTCGGGCTCGCCGCCCAGCTTGAGCGGGTGCGCCCGTGGCCGCGCACGGCGCCAGCGCACCCCGGTTCCTAATCCGGCCAGAAACGTGGCAGAATAGCGAGTCGAGTCCTGCGCCGTCCGACCCTCTAATCAGGCGCGACAGGAATCCATCAGAGCTTTCGTGCCGAGTGTGCCCCCACGCTCACGGCTAGCGGTTCGCCACCAAAGCACGCATGGTTGTGCACACACAGATCTCGGGAGAATTGTGGCTGTAAAAATTCGTTTGAAGCGCATGGGCAAGATCCGTGCACCGTACTACCGTATTGTCGTCGCCGACTCGCGCTCGAAGCGTGACGGTCGATCGATCGAGGAGATTGGTAAGTACCACCCGACCGAGGAGCCCTCGTTCATTGAGGTCGACTCTGCACGGGCGCAATACTGGTTGGGTGTTGGCGCGCAGCCGAGCCCGCAGGTCGAGGCCATCCTCAAGTTGACCGGCGACTGGGGAATCTTCAAGGGCGACAAGGGTGCCAAGAGCACCGTCAGGACCAAGGAGGCCAAGGTCGAGTTCGTCGCCGACGAGAAGAAGAAGCCTGTGCTCAAACCCAAGTCGGAGAAGCCGGTCGCCAAGGTTGAGGATGCTCCAGCCGTCCCGGCAGATGAAGTTGTCTCCGACGGCGCGGCGGAGGAAGCTCCCGCCGCCGTCGTGGCGCCAGAGGTGGTTCCAGCGGGCGATGAAGCCCCAGCGGACGCGGCACCTGTTGACGCCGTCGAAGACGCGGACGCTGCTGACACCTCAGCAGAAGCAGACAAGGCCTAGTCTTGCTCGCTCCTGCCCTCGAACACCTCGTCAAGGGGATTGTCGATCATCCCGAAGACGTGCGGGTCTCTGAGAAGAGTTCGCAGCGCGGCGACGTGATCGAAGTGCGCGTGCATCCTGACGACCTTGGACGTGTGATCGGCCGTGCCGGTCGCACTGCCAAGGCATTGCGCACCCTGGTCTCGGCGCTCGCTGACGGGCGCCGGGTGCGTGTCGACGTCGTCGACACCGATCACTAGACGGTGGCCGACACGCGCGCAGCGCAGCCAACTGACACCCAGTTGCGGGTCGGGCGGCTGACGAAAGCGCACGGGCTCAAAGGCGCGATCAAGATCGAGCTCTATACGGATGTACCGGAGCGACGGTTCGTGCCGGGCGCAACGTTCGCACTGCAAGTGCCCGACACGTCGCCGTGGTTCGGCAAGAAGCTCGAGCTCATCGAGCTCAAATGGTACAACTCACACCCCGTCGCGTTTTTCACCGGTGTGACCGAACGCACTTCGGCCGAGTCGCTCATCAAGGCCATCCTGTGGATCGAGCAGGATCTGGATGCTCCGTCAGACGAGGAGGATGCCTGGTTCGACCACCAATTGGTCGGCCTGCGGGTGCTTCGCGACGGCGTCGAGATCGGCACCGTGAGCCAAGTCGACCACTTGCCCGCCCAAGACCTGCTGACGGTCGCCACGCCGTCGGGGGACGTACTCGTGCCATTTGTGAAGGCGATCGTGACCGCGGTCGATGTCGCTGGCGGCACGATGACGATGACCCCGCCGCGCGGTCTGTTCGAAGAACTCGCAGACGACGGGCCCGATGCTGCGCATCCAGTCGCCACCGCCACCCCGGCAACCCCGACCACACCGGCCCCGGCCACCGTCACTGCCACCCCCGCCCCCGCCGTTGCGGAGGACGGCGCGCCGTAATCCCAGCCCGCGCCATGCGATCAGTCGTGTGCCATCCTCCGCAACCGCTACGCTCCGAGCCCGTCGCGCCGGTGTGCCGCGCTCCACAGGTGCTCGCGGCGACCGACGATAGCCCGAACAACAGGCTCAACCAACTGCCACTCATGTACTACCTGCTGATAGCTCAACCGAATGACAATGTAACCGCGACCAAGTAGCGCCAAGTCGCGCGTTCGGTCGCGGTGGAATGCGTCAGGCCCGTCGTGCCATGCGCGTCCGTCGGTCTCGATCACGACTCGATCACCGATGACGAGGTCGAGCCGTCCAACTCCGTCGATCATCACCTGGCTCCGGATGCGGACGCCGAGTATTGAAAGCCGCACTCGGCACAGTGTCTCCAAGCCCGATTGACTCTTCGGGTCGACCTCGTCGAGAACAGAGGCGAACCGAGGCGGTAGGGCATTGACTATGCGAGCCAGTTGTGCCATCGACAGTACGTTCTTGTTCAGCGCTGAGTCGATGATCGCCAGAGCGTCCTCCCGGTGTGAGCACAACAGCACCTGACGCACAAGGGCAGGAACGGGTTCTACGATGGGCGCCCCCAGACGCCACGGCGTCGACTGCCAATGTTCGATCGCGTCACCTAGGTCGCCGTAGGTACGGCCGGCGTGCTTTGGGCGCGCGAGGTGAAAGTCTGTGCCCTCCGGTGCCCACAAGTCGTGGTGCCTCGCGGCCGAGACACACGCGATGCGGCCGCCCAACTCGACTGCTCGCACCAGGTCGGGCGAAGCATCCACAAGTCTGACCCAGCCTTTGCGGATGCGGAGGAGCTCGCCGCGCACCACCGCGGCCCTAATTCTGGATTCGCTAACGCCGCGAGTGCGGAGCGCGGCCACGCGAGCGACCCCGCCGAGTATGCGGGTGATTGTCGTGATGGATGTCATGTGGCGAGCATCGAGCCAGCGGATCTAGTGCGCCCGCTGGGAGCTCCAAACTGGGGACAGGCTGCGCCCATTCGCCGTTGTGGAGGACGACGCGCCGCGCGAGTGCGACGCTCGCCGCCCAGCGCGGCGCGCCATCCTCCGCAACCGTTGACAGTGGCTGCGAACAGCGCCCCGCGCCATACGCTGGGGTCGTGCGTATTGACATCGTCACGATCTTTCCCGAGTTTTTTGGCGTGCTTGATATCTCCCTGCTCGGGAAGGCTCGCGAACGCGGCATCCTTGAGGTCACCGTGCACGATCTGCGTGACTTCACACACGATAAGCACCGCACGGTTGATGACACACCATACGGCGGCGGTGCAGGCATGGTGATGCGGCCTGAGCCGTGGGGTGAGGCCCTCGACGCGACGGTCGGCCCAGCGTCTACCGTGATCTTTCCGTCGGCGGCTGGAGAGCCGTTCACGCAGTCGCTCGCTCGCGAGTTCGCAGAACACGACCACCTGATCTTCGGATGCGGTCGGTACGAGGGCATCGACCAGCGAGTCGTTGAGTACGCGGCATCCGTCACCTCTGTTCGCGAGGTGAGCCTCGGCGATTACGTGCTGAACGGCGGCGAGGTGGCCGCAATGGCCATGATCGAGGCAGTCGCGCGGCTCATTGACGGGGTGATGGGCAATCCGCTCAGTGCAGTGGAGGAAAGTCACTCAAACGGTTTACTCGAGTACCCGAGCTACACGAAGCCGGCAGAATGGCGGGGTCGAGAGGTGCCAGCGGTGCTATTGAGCGGCAATCATGCCGCCATTGCCGAATGGCGCATCACGCAGCAGCTTGCGCGCACGAGGCGGGTCCGGCCGGACCTGTTGCCGCCGGAACCCAACGCGAGCTGAGCTGGCTAGTTGCGCGCGGTCAGGACCAGCGGGCCGTCAGGCGTCACTGCAACCGTGTGCTCGAAGTGAGCCGACCGCGAGCCATCGACACTGCGCAGGGTCCAGCCGTCGGGGTCAGTCATCACGCGATCGGTGCCGAGCATGAACCACGGTTCGATTGCGAAAACGAGCCCCGCCTTGAGTTTGAGTCCGCGCCCAGCACGACCGTCGTTCGGCACGTGCGGATCGCCGTGCATCTCGCGACCAACGCCGTGCCCGCCGAAATCAAGGTTGACCGTGAGCCCCGCCTTGGCTGCAACGTCGCCGATCGCGGCCGAGATATCACCAATGCGGTTACCGACAACGGCTGCTGCAATACCCGCATCAAGTGCGCGAGACGTCGCGTCAAGCAGCACGAGGTCTGCCTCCCGTGCAGTTCCGACGACGATGCTAATGGCCGAGTCAGCAACCCAGCCGTCAACGGATGCTGCGAAGTCGAGCGAGAGCAGGTCGCCGTCGCGCAGCCGATAGTTGTGGGGCAGTCCGTGCAGTGCGGCGTCGTTGACGGAGGTGCAGATCACCTTGCCGAACGGCGAACCGCCGAACGAGGGGTGATAGTCGATGTAGCAACTTTCGGCCCCGCGGTCTCGAATCATTCCGTGGGCGAGCTCGTCGAGTTCGAGCAAATTCACCCCAACAGCGGATGCGGCGGACGTCGCAGTCAACACGCTGGCGATGAA
>JBBQLW010000127.1:0-4962 GCA_038328315.1 Actinomycetales bacterium
CGTGAAGTCCTGGCTGTAGACGGCGACCTGGCGGCCGTGGATGGTGCCGAGACCGGTGACAACCGCGTCTCCGTACGGGCGCTTGCTCTCCATGCCGAACGCGTGGGTGCGGTGTCGAACGAACTCGTCGAGTTCAACGAACGAGCCGTGGTCGAGCAGGGTATCGATGCGCTCTCGAGCGGTCTTCTTGCCCTTGGCGTGCTGCTTCTTGGTTGCAGCTAAACCGCTGGCCGTCACGGCTTCGTGATAGCGCGACTTGAGGTCTGCGATGCGCCCCGCAGTCGTCGACAGGTCTGCAGCGTTGCTCCGTGCGTTGGTCTGTGCGTTGCTCTGTGCGTTGGTCGAGATTGGCTCTGGGGTCACGCTGTCACTTTACCGTCGAGCGAACGCGGCATCCGTTGCAAAAAGGTAGTTTCGCGCCGCCAGCGTGACTGTCGCCGTCGGGGCCCAGGCGCCCTTGACCCAGGTGTACATCTGGTAATCGGGCCACCGTCGACGCAATTCATCGGCAAACTCGTTCGCATCGCGGCCGTACTTAGCGAGATGGCGATCCTCGACTTCAAGCAGGATGCTCGGACGTGATGACTCGATCGTCTTGACGGCCCCGTCGATCACCGCAGGCTCAAACCCTTCGACGTCAACCTTCATGAAGCTGACCGAGCTGATGCCGTTCTGCGCGCACCACTCGTCGACGGTGTAGACCGGCGTCTGCCATTGGCGCATCTTTGGGGGTGTCGGAGCGCCGACAGGCAGATCGGGCACGAGGTGCGCGTGCCCGTAAATCGGTAGCCCGAACTTCACCGGGAGGCGCATCGTGAACACGCCGGCTTCTGATCCGATCGCGCCGGCGTTGACCCGCACGTGGTGGGCACCCATGGCGCGCCGAACGCGCTTGAGCGTTTTTTGCTGGCGCGGGTGCGGCTCGAAGGAGTGAACTCCGCCCGTTGGCCCGACCAGTCGCGCCAGTGGAATCGTGTACATGCCGTGTGCTGCGCCGATGTCAAAGACGTGGTCGCCCGGCCGCACCAGCGCGCTCAGCCCCATCAACTCGGGCTCTGCCAAGCCGACACGACTGGAGAGGCGCATGACGATGTCTGCGGTGCGCAGCCGAAGCGGCAACACGCTGGTCGCATCTGGAACCGGGTTAAGGTCGGTCGTCACTCAAGCTTCCTTACGTGGGGCAGTTGCAGGTCGGGCTAATGGCATCTGCGGGTTCTGTGGGTTCAGCGGTCTTCGCGGTGGTTGCCCGGCGCAGTCTCTCGCCAATCGTAGTAGCGGAGAACGAATTCACGACCAACGAGTTCAGGTTCCCGCCCGGTCGGCATCCCGCGAGTCGGGAGTGTGGCTGAGTACCCTTGTCGGATGCACGTTGAATGGGTCAGCGAAACTGGCTCGACCAATACTGAGCTCGTCCGTCGGGCGTCCGCCGACAGGCTGCCCCGGCTGAGTGCCCTCGCTACAACGAATCAAACCGCCGGTCGTGGGCGTTTGGGGCGCACCTGGCTGGCACCGGAAGGCACGACCCTCGCAGTGTCGATCTTCGTGCGCGCCTCTGACGGTCTCGGCTGGTTGCCGCTCTTGGCTGGGCTCGCGATGACGCGCGCTGTTCGATCGCTGCTTGCAGGTGAACTCGTGACCCTCAAGTGGCCGAATGACGTGCTGGTCGACGGGCTCAAGGTTGCTGGCCTGCTCGGTGAGCTCGTTCCTTCGGAAGGCGCCGTCATGGGGGCCGGGCTGAATCTCACGATGACTGAGGAGCAGCTGCCGGTGCCGACGGCAACGTCACTCACCCTGCACGGTGCGGAGCCGCACGCACTGCTCGACCGAGCGCTTGCGGCATACCTTGCTGCCTTCGAGGCGCTGTGGGGCGAGTTCGAGGATGCCGGTTTCGACGCCGGTTTCGGCGCCGAGGCGGGGCTCCGGGCATCCGTCAGCGACGCCTGTGACACGCTCGGCCGTGACGTGCGGGTCGAACTGCCAGACGGATCGACCGCCGAGGGTACTGCAGAGGCGATCGATGAACACGGTCGGCTGGTGGTGCGGCAAACCACGGGGCACCTCGTTGTCTCGGCTGGCGATGTCACACACGTGAGGTACGGCTAGGGACGCGCCGGGCGCGACGGGCGCGACCGGCGCGACCGAACAGCGGGTGCACCCGCGTCAGCGGCCGCCGTTTGCTGGACTTGAGGATCCGATAAGGTGCAGGCGTGAAGATCTCGGTCATCGGCTGCGGCTATCTCGGTGCCGTTCACGCCGCGTGCATGGCCGATCTCGGCCACGAGGTCGTTGGCGTGGACATCGACAAAGCAAAGATTGACTTGCTGTCCGCGGGTGTGGCGCCATTTTTCGAGCCCGGCTTGCCCGAGAAGCTTGGCTCGGCGCTCGCGACCGGGCGTCTCACGTTCACCACAGATTTCGCGGCCGTCGCCCGCTCGAGCGTACATTTCGTCGCCGTCGGCACTCCGCAGCTTCCAGACAGTTATGCAGCCGATTTGCGCTATGTAGACGCCGCTTTTTCCGCACTTGTGCCACATCTCGCACCCCACGATCTCGTTGTTGGCAAGTCCACAGTGCCAGTCGGTACGGCTGGGCGCCTCGCACCCCTCGTCGAGAACGCGGGGGCGCGCTTGGCGTGGAATCCTGAGTTTTTGCGCGAGGGGTTCGCCGTCGAGGACACCGTGAGCCCGGATCGGCTGGTGTATGGGGTGCGCGCGGGGGACATGGCATCCGTCGCAGATCTTGACGAGGTGTATGCGGCAGCGATTGCCGCGCAAACGCCGCGTGTGGTAACCGACTTTGCAACGGCCGAACTCGTCAAGGTCGCTGCCAACGCCTTTCTCGCTACCAAGATCTCGTTCATCAATGCGATGGCCGAGGTTGCGGAGGCAACCGGCGCAGACGTCACGCAACTTGCGGATGCCATCGGTCATGACGCAAGGATCGGTCGCCGCTTTCTCAACGCCGGTCTTGGCTTCGGCGGCGGATGTCTCCCGAAGGACATCCGCGGCTTTATGGCGAGAGCCGAAGAGCTCGGTGTCGACCAGGCGCTGGGCTTTTTGCGCGAAGTTGACTCGATCAACTTGCGAAGGCGCGAGCGCATGGTCGACTTGGCGCGCGAGATGTGCGGTGGCGTTGTGGCCGGCAAGCGGATTGCGGTGTTCGGCCTTGCGTTCAAGCCAGACTCCGATGACGTGAGGGACTCTCCAGCTCTCGACGTCGCGGCGAGACTCGCCGAACTCGGGGCCGAGGTACGGGCGACCGACCCCCACGCGATCGAAACTTCGCGCCGTATCCACCCGCAGTTGACCTACGTAGAAGACCCGTTCGATGCCGCGCGGGGGGCTGACGCAGTGCTCGTCCTCACCGAGTGGAACCAGTATCGCGAACTCGACCCGGATGCGCTCGGCTCAGTCGTCGAGCGCCGAGCCGTCGTCGACGGTCGCAATTGTCTTGACCCCGTGCAGTGGCGTTCGGCTGCGTGGACGTACCGGGCGCTCGGGCGACCTTGATCCGACTCCCGCAACATCCGGGCCATCGTCGAAGCGTGACGGATTGAACACCCACGCGCGATAGAGGGTGAAGCGAAATAACGCGCCGAGGCCAAGCCCGATTACGTTGCTGGCGATGTTGTCGGCGAGGAGCGACGTGAACCCGAGCACGTAGTGGGACACCCACAGGCACAGGACGGCGATCGCCATGCCGCCCAGGCTGACGATCGCGAACTCGATGCCTTCGCGAATGACGCGCGAGCCCCGAGCTCGACTGAAGGTCCAAAATCGATTGCCAATCCAGTTGACCACAATCGCCAGGCTCGTCGAGATCACTTTGGCGATCAACGGCCCTGCAACGAGATTCTCGGGCGAGAGCACTGTGATGCGAAGAATGTTGAACACAACGACATCAACGACGAGTCCGCCAAGCCCTACGATTCCAAACCGCATGAACTGTCGAGCCAGGGCGCGCATGGACCATCCTGAGTACGCTGAGTGGAGAACAATTGAGCAAGCGGTTCGCAGTCTAACCGCCGCGGTAAGCCAGTATCTGTGGGTACAGTAGCGGCCGCCGTCACGTGACCAGGGAGTATTCATGTCGCCATCGGTTGGTGTTATTGGTGGCGGACAGCTCGCCCGCATGATGATCGCTCCAGCTGTCGCGCTCGGTATTGATCTCCGAGTGTTCGCGGAGACGGTCGACTCATCCGCCTCGCTCGCCGCCACGACCGTGGGCGACTATCGAGATGAGGTAGCAGTGCTCGCCTTCGTGCGCGGGCTCGACGTCGTTACTTTCGACCATGAACACGTGCCGCGCTCGATCTTGCTGGCACTCCTCCAAGAAGGTATCGCCGTTCATCCGCGCCCGGACGCCTTGCACTTCGCGCAAGACAAGCTCGCGATGCGAACGCGATTGACCGAGCTCGGTGTCGCTGCGCCAGAGTGGCGGGTAGTGGCATCCGTTGCCGAGCTCTCGGCCTTTATGGCTACGCACGGCGGCGCAGCGATGGTCAAGACTCCGCGCGGCGGATACGACGGCAAGGGGGTGCGTGTCGTACGCGAAGCGGCCGATGCCGCGGATTGGCTTGATCGCGCCGCGGCAGCGGGTGACGGTCCGCTGCTCGCCGAGGAACTCGTGTCATTCAGGCGCGAGCTTTCGCAGGTGCTTGCGCGCAGGCCGAGCGGCGAGATCATGCTGTGGCCGGTCGTCGAGTCAATCCAACGCGCTGGTGTCTGCGTCGAAGTCATCGCCCCCGCCCCGGACTCCGTTGGCATTCTGGCGGGAGTGGCCGCCGATATGGCGATCACGATCGCCGAGCAGCTCGACGTGACTGGCGTGCTCGCCGTCGAGCTCTTTCACACCACAGACGAACGGCTGCTTGTCAACGAGTTAGCAATGCGACCGCACAACAGTGCTCATTGGACGATCGACGGCTCGACGACGAGCCAGTTCGAGCAACATCTTCGGGCG
>JBBQLW010000128.1:0-4923 GCA_038328315.1 Actinomycetales bacterium
CGCGCGGTCCGACTGTGTTCGAAGTCGGATGCCGCGGCTCGCCACATCGGCGAACCTTTCTTCAGCGCCTGCGCCCCGACCGCCGCATCAGCGGCCGAGCCGCGCTTGGCGCAGTTGCTCGCCTCGCGCCTCGACTTCGAGCCGGGCCTCAACGCGGTGCGCGTTCCGCGCCCATTCTTCACGCACCTCGAGGTCTGGCCAGATATCGTCATGTCTGACCTCAAGATCGCGGTCGAGTACGACACGATGGGACGCAACTCCACCGAGCACGTTGGCCAGCGCGAGCTCGTTGACAGACGCAAAGACCGACTGCTGCGGGCCTCGGGCTGGGAGGTGGTGCGCGTGCGGACCGGCAAACTCCGGCTGCTCGGGGCGCATGATGTCGCAGCATCCACCATCACTGGCAAGCTCGTTGACCGCTTGCTCGATGCGTTCCGCGACATTCGGGGCGAATTGATCGTGAACTGCTACTTGCGCTGAGTCGCAGAACCTCACCCCCGCTCGGTTCCTGTCGCGCCGTCCGTCCGTGGCCTACTTGCCGAACGTCACCCCGGTCAGCGTCTCTGAAACCTCCCACAGCCGACGCGAATCTGCCTCGACGAGCGCCCGCTTCGGTACGAGCGCCAGTTTCGGGTTGCCGCGCAATTCATAGAAGCCGTCGGGTCCGTAGTATGCGCCGGGGAGCGCGTCCGGGCTCGTTGCGGCATAGAGCGATGGCAGGATGCCGGTGTCAACGGACTGCATGATTCGACCGAGTAGCCATTGCCCGAACTTTGGCAACTCGCGGCCCTCGCGGGGCCCGCTCGTTTGCAGATTCGTCGCGGTACCGCCCGGGTGCGCGGCAGTGCTCAAGATTCCCCAGCCAGCGGCATCGCTGCGCACCTGTAGCTCGCGCGCGAACATGAGGTTCGCGAGCTTAGACAGCCCGTACGCGTCATACGGCACGTACTTCTTCTCGGACTGCAGATCGTCGAAGTCGATGCGACCACGGCGAGCGACGATACTGCTGGTCGACATGACCCGCGGATGCTCGGCTTTCCTCAGCGCAGGGAGCAGTCTGCCGGTCAGCGCGAACGGTCCGAGGTGGTTGCTGCCGAATTGCAGCTCGAAGCCGTCCTCGGTGACCGCTCGCTGTGGCGGCGCCATCACGCCAGCGTTGTTGATCAGAATGTCCAGTGCGCGACCGTCGCCCAGTATGGCTTCGGCGAACTCGGTGACACTCGCGAGAGACGCGAGGTCGAGCTGGCGCACATCGAGCCGGGCAGCTGGCTGGAGTTCGCGGATGCGCGCCGCGGCATCCGCCCCCTTGTCCAGATTTCGCACGGCCATGATGACCTCCGCACCCGCGGCGGCAAGACGACCGGTGAGCCCGAACCCGAGCCCGCTGTTCGCCCCGGTGACGATGACCAGGCGCCCGGTCAGGTCTGGCACGGCCACGTGCGATCGCGACGATGATTCGGTAGTGGACACAGTCTCTCCAGTCGGGGTTCGGGTTGTGAGCGCGAGCGCTTGCGATCAGCGCCCGATCTGAAGTAGCATAAATGCTATGAGCATAAATACTACGTTGACGGATGTCGCGACAGCGGCTTCACCTCAGCGACCGTACCACCACGCCCTCTACGCCGGCGGTCGTCAGTGGTGGCGGGGCGTGCTGAGCATTGTCGTATTCCTGGTCGCATTCCTCATCGTGAACGTCGTCCTTGGTGGTATCGCAATCGCGTTCGATGTGTTCACAGGAACAGCAACGCTCGAGGATCTCGGGGCGGGCATCGTCACGATTACGCCGGCCGTGTTCCTCGCGAACAACATAACGCTCGCCGCGTGCATTCCGATTGCGATGCTCGTGCAGTGGGCGTTCTTCGGCGTTCGACCACGTTTCCTGTCATCCGTCGAGGGCGGCCTTCGCTGGAAGTTGCTCGGTCGGTTCGCCCTCGTTGTCGTGCCGGTGTGGTTGGTCTACGCCGTTGTACTGTTCGCGATTGAGCCACCCTCGGCCGGCGCTGAGGGCATCACGGCATCCGCCATCGCGCTGACGATCATCGTGCTCCTGACTACTCCGCTGCAAGCGGCGGGGGAGGAGTACGGATTCCGTGGCCTTGTCGCCCGCTCGGTCGGGTCATGGTTTGCGCGGCCGATCGTCGCGCTGGTCGCCGGCACGATCGTCTCATCCATCCTCTTTTCCATTGCGCACTTGGCGGCCGATCCGTGGCTGAACGCGTACTACTTGGCGTTCGGCATCACAATGTCGATCGTCGCCTGGCGAACCGGCGGCCTCGAGGCGGCCATTCTCATCCACGCCACCAACAACGTGTTCCTGCTCGTCCCGACCGTGCTGTTCGGCGACGTCGGGAGCATCTTCGAGCGTGGTGATGGAGCTGGCGGGCCGGTCGTGCTCGTGCCGATAGCGATGCTCGTGGTCATGACCGTGGTGCTGAGCGTGTGGGCAAAGCGACTTCGTGTGGTTCGTGAGACCGTGCCACCCGCGGTTCGCGGCACCGTGCCACCGGAAACACCCGCCAGCGCAACCGCTGACCTACCGGGCTAGGCGACCCTGCTGCCGCGTGCCAACTGAGCGGCAGGCGTGCGGGTGCGCGACCATGCCCAGACGAGCGCGCCGACGGCAAGCACGAGGTGGATGACGACGCCGACAAACCAGCCGGGCGTCGTGCGGTCAATGATCTCGCGCGGTGTCTCGAAGTCAGATTGGAATGAGTCGCCCGCGCACTCGTCGTAGTTCGTGGTGAGGTCCGGCGGCAGCTGCGCTTGACGGACCCCGAGCTTGATGTTGCCAAACAAATCGGTTGGGTAGCCCTCCGCGTCATACGCGGTGGGGACAGCATCCGCCAGCAGCACGTATGGATTGGCAACGAGCACACCCCAGAAGTAATCGAAGCGCGGCACCGGGTAGCTCGTCGTCTGGGGCGGCCCGCACTGTTCTGGTTGGCCCGTGGAGCTGTAGCTGGTGGCGTACGACGTGGTTGCGCGCACATCGCTCTGCACCGATAGGCCACCGAGCGCGAAGGCGATGAGCGTGCCCAAACTCAGTGCCGCGACCACCAGATACGTCACCGCGACCGAGAACAACGGCCGCGAAAGGATGCCAGACAGACCGACCCCGATTGCCGCAACGACCCCGAGCTCAATCGCGAGAACGAGAACAGAAACGAGGATCGCAGTGCCGGAGATGCCGCCGTCGAGTGCGGCATAGATCAGGAACGGGATCGCCGCTGCGAGGAAGGCGAGGGCCGTCACCCACGCAGCAAGGAACTTGCCGAGAATGAGTTGCCAGGTCGTCACGAGCGTGACTTGCGTTGTTGCGAGTGTTCCGGCGTCCCGGTCGCCGTTGATGGCGTTTCCACTGAGGGCGGGCGCGACGAGCGTGCCGAGCAACAGCACGAAGTAGATGATGGCCGAGAAGATTGCTCCGCCGGAGTTGTCGGCCCCAAAGCCGCCCAAAGCGATCTTGAGCAACACCGTGACGATTGCCACGAGCGCAACGAACACGCCAATCAGCACGTACCACGCGACCGTGCGCACCCGCTGGCGGAGCTCAAGCGAGACGACGACGCCAACGCCGACCAAGAACGCGCTCACGGTTGGTCCTCAGCATTAAGTCCGAGAAAGGTCTGCTCCAGATCGCCAACTGCTGGGGCAAAGGTACTGATGGGAACGCCGCCCGCCACGAGGGTCGCCAGCAGGGTGGATGCTTCGGTCTCCGAGCCGAGCGGAATCATGACCTCACCGCGCTCGTGGGTCAGCGCGTCGACCCCGAAGCCAGCTCCGTTCAGCGCGCGAACGAGACCAGCATCATCAGAAGACTTGATGCGCCACGCGCGCACGCCGGCCTGAGCGCGAGCGACGCTCTCTTTCGACGCCGTAACACCGTTCGCCAAGTACACGGCACTGTCTGCCATCTCGTCGAGTTCGGCGAGCACATGGCTTGAGATGAGCACGGTCTTGCCTTCGCCCGCAACGCGGCGCACGAGTGTGCGCAACTCAACCCGGGCAGCCGGATCAAGGCCCGATGCTGGTTCGTCGAGCAACAGCACTGCGGGGTCGTGAACGAGCGCCCGCGCAAGTGACAGCTTCTGTTTCTGGCCACGAGACAACACGCGAGTTGGGCTGTCGGCCAGGGCCTCGAGGCCGACGAGGTCAATGAGTTCGCTGGCGCGACGCGCCGCCGATTGCCGGTCCTGCCGGTATAGCCGACCGGTGTACTCCAGCGTCGAGCGCACGGTGAGCGCCGACCACGAGCCGAGCACGTCCGGCATCCAGCCGAGGCACGAGCGCACGGCCGCAGTGTCGACAGTCGGGTCGAAGCCGGCGATCGTGATGTGGCCGGCATCCGGTTTCAGCAGAGACGCGAGCATCAGCATCAGGGTGGTCTTGCCTGAACCGTTTGGGCCAATGAGCCCGGTCACCGTGCCAGCGGCCGCCGTGAAGGTTGCCGCCCGCACCGCCTTGACCTCGCCGAACGCGCGGCTGACACCCTCGACGACGATTCCCGCCGCAGCACTCTCAGAAGTTGTCACCGCCTCACGATAGCCGCAAGAGTCGAGAATGCAGCAGCCGACTGTTCACCCATTCGCCGACTGGTGGCCACCCGGTCGGCGAATGGACGCGGCTATGGTTTCAGCGAACCGGGAGGAATCTCATGGCGGATCAGACCGCAGAAGCGGAGACTGCAGTGCTCGACGATGTGGTTTCGCTCATCGTCGAAGTACACGTGCCACTCGCTCCGGAGCGACACGCGATCGAAGACGACGATGTCTTTCCGTGGATCGACGAGGTCATCGAGTTTGTGCTGCACCTCGAAGACGAAGGCTCGCTCGAAATGTGGGATGACGGCGAAGAGTGGGACGCCCACTTCGTCTTCACACTCGGCGATGCGCCTGAGGCCGACCTCCTCGCGGCTGCGTACAG
>JBBQLW010000129.1:0-4922 GCA_038328315.1 Actinomycetales bacterium
GATCGCCCGGTTCATCCTGATCGGCCGACGCATCCTGATTGCTCAACTGCTCGGCGTGCACTTCTGCGGCTCCGCGTGGGTAGCTGAATTCGACGTTCTCGAAACTGATCGCGGCATCCGTCTTGATTGCCGGTGCTGCCACGACATCGCGATCGTTCTCGGTCTCGCTCGGTAGCCCGATGATCTCTTGAATCCGCCCGAGTGCCCCGAGCGCCTGGTTGACCGAATTGATGGCGCCGAAGGCCTGGCCGAGCGGCATGATCATCATGAACAGGAAGAGGATGAAGGCGACGAGGCTCGCGATCGTGATCGCGCCGCTCGCGACCCGAAAGCCGCCGACCCCGAGCACCACGAGGAGCGCGACCTGCAGCGCGATCCCCGAGATCGGTACGACGAGGGCAGAGATGCGAGCAACGTCGAGCCCCATCCGCCACGCACCCTCGGCATCCTTCTCGATCGCGAGCACCTCGCGGTCAGTGGCATTGGACGCTCGTATCGTTCGCACCGCGCTCAGACTGCGTTCGACGGACGCAGCCAGGTCGCCAACTTTCTCCTGCTGCTTGCGGCTCGCAACGCGGATGCGGCCGGACAGCGTCACCACGGTAACAATCGCGACAGCGATCACCGCTGCGGTCAAGCCGAGCAGCACGGGATCGATGATGAGCATGGCGATGAGCGCGCCAAGGAACACGAGGGAACCGCCGACGGCATCCACGAGGCCCTGGGTGATCACGGCGTAGAGCAGGGTGGTGTCAGAACCGACGCGCGAGACGAGGTCGCCGGTGCGGCGCGTGTCGTACTCGCTGATGGGGAGCCGAAGCATCCGGCGCACGAGTTGTTTGCGGGCCGACAGTACGACGCTCGTACCGGTGCGTTGCAGCAGGTAGTGCTGGAAGCCGCTGAGGAGCGCCGAGACGACGACGAGCGCGACGAGCACCCAGACGAGCATCCCGAGGGCCTCGCCCGCCTGCACGACGGTGATGACCTGACTCACGAGCAGCGGCTGAGCGAGCGAGGCTGCTGCGCCGAGCACACTCAGTACGACGACGACCCCGAGGATGCGACGGTGCTCGGCAAGATACGGAAACAGCCCGCTGAATTTTGCGCGCGGGCCGCCGTCGTCAACCGGGCGGGAGAAGCGCCCTCGGCGCGGTGATGCAGAGGTCGTCGTGCTCATCTCATAAGTCTCCTCGCGCCGAAGGTGTGCCCGATACACCTGACGGCGAATTTCGCTCATGGCGTGATCACAGGGTGACGAGTCAGGCGCGGATTAGGCTGGATCATCGTGCCATCCCCAGTTATCACAGCGACCTCTCTGACGAAGAAGTACAAGGATTTCGCCGCAGTCGACGGCATCGACTTTGAGGTTGCACCGGGGGAGTCGTTTGGCCTGCTCGGGCCGAACGGGGCTGGCAAGTCCACCACAATGCGCATGATCGGTGCGGTCTCGACGCGAACGAGTGGCGACCTGCAAATTCTCGGGCTCGATCCCGACCAGAACGGTCCGACGATCCGTTCACAGCTCGGCGTGGTTCCACAATCTGACAACCTCGATACCGAATTGCGGGTGCGCGACAATCTGATCGTCTACGGTCGCTATTTCGGCTTGCCCCGCTCTGAGGTCGCGAAGCGCGCAGACGAACTGCTCGAGTTCGCCCAACTCGCCGATCGCGCGAAGGGCAAGATCAACGATCTCAGCGGCGGCATGAAGCGCCGGCTGACCATCGCGCGCGCGCTCATCAATGAGCCGCGCATCCTGCTGCTCGATGAGCCGACGACCGGGCTCGACCCGCAGGCAAGACACATTCTGTGGGATCGGCTGTTCCGCCTCAAGGAGCAGGGCACGACACTGGTGCTCACGACGCACTATATGGATGAAGCTGAGCAACTCTGCGATCGACTGGTCGTTGTCGACAAGGGCCGCATCATGGCCGAGGGGGCCCCGGCCGCGCTGATCCGCGAGCACTCGAGCCGTGAAGTGCTCGAGGTGCGTTTCGGCTCGGAACGCAACGCGACCGTCGCGAGCGAGCTTGCCGGTATTGGCGACCGCCTCGAGGTGCTGCCCGATCGCATCCTGATCTATGCCGCCAGCGGTGAAGAAGCCCTGATGGAGGTCACTCGGCGCGGGCTCGAACCCGTGACGAGCCTGGTGCGACGCTCAAGCCTTGAGGACGTCTTCTTGCGCCTCACCGGCCGGAGCCTCGTCGAATGATCGACACCGCCGCGATCCTCGAGTCCTCCCGTCAGTCCCGCAGGTGGGGTGCTTGGTATGTCACCGAGCATCGGATTCGCGGAATGCGGGCCTATCGCGGAACGCTCATCGCGACCGCGATCGGCACACCGGTGCTCTACCTGTTCGCCTTCGGCGTTGGCCTCGCGACGCTCATCACCGAGAACGTCAGCCCGGTACCGGGGGTCAGCTATCTGCAGTTCGTTGCGCCAGCATTGCTCGCAACTGCCGCAGTGCTCATCGCGATGGAGGAGTACACCTTTGGCGTGCTGCTCGGGCTCAAGTGGAATCCGATCTATGTCGGCATGAATGCCGCGCCGCTATCACCGCGCCAGATCGCCAACGGGGTCATGGGATTCATCGGCATCCGCATGTTCATCGTCGTCTCTGTGTACTTTCTGGTCATGCTCGCCTTCGGCGCCGCAACCTCTGGTTGGGCAGTGCTCAGCATTGTTGCCGGGATGCTCGGAGGCTTCGCGTTCGCCGGTGTGGCGGCGTACGCCACCACAGTCGAGGAGGAACGAGGTCAGTTCGCCATTCTGCAACGCACCGTGATCCTGCCGCTCACCCTGTTCAGTGGAACGGTCTTCCCGCTCACCCAGCTGCCGATCGCTCTGCAGTGGATCGGCTGGGTTTCACCGCTGTGGCACGCGAGCGAACTCGGTCGGCAATTTGCCTACGGACCCTCAGAACCGCTCTGGCTCTCGATCGTTCACGTGCTCTATCTTCTCGGGCTCGGAGTTCTCGGCTGGGAACTCTTCGTGCGTTACCTCGCGAAGCGGTTGAACAAGTGAGCGAAACAACGACACGCATGACTGCGCTGTACTCGGGCAACTCTCGAGCCGTGCTTGGCCGGGGATTGCTTGCCACCCGCAGCACCAATTGGCTCATCGTGCTCACCGGCGTCTTCGAACCGATCTTCTATTTGCTGGCTCTCGGCATCGGTCTCGGAAGCTACATCGGCGGCGTCACCGACGGCCTCGGAAATGTCATCCCCTATGCGGCGTTCATTGCGCCGGCGCTCTTGGCTGTCTCGGCAATGAACGGCGCGATCTACGACTCCACCTGGAACGTCTTCTTCAAGATGCATTTCAGCAAGCTGTATCAGGGGATGCTCGCCACGAGCCTTGGACCATTGGATGTCGCGCTCGGCGAGATCTCGCAGGCGCTCTTGCGTGGAGCGGCCTACGGCACGACGTTCCTGCTCGTGATGCAGGCTCTTGGGCTCAACCTTTCTTGGACGGCCGTGTTCGCGCTGCCGGCAATTCTTGTCATCGCCTTTGCGTTTGCCAGTCTCGGCATGGGGATAACGAGCTACCTCAAGACCGTCCAGCAAATGGGCTGGGTGCAGTTCGTGCTGCTGCCGATGTTCTTGTTCTCAGCGACGTTCTACCCGCTCAGCGTCTACCCTCAGGCGATCCAATGGGTGATTCAAGCCTTGCCGCTGTGGCACGGCGTTGAACTGGTCCGGGGGCTCACCACCGGTGCGTTGAGCGTCGGCATGCTCTGGCACGTCGCCTACTTCGCCGTGATGATTGCCCTCGGGATGTTCTTCACCACCCGTCGGCTGCGGGTGCTGTTCCTCGACTAGCCGCGTTGGGGCTGGCGCGTCACCAACACTGGGCAGAAGGCGTGTCGGGCACATCGGTCGCTGACCGAACCGAGCATCAGGCCAGCCAGCCCGCCGAGGCCGCGCGACCCGATGATGAGCATGCGCGCCTCCCGTGATATCTCGATCAAGGTCTTGGCGGCCTCTCCGGAGTGCACGACCCGATAGTCGACAGTCACGTTCGCAAATGCGCGCATCGCAGCATCGATGTCTTGGATGAGCGCGGCCCGAACCGCGCCTGAGTATTCGAGGAGCGACGAAACGTAGCCAAATTCCCAGTCAGCGGGCCTCGGGGCATTGTCGATCGACCAGCAGCGCACGACCACCAAGGGTACTTGCAACTCATCGGCCAGCCCGAGCGCTGTGGTGAACGCGTAGTCTGCACCCGTCGAGCCGTCGTGGCCAACGACGATGCTGCCGGGTGTCGCTGGAATCGGCGAGGGTTCCGGAGCGCCTATTGGGGTGGTGGCTTCAGTGCTCACGACGTACTCTCCGAACTCGATAGCGAGTGATGGAAGGGGGTTCCAAGGCTAACCGATCCGGGGCTACTTGACGCTCTTGATCGGGATCAGCGCGAGACCACCGAGCGCCGCGAACAGCGCTGATGCCAAGAACAGGGCAGGAAAGCCGCCGAGGTAGGCAACGATGCCCGCGCCGAGCAACGGGCCGAACGCCTGCGGCACGGCGGTGGCGATGTTCATGATTCCGAGGTCTTTGCCGCGGGTGTGCGAGTTCGGGAGCACCTGAGTGGCAAGCGCTTGGTCGACGGCCATGAAGCATCCGTAACCGACACCCAGAATGCCGGCTGCGATAAGCGCGATTCCGAAGTCCGGCACGAGTGCCAGAAGCAGCGCCGCGAGGCCTTGGAGGTAGGCGGCGGCAAACACGAACACCTTGCGGCGTCCGATCACATCACTGAGCTTGCCGAAGCCAAGGGCCGCTGCGATAAAGAAGACCAGATAGATCGCGGTCAGCAACAGCAGGTCATCCTCGACGGTCGCTCCGCGATTCAGTCCGAACAGGAGAAAGAAGAACAGCAGGGTTGTTCCGAGGGCGTTCCCGATGTTGACGAGGATGCGACTG
>JBBQLW010000130.1:0-4820 GCA_038328315.1 Actinomycetales bacterium
TGAAAGAGAAAATCGATGGCGTTCTTGAGGGCTGGCGAGTAGCTGTGGTTGTACTCGGGGCTGACAAAAATGAAGGCGTCCGCGGCATCCACTCGTGCGCTCCACGCGATGGTGTGTGCGTGCTCGTACGCCCGCTTTGCCGGATGCTGCGCCTCATCCATGAATGGCAGCGCGATCTCCTTGAGGTCGGCGAAATCGATGTCGAACCCGCCGTGGCTCTCAGCAGCTTCGCGCACCCACTGCGCAATAGGGAGGCCGATGCGACCCGGACGAACACTGCCGACGATGATGAGGAGTTTGGTCATGCCCGGGCCAACCGCAGCGGGAGGGAGATCTATTCCCGTCGCGAGCTACCAGCGCGCGTGTACGCTCGCGCGAAAGTAGCGGTCGTAGAGGTCGACGATCTGCCCGTGCAACTCCGGAGCGAGAGTTGCGACCGAACCGGCCGAGGCGTTCGACTGAGCTTGTGCGATGTTGCGCGCGCCCGGGATCGCGGTTGTTACTCCGTCGAGTTGCGTCAGCCACGCGAGCGCGGCGACGGGTGCAGTGAGCCCGCGAGCCTCCGCAAGTTCGACAAACTCGGCCGCCGCAGCAACACCGTCTTCATAGTCGACTCCCGAGAAGGTCTCCCCCGCGTCGAACACCTTGCCACCAAGGTTGTAGTTGCGGTGATCGTTCTCCGCGAAGACCGTGTCATTGCGGTACTTGCCGCTCAACAGGCCTGACGCAAGCGGCACGCGCGCGATGATCGCCACCCCCGCCTCGATGGCGGCCGGAAGCACAGCATCCAACGGCTTGAGTCGAAAGGCGTTGAAGACGATCTGCACGCTGGCAACGCCCGGCCGCGCGATTGCCGTGAGCGCTTCTTCGGCCGTCTCAACGCTCACGCCGTACCGCGCAATCGCACCGTCAGCAACCAGCGTGTCGAGTGCGTCAAACACCCGGTCGTCCGAGAACACCGGCGTCGGGGGGCAGTGCAATTGCACGAGGTCGAGAGTGTCCTGGCGCAGGTTTGTGCGCGAACGGTCCGTCCACGCGCGAAGGTTCTCGAGGGTGTAGAGCGCTGGGTCGAGTGCGACACGACGACCGATCTTGGTGGCCACCATGATGTCGAGCTCGGGATGGTCGGCGAGATAGCTCCCGATAATTGTTTCGCTGCGACCGTCACCGTAGACATCCGCGGTATCAAAGATGGTGACGCCCGCTTCGACGGATGCTTCGAGCACCGCTCGCGCGTCAGCCTCTGTGACCTCGCCCCAGTCGGCACCGAGTTGCCAAGTGCCAAGGCCGATGACCGAAACGGGGCGGCCAAGTCTGGCGGCGGTGCGAGTCTGCATGCGTTCAGTTTAGAAGCGAGCCAGTCAGTTGATAACCGCGACGATCTCCCTCGCTAACCGCATTCGCACAAGGTGATCGTTGGCCTCGACGCGGTGCATCGTCACGTGTCGCATCCTCTCGATGATCATCATCGTGCCAGAGGCAATGAAGGGATCGAGCGCTCCGTAGACGACGTCGATCGGCACCTTCACATTCGCGATATCGCTCACGGTGGTCTGCGATTCAACACAATTTTTCAAGCTGAGGATGAACGGGTTCCAGTTGTGCTCCGTGACCTCCAGCGCGGTGCCCAGTTGCAGCACGCGCGAAATGGTGGACGCCGTCGCCATCGTCAAGTCCTTGTTATCGCGCAAGAACTCGTAGGCCTTCAAGTACATGCCCATGCGGGCTCGCTCTCGCGGATCCCCTATCTCGGATTGGCTCAGATAGGCCGGCGGGCTGACCAGCACGAGTCGTGACACTTGAGCCGGATACTGTGCGGCAAAGCGAGCGGCGAGCAGACTGCCGAGCGAATGGCCGACGAGCACAAACGGTGCGGTGAGCGCGAGCGACTTGACGGTCACGTTGATGGCCGCGACGTGCTCTTCGATCGTATAGGTGGCATCCACTGGAGTCGGCGATTCGCCGAAGCCGAGCAGGTCGAGGCTGACGCAGCGGTACCGGTCGCGCAACAGCGGAACGACGTTACGAAACGTCGCCGCTGAAGATGCGATGCCGTGGATGAGGATGATGACCGGGCCATCGCCGTCGTCGCTGGCAATGTGGAGTACTGGCGTGCGATCCGGAGCAACGCGCTGCCGTATTCGCTGGAGCCACCCCATAGTGCCAGTATCCCATCGCACTTCGAGAGGAACCGAACGCCGCTCGCTCCCCGAAAAGAACGGAACGGAAGCGCACTGCGCTCCCGTTCCGGACTTGACTGACGTGCTGGAATCAGGCCGGTGGCGTTGGACGCGCTGCCGGAGCAGCCGTCGGCTCGGCGGCCGCGGCGCCAGCGGTCGGCTCCTCAGCCGCGTCCTCGCCACCGATCTTGTCCTTGACGAAGTCAGAGACGTCCTCTGCCTTGTCGGTTACGAATTCACCGACGTCGCCGGCTTTTTCCTTGACGAATTCACCGACGTCGCCAGCCTTGTCCTTGACGAACTCGCCAGCGTCTTCGGCCTTGTCCTTGACCTTTTCGAAGCCTTCGGCGATGTTCTCTTTTGCGTCATCCAAGAAACCCATTGTGACCCTTCCGCGTGACGGCGACGAGCGCCGATGGATCGAGAATACTGCGGTTCGTGAGTTCATGCCGATGGTGTGTAGTGCTGACGTTCAACTGGCGGGAAAGGTTGGGTAGCGATGCGGGATGCCGAAGACTACGTTGACAACATGAGGCGTTCACTTGTCATCGGCACCGCAGCAGTTCTGACCGCACTTGCCCTGTCGGGGTGCAGTGCCGGTTTCGGCTCCAACGAGAGCGTCACCGATTCGGGTGGGTTCGCCGCGCCCGAGCAGATCAATGGGCAGGGCGTTTCCCCCGGAAGCGACGGCGTACTCGGCTCCGATTCAGCGGTCAGCGGCACCGAGCGCGAGGTCATTACGACCGGATACGTCACCATCACCGTCGAGTCTCCCCGGGATGCGGCGGCTGAAGCGATCCGGATCGCGGAAGCGGTGGGCGGCCGCGTCGACGGTCGCAGCGAGTACGCCCCGCGTGGCGAGGATGGTGGCAGTGCCACGCTGACGCTCCGCGTGCCGTCGAAAGACCTGACGAAGACGCTCGACAAGCTTCGCGAGCTCGGCGACGTGCAGGAAGTCTCGCTCAACTCGAGCGATGTCACGATGGAGTCTCGCGACCTCGACGCGCGAATCTCCGCGCTGAGCGCATCCGTCGACCGACTGCTGGCGCTGTTGGCAAACGCGAGTGATACGGACACCCTAATTCAGCTCGAGACGGCTATTTCTGATCGCCAAGCGCAGTTGGAAAGCCTCGAAAGCCAGCGCCGCTTCCTCTCAGACCAAGTGAGCCTGTCGACGATTCAACTCAACCTCGTCACTGAACAGGTCGTGCCAGACCCGGAGCCGGGCGATTTCTTCTCGGGGGTGGTCGCCGGTTGGACCGCGTTCGTGGCCTTCTTCTCCGGACTGATCGTCGTCATCGGTGTGCTCGTGCCGTGGCTTATCTTCGGTGCCGTGATCGCCGGAATCGTTGTGCTGATCGTGCGCTCCCGTCGCCGCAAGACGGCACCAAAAGAGGCTGAGGTCAGTTCGCCAGAGTAGGTCAGTTCGCCAGAGTAGGTCAGTTCGCCAGCGTAAGGGTTCGCTCGCTAGCGAGAAAGTCCCTGACCATCGGGATGACCTTGCTGCCGTAGAGCTCGATCGAGCGCATCATGTGCTCGTGTGGCAGGGTTCCGGCGCTGTACTTCATATCAAAGCGTCGGATGCCGAGGGTTAGGACCGTCGTCGCAATCTTGCGGGCGACAGTCTCGGGCGAACCGAGATAGAGCGACCCGTGCTCAATCTCGTTGCGAAACTCGGCGAGGGTCAACGGCGGCCAGCCGCGCTCTCGGCCGATGCGGTCGCGCATCGCGCGATGGTGCGCGAAGTACAACTCGGCGGCTTTGTCGTCGGTGTCAGCGATGAAGCCCGGCGAGTGCACCGCGATTGGCAATTGCGGCTTTTCGAGCTGGTCGAGGGCGCGGTGAAAAAGATCGACATACGGTGCGAAGCGGGCGGGGTCCCCGCCGATGATGGCGAGCACGAGCGGCAGTTCGTAGCGCGCAGCCCGCACGACGGACTCCGGGCTGCCCCCGACGCCGATCCAGGTGCGGATGTGGCCGGATTCGGTGTGCGGGTACACGCTCTGCTCACTCAGGCTTGCGCGCAAGCTGCCCTCCCAGGTGACGGGTTGTTCTTTGAGGAGCTCGGTGAACAAGTCGAGCTTCTCCTGAAAGAGTTGCTGATAGTCACCGAGGTCGTAGCCGAACAGCGGGAAGGATTCGGTGAACGAGCCGCGACCAAGAATGACTTCCGCGCGACCGTTCGACAGCGCATCTACGGTTGCGAAGCGCTGAAAGACCCGAACCGGATCATCCGAACTCAGCACCGTGACAGCCGAGCCGAGGCGGATGCGCTTGGTCACCGTGGCGAGCCCGGCGAGTACGACCTCGGGGGCTGAGATCGCGAAGTCGACTCGGTGATGCTCGCCGACGCCGATGAAGTCGATCCCGACCTCGTCCGCCAACACCCCTTCTGCGATGACGTTGCGTAGCGACTGCGCTTGGCTTATTGACTCACCCCTGAGGTCGACGGTCACGTCGCCGAAGGTGCCGATTCCGAACTCTGTTTCGCTTGGGGTTCTCATTTGCTGCCGCGCCTCTCGAGATCAATGCGTCTGTATTGAAATGGTGAACGACGTGCTGACCGCAATCATTCCCGCGAGCGGTGGGTGGTGACTGAGCTTCGCGCGGCGGCGAGAGATTCTGCGATGCCGACCGCGA
>JBBQLW010000131.1:0-4814 GCA_038328315.1 Actinomycetales bacterium
CTGGCCGCTGGCGAGCGCATCCGCCACAACGATTTCGGCGAAGGCAAGGTCACGGCGGTCACCGGTGAAGGCGCCAAGCGCGTGGCCGAGGTGCAGTTCGACACCGCCGGTCGCAAGCGGCTCTTGATCAAGATTGCCCCGATCGCGAAAATCTAGTTCGGCGCGTGCCAACCGTGCCGAGCCCGCACGATGGCGCCCCAAACAGTGCTCGCACCACAGGGGGAGTGCTTGGCTGTGATTGCGTGACTAGCATGAGGTGAAGCTGATTGGGGACGGAGGAGACGAGATCTATGGACATCACCACACGGACCGTCGGTCATGACGTCGCGGTCGTGACTGTGGCCGGCAAACTGAACATTGTCAGTTCGGCATCGCTTCGCGAGGTCGTTGCTAGCGCTGTTGCAGCCGGACGATTGCGCATCGTCGTAGACCTGAACGCCGTCGACTTTATCGACTCGTCCGGTCTTGGCGCGATGATCAGTGGGCTCAAGGCCGCCCGCAATGCCGGCGGCGACCTCAAAATCACCGGTGCTGGCGACCAAGTGAAGCTCGTGCTCCAGCTCACCAACATGGAGAGGGTGCTGGTATCGGCAGATTCTGTCGATCTGGCATATGCGGATGCCTAAAGCCACCGAGCACTCGCTGCGGATCGAGACACCGCCTGGCGATGTCAACCTGGTTCATGAGTTGCTCGCGGCAGTGTGGGAAAACTCGCCCGAGGTGCCAATGGAGGAGCGCCACAGGTTCGAAACGGCACTCATCGAGTTGGCATCCAATGTCATCAGACACGCGACAAGCTCCAACGGTGTCTCGTGTGTTGTGAGAGTTCAAAGCACCAAGGGGCAGCTTGTAGCCGAGTTGCGCGACACCGCCGACCCTAGAGACGTGCAGCTTGTCGGTCGAGTCATGCCCGACGACCTGGCCGAGTCTGGTCGAGGCATCCCCTTGAGTCAAGCGCTCGTTGACGAGCTGGAATACAGCCAAGACGACGGCTGCAACCTTTGGCGAATAACAAGAAAGTTTGCGTCATGACCCACGCACGCACCGACAACACCGGCAGCACCGGCAGCACCGACCGTGCACCCGTGTCGATCTCTGGACTCATCGACGAGGTGGCACGGCAGCGTGCCCTCAACGAGTTGGGGATCGTTGACACCCCGCCAGAGGAGCGCTTCGACAGAGTCACGCGACTGGCGAAGCAACTGTTCGGCGTCGAATCCGCCGCCATCACCCTCATTGACCACGACAGGCAGTGGTTCAAGTCGAGGCAAGGCATCGTCGACCCCGAAACGCCACGTTCGCAGGCGTTCTGCGACATCACCATCCGCACGCCTGAGACGATGAGCGTCGTGAATGCGCTGGATGACCCCCGCTTTGCCGAGAACCCGCTCGTGACCGGCGACCCGAACATTCGCTTCTACGCCGGGCATCCACTCGTTGCGGCTGGTGGCGAGCGTGTCGGGGCGTTGTGTGTCTTTGATCCGAACCCGCGCGTGTTCAGTGAGGCCGAAAAGGCCCTGCTGAGGGACCTTGCGCTTTGGGTGCAGAACGAGCTCACAGTTTCGAAAGAGCTCGATCGCGCAACCGAAGTGCAGCGCAGCCTGCTGCCAAAGAGCCTGCTGAGCCTCCCGGGCTTTGAGGTCGCGGGCGAGTGCCTCCAGGCTCGCGCGGTCGGCGGGGACTTCTATGACTGGTATCCGGTCGCTGAGGGCGCCGTGTTCACCCTGGCAGACGTCATGGGCAAGGGGATCGGTTCTGCCATCATCGCGGCGACCGTTCGGGCAGTGCTTCGCTCTGGGCTTCGCAATCAAAACATCGCGATGACGCTCGATGCCGCAGCAGCGACGCTCGAGACCGACCTCGACCAAGCCGGCACCTTTGTGACCCTGTTCCACTCCCGGCTCGACATGGACTCCGGCGAGCTGCGCTACGTCGATGCCGGCCACGGCATCTCATTCATCGTGCGGGCAGCCGGCGGCATGACCCGCCTGGCAACGACGAACTTTCCCCTTGGCTCCGGCCTCGACGAAGAGTGGGATGAGCGAGTCGTCACGATCGAACCCGGAGACACTCTCGTGTTGATGAGCGACGGCGTGCTTGATCTGTTCGATGGAACGCTCGACTCTTTGGTGGGGGTCGAACAGTTGGTCAGAGACGCCGAAACGGCGAGCGCCTTCGTCGAGGCGATCGTTCGCAAGACCGGCGATCAGGCCGAAGACGACGTGACAATCGTGGCGGTGCGCCGCAACGCGAGCTGAGTCACTAGGGCAACGGCCGCAATTCGGCCGCAACTCGCTCGACGCGCGCGCAGAGTAGAGTTCTCTTTGGCCCAAATGTCTCGACGTCAAGATGGTTTGACGCTGGCGGTGGCCGCTCAATTGACAACACTCAACCGGCGGGGCAGACCGCCCGCGCGATGGGACAAGTTACGTGGATCTCTTCGAGTACCAAGCCAGAGACCTGTTCGAAGCCTACGGAGTACCGGTGCTTGCCGGCATCATCGCCGATACCCCTGCTGAGGCGAAAGCCGCTGCAGAGAAGATCGGCGGCACCGTCGTTGTCAAGGCCCAGGTCAAGGTCGGAGGTCGCGGCAAGGCTGGCGGCGTCAAGGTCGTGCACAACGCCGCCGACGCGCACACAGCAGCGCAAGCAATTCTTGGGCTCGACATTAAGGGCCATGTCGTCAAGCGTGTGATGGTCGCCGCCGGCGCCAAGATCGCCCAGGAGTTCTACTTCTCGGTGCTTCTCGACCGCGCCAACCGCTCATACCTGTCGCTCTGCAGCGTCGAGGGCGGGATGGAGATCGAGGAGCTCGCCGTCGAGCGGCCAGACGCTCTCGCGAGAATCGAGGTCGACCCGATCGCTGGCATCGACCTCGCAACCGCCAAAGCCATCGCGGTCGCAGGGCATTTTCCGGCCGAGCTCGTTGACAAAGTTGCCCCCGTCATCGTCAAGCTCTACGAGGTCTACGCTGGCGAAGACGCCACCCTCGTCGAAGTGAACCCGCTCGTGCTCACGGAAGACGGTGAGGTAATCGCGCTCGACGGCAAGGTCACGCTCGACGAGAACGCCGGATTCCGTCACCCGAACCACGCCGAGCTCGAGGATGCCGCGGCGGCCGATCCGCTCGAAGCCAAGGCCAAGGCGCACGACCTCAACTACGTCAAGCTCGACGGCGAGGTCGGCATCATCGGCAACGGCGCCGGGCTCGTGATGTCGACGCTGGATGTTGTCAGTTACGCGGGCGAGAAGCACGGCGGCGTGAAGCCAGCCAACTTCCTGGATATCGGCGGCGGAGCATCCGCTGAGGTCATGGCTGCTGGGCTCGATGTCATTCTCGGTGACCCGCAGGTCAAGAGTGTCTTCGTCAACGTGTTCGGCGGGATCACCGCGTGCGACGCAGTCGCGAACGGCATTGTCAAGGCGCTTGAGATTCTCGGCGAGACGGCGAGCAAACCGCTCGTTGTGCGTCTCGACGGCAACAAGGTCGAAGAGGGTCGAGCGATTCTGCGCGCGGCCGCCAACCCGCTGGTGACGCTCGCGGATTCGATGGACGAAGGCGCCGATAAGGCCGCCGAACTGGCTGCGAAGTAGGGGTAGGACTGTGGCAATCTTTCTGACCAAGGACTCGAAGGTCATCGTTCAGGGCATCACTGGCGGCGAGGGCACGAAGCACACCGCGCTGATGCTCAAGGCGGGCACCAAGGTGGTTGGTGGCGTCAACGCTCGCAAGGCCGGAACGACCGTTGAGCACGACGGGGGTGTCTCGCTCACCGTGTTCGGCACGGTCGCCGAGGCCATCGCCGCGACTGGTGCGGATGTCTCGATTGCTTTTGTTCCGCCGGCATTTGCGAAGGACGCGATGTTCGAGGCGATCGACGCCGAGATTCCGTTGCTCGTCGTGATCACCGAGGGCATCCCGGTGCAAGACACCGCCGAGGCTTGGGCGCACGCCAAGGCAAAGGGCAACAAGACCCGCATCATCGGCCCGAACTGCCCCGGCATCATCACGCCGGGCGAGTCGCTCGTCGGCATCACGCCAGCGACCATCACCGGCAAGGGCCCCGTTGGGCTGGTGTCAAAGTCCGGGACGCTCACCTACCAGATGATGTACGAGCTGCGGGATTTGGGCTTCTCGACCGCGATTGGTATCGGCGGCGACCCGATCGTCGGCACGACTCACATCGACGCGATTGCCGCATTCGAGGCTGACCCAGAGACCAAGGCGATCGTCATGATCGGCGAGATCGGCGGCGACGCAGAAGAGCGCGCAGCCGACTACATTCGGGCCAACGTGACCAAGCCGGTCGTCGCCTACGTTGCCGGCTTCACCGCTCCAGAGGGCAAGACCATGGGCCACGCTGGCGCGATCGTGTCTGCGGGCGCCGGAACCGCTCAGGGCAAGAAGGAAGCGCTCGAGGCTGCCGGAGTCAAGGTCGGCAAGACGCCGAGCGAGACCGCTGCGCTGTTGCGTGAGGTGCTTGCGGGCGCCTGAACGGGATCTCGCCTGGCGCCACCATTCTGGAGCAGATCAGAGCAGCGCTGAGCGGCGCGCGACCGGAGGAGGCCATGCGGTTGAGCCGAGCTCGCGAGAGATGTTGCGGGCGGTCTCGCGAAGATCGTTGAGCACATTGTCCTCTGGCGGCCATTCGCTTGATGGGAGCACGACGGCGACAGCTGCTATGACGGTACCGCTCCGATCCGCGACCGGGGCAGCGATCGATGACTCACCGAGTACCGCCTCGTCCTCTTCGGTTGCGATACCCCGCGCGGCGATCTGGGCGAACTGCAACATGAGTTTCGCAGGGTCGGTG
>JBBQLW010000132.1:0-4812 GCA_038328315.1 Actinomycetales bacterium
AGATTCTCTCACCCGAACTACCGGGCTCTGCCGAGAAGCACACCAGCTTCGACGCTCAATAGAGTCCGGCGTGGCTAGCCATGCCGCACGCACCGAAGGAGCACCACCATGGACTGGCGCGATAAAGCTGCCTGCCTCACCGCTGACCCGGAATTGTTCTTTCCGGTCGGCAACACCGGCCCGGCCGTCGATCAGATCGACAAAGCGAAGGCGGTGTGCGGGCGATGCTCCGTCACTGAAATGTGCCTGCAGTACGCGCTCGACACGTCGCAGGATTCTGGCGTGTGGGGTGGGCTCAGCGAAGACGAGCGTCGCGCCCTCAAGCGTCGCGCCGCTCGCGCGCGGCGCGCTTCCTAACGAAGCACCTCAGCGGTCGACCTGGCCGCCTTGAGCCACGCCAGGGGCACTTCGATCGTGACTTCCGTGCCGCTGCCCATGACAGTGTGCCAGTCGATAGTTCCGCCGAGTTCTCCCTGAATCAGCGTGCGCACGATCTGGGTTCCGAGTCCGGAGCCGACTTTGCCCTCCGCTAGGCCGACCCCGTTGTCGCGCACACGCACGCTCATCCGCTCGCGCGAACGCTTGGCAGTGATCTCGACCTCACCGTCGGTGCGCCCAGCGAGACCGTGTTCGACCGCGTTGGTGACAAGTTCGGTCAGCGCGAGAGCGAGCGGGGTTGCGTACTCGCTTGGCAGGCTCCCGAAGCTCCCGGTGAATCGGGGATGCACGGTCGTGTTGTGGCTTGAGGCGACCTCGGCGATGAGCTTGAGCACCCGGTCAAACACAACATCGAAGTCCACGTTCTGATTGAGTCCCTCCGAGAGCGTGTCGTGCACAACCGCGATGGCGGCGACGCGTCGCATAGCTTGGCCGAGCGCGTCACGCGCGACATCCGAGTGGGTGCGTCTTGCCTGAATGCGCAACAGGGATGCAACGGTCTGCAGGTTGTTCTTGACCCGGTGGTGGATCTCACGGATCGTCGCATCCTTCGTAAGCAATTCACGCTCTTGGTGGCGCACCTCGGTGACGTCACGACAGAGGATTACGGCGCCGACCCGCTCGCCCCGGTTGCGGATCGGGATGGTGCGGAGCGATACGGTCACACCGCGCGCCTCGATGTCGGTTCGCCACGGTGCTCGTCCGGTCACAACGAGGGGGAGGGATTCGTCGACGACGAGTTGCCCGCTGATGAGCTTCGTCGTGACTTCGGCGAGCGACTCGCCCTCGAGTTCCCCCGAGAAGCCGATGCGGTTGAAGGCCGAGAGCGCGTTGGGGCTCGCGAACGTCACGGTACCGTCGACATCGAGTCGAATGAGACCGTCTGAGGCGCGCGGCGCACCGCGGCGAGGTCCGCTCGGTGCGCCAAGATCCGGGAAGTCGCCGGCTGCGATCATCTCGAACAGGTCGTTTGCACAATCGTTGAAGGTGAGCTCTTGGCGACTCGGAGTGCGCGCCTCGCTGAGGTTCGTGTGCCGAGTGATGACGGCAATCGGCTCGGTGTTTTCGCTGCCCGCCGAACTCAATCTGCGCAGCACCGGCACCGCCCTCACGCGCGTCGGTGTCTCCTCGTACCAATCGGGGGTTCCGGTGTCGACGATCCGCGCGGTATCAAAGGCTTCTGTAACTTGGGCGTGCCACTCCGGCTTGATGGCTTGACCGATGAAGTCCCGGTAAAAGAGCGTTGCAGAACTGGACGGGCGCGCGTGCGAGACGGCCACGAATCCGTGTTCCTCCGAGGGCACCCACAGCACGATGTCGGCAAAGGCAAGGTCGGCGAGCAGTTGCCAGTCCCCGACCAGCAGGTGCAACCACTCGACGTCGGCATCGGTCGATCGGCCGTTGGCCTGCACGAGTTCGCTCAGGGTTGACACGCTCCAAGGCTACCCGCGCAGTCGGGCGAGCCCGAACCGCGCGCGTGTCGGACGCTCGACCGCCGGCACAATCCGACTGCCAACCAAATCGCGCAGCGCCGTTCTGACCGCCGAGCGGGGTGCGGCATCCACGAGTGTACGAGCGCTCAGAATCGAGGCGTCGATCGCTGCTCGGTCGTATGGCACGAGCGCTGGCATCTCGATGCCACCGAAGCGCGAGAGCGTCTCGATGACCTGCCCGGCCGGATTCAAGCCGATGGCGGATGCGCGCAGTCGGTTCATGACAACGGTGACGTCGGCGTTCACCACCGTCTCGACCAGGTCAACATAGGATCGCAGGAATCGGGACATCCCGACCGGATCGGCAGAGCCGACGGCGACGATACGGTCGGCCTCGCGGAGCGCGGTAATGGTTGCGGCGTTCCGGCGCGGCGCCATGAGATCACTCGAGATCTCCTCGTCGTTCTCGAGGCTGGAGGCCGTGTCGAGCACGAGATAGTCGACCCAGTCCCGAGCAACTGCGATCGTCGTTGCCACCCGGCTGGCAGACAGCTCCGGCCAGCGACTCGGGCGGCCAATTCCGGTGAGCACCCAGAATCCCCCATTGCCAGACTCGTACCGCTGGCTAATGCGCTCGAACTCCTCAATTGTGAGGCTCTCGTTGCCGGCCAGGCGACACGCGGCGGCAAAGCCGGGAGCCTCGTCGAGCATCCCCAGTGTCGGTGCGATCGAGGCGCCGTGGGTGTCGACGTCCGCCAGAGCGACCGAATGGCCGTGCGCGGCGAGCTCGGCAGCAATGCCAATTGCTGTCGTCGTTCTGCCGGGGGCACCAGAGGGGCCCCACACGCCGATGACCGTGGCGCGACTTCGCTTCGTCGATCCGTTCGCTTGATGGGCTCCGGCGCCGAGCTCGCCGCGCTGGCTCAATCGCAGATCCAGCGTCTGCTCGAGCTGCGACTCGAGTTCCGCCCAACTGGAATCGGTCGGGAGCGTTTCGAAGAGTCCGAGTGTTGCGGCATACCGGCGGTCGACGTCCCCTGCCACGAGGGCAAGGGTGCGCACGCCGATCGCGTCGCACACACTCATGACCCGCGGCGTCAGGTAGCGCGGCTCGGCTGCGACGATCGCACAGTCCGGCCGGGTCTCCTCGATGACCGCCGCAAGTTCGTGCGCACCCGCTGCTCGACTCACAATGCTGTGGCCGTGATCGATGGATTCAGCCTCGATCCGCGCCTCGAGTTGCGCAGGCAGCGCCAAAGCGATTCGAGTCATTGCTGGCCGCCCGCGAGGTAGGTCGGAACAATGGACAGTTGATCGTCATTGGCGATCGCTTGAAGCACGCGAGCGACCCGCGATTTTGGCACGAGCACCTCGACTGCTGTGGTCTTCGCCCCGGCGACGAAAGAACCCGAGTCCACCAGCCGCGCCACTGTCGCCGTCGTGACTACCGCTGGCGGCCCAAACTGCGTGGCGTTTGCCTGCGATGATCCCGCCGGCGAGGCACCCGTTTCTCGCGCAGCCCAGATGTCGACGGCTGCACCCGGGACGACGGATGCCGCGAGCTGCCCGTTTACGGAGATGACGAGTGCCGTCACGCGCAAGCCGTCGAGACTGCCGGTCGCCGAGCTGGGAATCAACTCGCCCGCCCCCACCGGTTTGGTGACGACGAATCCGCCATCCGGAATACTGTCGTTCGCCAGATAGAACTGGTGCGCATCCTCAAGTTGCACACTGAGTTCTTGCAGATCGCTTGCGCGCACTCTGTCGCCTGGCGCGAGCGGCTCGCGAGCGGCATAGACGAGTACCGATTCGTCTGAAGAACTGACGATCGCGACCACTCCGACGACCGAAGCGGCCACGAGACCGAGTCCGATCAGCAGGCGGGGGTCGAGGCTGAATCGCCGACGCCGACGCGGCACCTGCGGTGTGGTCGTGCTGCCTGACATCGTGTCTCCGCTTCTGGGGCTCCCGGCACCGGGTCTGGTTGGGCAAGGGTGTTCTCCTGACGGCTCTATGTTCACGACGTGTGAGGCAGCGTCGCAAAAGTTATCCACATGCCGACCGCTCGAATGCCAATGCGCGCATAATCGAGACATGAACGATGCACACACCGCTGACGGTCTTGGCCGATTCCTTACGCTCGCGGACACTGCTGAGTTGCTGAGCATCTCAACGAGACAAGCATCCGCCCTCGTTCGCTCCGGCGAGCTGCCGGCGATCAAGGTCGGTGCCAGTGGCCAGTGGCGTATCGAACGAACGATTCTCGAGGACTACATCGAAGCGAAGTACGAAGAAACTCGACGCATGAACCTCTGGCAGCAAGCCGATTTGGCCAGCCTTGCGGAGCTCCCGTTTGGTGGGCCAGCGCAGCGGTAGCTCGGCTTGTACGCCGAGCTCAGATCTTCACCAAGCTCAGGCGATCGAGCGGCACCACCATGATGTCTGTCACGGCGCTTGAGCGGCGCGGCTCACCGGGTTCGTGCCGGGCGAGATCAAAGTGATCTCGTCCGACACGGTCTATTGTGCCGTGATGCCGCACCTCCCCGACCGTGATTTCAACGGCGGTGCGTCGTCGACACAAATCACGGAGCACGAACGAGATACCCAGTCGCGCAGAGAGACTTTCGCGCCCGTGCGATTCGCTTGCAACCGGGAGACTCTGAGCAAGGTTCTTTTCGAGCACGGTGAATCCGGCCAGACTCGCGATCGGCACGATGTATTGCGGTGCAACTCGCGCATCGCTGAGAAGCTGTGCGAGAAACCAATCGCGCCCGACGGTGAGCGGGGTCACAGACAACCACTGATCCGAACCAACAACGATGCGAAGACTGTCGCCGCTCGAGCCGATCGCGAGGATGCGATCGCGCAGCGAGAGTCGACCGAGGCGCAGGCGCTCCTCCTCAGCCTGAAGATCGAGTTCCTCCGCCGACAGCTCGTGTTC
>JBBQLW010000133.1:0-4797 GCA_038328315.1 Actinomycetales bacterium
TGTGACCGCCTGACGAGTTCTGGGTCATCACGCAAGAACTGGGGGTCGATCACCCGTACAGCCTAGCGATCGCGCGGCTGAGGCTATGCCGTACCGTTTGATTGTGGCATCCACTCGAAGTGCTGGAAAACCGCGTGCGGCAGTCGTGTACAACCCCACCAAGGTGGATGTCGCGAAACTGCGTTTGGCGGTCAACTCGGCCGCATCATCGGCAGGCTGGGGCGCGACCGCGTGGTTCGAAACCACCGAGACGGATGCCGGTCAGGCGGCAGCAGCAAGCGCACTTCGCCGAGGCGCTTCGCTTGTCATTGTCGCCGGTGGCGACGGCACGGTGCGTGCGGTTGCGGAGGGGTTGCGTGGCAGCAAGGTTGCGCTGGCACTCGTGCCATCGGGTACCGGCAATCTGCTCGCCCGCAATCTCGAGCTTCCAGTGTCGAGCGTCACAGACAGTCTCGACATCGCCTTCAACGGGATTGATCGCGTGATCGACGTGGGTGTTGTCGAGATCGAGCGCGCGGGGAGCAGCGGTGTCAGTGAGCAACACGTCTTTCTTGTGATGGCTGGGATCGGGCTCGACGCGAAGATGATCAAGAATACGAGCACCAAATTGAAGAAGGCGGTCGGCTGGCTCGCCTATGTTGACGGGATCACGCGGTCTATTCCGGAGTTGAGCCCGGTAAAACTTCGGTATCGCCTCGACGGCGGTGCGGAACGCGCACTGACCGCGCACACCGTCATCATTGGCAATTGCGGTCTCCTGCCGGGTGGCTTCCTGTTGATGCCTGAGGCCAGGCTCGACGACGGCATCCTTGACATCGCCGCGCTGCGGCCGCGCGGCCCGTTTGGCTGGCTAAACATCTGGAACAAGGTGGCGTGGGAGAACGGGGTCTTGCGCAAGAGCGCGATCGGTCGCAGGATCATCGACCTCTCGAAAGACGTTCGGGACGTCAAGTACCTCACCGGCAAAGAGTTGAACATGACGATCGAGGCACCGGAGGAGTTCCAGCTCGACGGGGACGAGTTCGGGGAAGCGACCGCGGTGCGCGCCTGGGTTGAACCACAGGCACTGACGGTGCGAATGCCCGCCCTCGCCTAGCCTTCCGGTTCTCCCGCGACAATCGCGCGCAGCCAGTCCCGCGCCTCGATGAAGCTCTCGTTGCCGTACCGCGTCGTGACCGTGACCTCCTGCTTATCCGCTCGTGGATAGCTGCCAAGAAAGATCACGTTCGGGCTGAAGCGTTTCAGGCCCAGGAGCGCATCGGCAACCCGCTCATCGAGCACATGCCCGTCAAGGTCGATGATGAACCGATACCGCCCGAGCGCGTCCCCGATCGGTCGCGACTCGAGCAGACTCATGTTCACGCCACGGGTAGCGAACTGTTCCAGCATCTCGAGCAGGCGCCCGGCAGCGTCGTCGGGAAGCTCTGCAATGATGCTCGTCTTATCTGAACCTGTCGGCTGCGGCAAGCGGATCGTGCGACTGACGAGCACGAAACGAGTGACAGCGTTGGGGTTGTCCCCAATGTTCTCGGCCAACACGGTCAGGTCATGATGGTCGGTGATGCCCGGAGGGGCGACCGCGGCATCCGCCAGTTTGCTTTCCAGCAGAGCCGCGGCGGCGGCGACGTTCGAGGTGGACGGCAGATGCCCGTGGTCTGGCAGGTGTGTGTCGAGCCACAAGTGCGTCTGACCGTAGGCGACTGGATGCGCGTTGATGGTCTTGATGTCGGCGAGCGTCGTTCCCGGCCGAGCGACGAGCACAAAGTTGACCGGCACGAGGTACTCGCCGATGATTCGCACCCCAGGAATGGTGGCAAGTGCATCCTGCGCGACGCTCACGCCGCCCTCGATCGAGTTCTCGATGGCGATCATCGCGGCTGTGCTGCGCCCGCTCAGCACGTCGTCGATCGCCTCGCCGACATTGTTGACGGGTCGCCACACCGCACCGACCGCTTCGCGCACTTGGCGCAGCGCTGCTTCGGTAAACGTCCCTGCCGGCCCGAGGTAGCTGTAGCTCAGTTGGCCGCTCGCCGCCTCGCTCGACGCCTCGCTCGACAGCTCGCTGACCTCTGGCATGGCACCAACCCTAGGGCAGTGCGAGACTGTGGCCATGACAGCTCGCGCCGGCCTGCCCGCTCTCGATTCTGATCTCGTCGACATCGACGAACTGCTGTTGGCCTACTTCGAGCGGGTGCCGGATGTGACGGTGCCAGAACAGCGCGTCGCCTTCGGCACCAGCGGGCACCGCGGTTCGTCCCTCGACTCTGCGTTCACCGAGACCCACATTGCCGCGATCACGCAAGCGATCGTCGAGTACCGCGCGGCGCAGGGCGTTACCGGGCCACTTTTCATCGGCCGAGACACCCATGCCCTGTCTGCGCCCGCCGAGACCACTGCCCTCGAAGTGCTCGCGGCGAACGGGGTGAAGGCGCTCGTTGACAAGTTCGGCGACTGGGTGCCGACCCCAGCGCTGAGCCACGCGATCATCACGCACAACCGCGGTGTCTCGACTGGCTCGATCAGCGGCGGACAGGCCGACGGCATCGTCATCACACCGAGCCACAACCCGCCTCGAGACGGCGGCTTCAAGTACAACCCGCCGCACGGCGGACCGGCCGATAGCGCTGCGACCAACTGGATCGCCGACCGTGCGAACGCGCTCATCGCCGACGGCAACCGAGCGGTGCTGAGGACCGAGCCGCGCGCGGTCTCAACCTACGATTACCGCGGTGCGTACGTTTCCGATCTCGGCACGATCATCAATTTCGACGCGATACGCACGGCCGGGCTTCACATCGGAGCTGACCCGCTCGGCGGCGCAAGTGTCAACTACTGGAAGCTCATCGCCGAGCACTACGACCTCGATCTGACGGTCGTCAATCCCAACGTCGATCCGCAGTGGACGTTCATGACGCTTGACTGGGACGGCAAGATTCGCATGGATCCGTCAAGCCCATCGGCGATGGCGTCCGTACTCGGGCGACGCGGCGATTTCGACATTCTGACTGGCAACGACGCTGATGCCGACCGACACGGCATCGTCACGCCAGACGGCGGACTGATGAACCCCAACCACTTTCTCGCGGTGGCCATCGAGTACCTCTACACCTATCGACCGAGCTGGTCGGTGGATGCCGCGATCGGCAAGACACTCGTGTCAAGCTCGATGATCGACCGGGTCGCGGCATCCCTCGGTCGAACCCTGTGGGAAGTACCGGTCGGCTTCAAATGGTTCGTGCCTGGGCTGATCGACGGCTCGGTGGCGTTCGGCGGAGAGGAAAGTGCCGGGGCAAGTTTTCTGCGCATCGACGGAACCGTGTGGACAACAGATAAAGACGGCATCATCCTGGCTTTGTTGGCGAGCGAGATTTTGGCGGTAACCGGCAAGACGCCATCGCAACGCTACGCAGAGCTCGTGGCTCAGTTCGGCGACCCGGCTTACGAGCGCATCGACGCAGCAGCGACGAAGTCGCAGAAGTCGCGTCTTGCCAGCCTCAGCGGCGACGATATCGCGGCGACCGAGCTTGCAGGCGACCCGATCACGGCCAAGCTCAGCGAAGCCCCCGGCAACGGAGCTGCAATTGGGGGGCTCAAGGTCACGACCGAGTTCGCGTGGTTTGCCGCCCGGCCAAGCGGCACCGAGGACGTCTACAAGATCTACGCCGAGTCCTTCAAGGGCATTGAGCACTTGCGAATCGTGCAAGCGGAGGCGAAAGCGATCGTTGACGCGGCCCTCGGTTCAGGCTCCTGAGGTGAGAACTCAGCCGTAGGTCGGCGCCGGTGGCAGGCCGAAGAACTCTTCGAGGGTCAGCACGCCCGTGGTGTGCAGCTCAGTTGCCAACTCAACCCCGACGAAGCGCATGTGCCACGGCTCGAATTCGTAGCCGGTGATCTGGGTGTAGCCGTTCGGATACCGCACGATGAAGCCGTACTTCCAGCCGTTGGCCGCGAGCCACTGACCCTGAGGCGTATCCGCAAAGCATTGGTCGAGCGAGCAATTGGCTGGCAGCGCACTCACATCGATCGCGAGGCCGGTCTGGTGCTCGCTGTGCCCCGGCCGAGCGCTTGTCAGGTCAGCGCCCTCTTGACCAAGGCTCGAGACCCAGCCGGCGTAGACACTCTCTTGAGCCCAGTAGCTGCGGTAGGCACTCTGCGATTGCATGAACAGGCCGGTCTCTGCAGTGAACGCCGCAAACATTTGAACGACGGCATCGGATGCTTCTTGCCGGAGGAACGGCTCATTGGCGAAATCGACCGGCACCGACACCACGGCGGGCTCGTACTGCGGCGGGTTCAGTGGCCGGAGCTTGTTCGCAACGACCCAGAAACTGGCCGGATCATCGATAGATAGCGCAGCGCGATCGAAGGTGGGTGTCGGAGTTGGCGTTGGCGTTGGGCTAGGCGTGGCGCTCGGGCTTCGGGTTTGAGTCGGGGTCGGGTTAGGCGCAGCGACTTGAGTGGTCGGAGTCAGGGCGAGCACCGCGACGATCGCGGCGGCAACAAGGACCGCTCCGACAGCGATCGCGACAACGAGCGTCCTCCGACGCTGGCTGCTAGCGCTCGCTTGTGCGCGGCGCGGACGAAGGTCAGTCACTCCCTGAGCTTAGTGAAGCACCTTGCAAAGTGCGGCGTGAGGCACCTTGCAGCCGACTCTCCCGCTTGCCCTGACGCTGCACACGGTGTAACTTTGCACTCTACGCAAATATCAATCTTGCTCCACGGAGAACTCATGTCGCGCACCACAGCCCCGCCACCAGCCCGCCTGTCGAGAGGCAAACAGCAGTCCCAAGACATCGC
>JBBQLW010000134.1:0-4766 GCA_038328315.1 Actinomycetales bacterium
TACGACTACGGAGCGCGCACCAACAGTCGGTGGCCAGCCAAACACGACACCATTCTCGTTTACGTCAAAGACCCCGCCAACTATTACTTCGACAACGCGAGCGTCGACCGCGAGCCCTACATGGCGCCCGGCCTCGTGACACCAGAGAAGGTCGAGCGCGGAAAACTACCCACGGATGTCTGGTGGCACACGATCGTGTCCCCGACCGGTCGCGAGAAGACCGGCTACCCGAGCCAGAAGCCGGAGGGGATACTCCGGCGCATCGTGGCCGCCTCAAGCGCACCGGGGGACTGGGTGCTCGACTTCTTTGCTGGCAGCGGTACGACTGGCGCCGTGGCATCCGCCCTAGGTCGGCGCTTTGTGCTCGTTGACGAGAGCGCTGCAGCAATTGCCGTGATGCGTGATCGCTTGCCGGGCGGCACCGTCTTCCAGTAGCTGGTTACGATGGCCACATGCGCAATCGCGGCGACATCGAGTGCTGGCTCACCGACATGGACGGGGTGCTCGTTCACGAGAACCAGCCGATCCCTGGCGCGTCTGCACTGCTGCAGCAGTGGCGCGACGAGGGCAAGCCGTACCTTGTGCTCACCAATAACTCGATCTTCACACCGCGCGATCTCAGTGCTCGGCTCAGGGCATCCGGACTTCACGTTCCAGAAGAATCGATCTGGACGTCGGCGTTGGCAACCGCCGACTTTCTGAAATCGCAGATGCCCGGCGGCACGGCGTTCGTCATCGGTGAGGTCGGTATCACGACGGCACTCCACGAAGCGGGCTTCGTGATGACCGAGAGCGACCCCGATTACGTCGTCATTGGCGAAACCCGCAACTACTCGTTTGAGGCCATCACGAAAGCGATCCGGCTAATCGGGGCCGGTTCGCGGTTCATTGCCACCAACCCGGATGCCACTGGGCCGAGTGCAGAGGGCCCAATGCCAGCCACCGGAGCGGTCGCGGCGCTCATCACGAAGGCCACCGGTCGCGAACCCTACGTCGTTGGCAAGCCGAACCCGATGATGTTCCGCTCCGCCATGAACAAGATCGGCGCGCACAGCGAGAACACCGGAATGATCGGCGACCGCATGGACACCGACATCGTCGCCGGAATTGAAGCTGGCCTGCACACGATCCTCGTATTGACCGGCATCAGTGATGCCGCCGAGATCGAACGGTACCCGTTCCGCCCAGACGAGATTCTCGATAGCGTCGCCGATTTGCTCTCGGCGGAGCCGATCGAGACCGATCTCGACTGAGAGTTGCGTTCTGAGGTCGCGCGGCTTGGGGCCAGCGCCCTACTGAACGACTGGCTGAACGGCAAGCGAACCGGTCAGCGGTTCGCCTCCGGCGCGAGACACGAAGCAGAAGAACGACGGATTGCCTGCGAGCCACTCTGCTTCGTCGCCCGCGAAACTGGCCGAGATCTGTAGGTCGGCAGCGCCAGCCGCAGCCGCAGAGTTGATCGCTGTCGGTGCAGAGCACAGCGGAAGCGTGCGGGTCTGGAGTGCCTCTACTCCGGGGTATAGCGTGCCGGCGGGGTCGTCGAAGACCCCTCGGAATACCATCTGGGCGCGGTGCGGAGTGGTGCAGTCGACAACGAAATAGGTGTCCTGCCATGCCGATTCCCACGGATCGAGGCATTCGCCGCCTCGGAGTTCGCTCCAGGTGTACTCGCCGGGCGCGAGCGGTCCAAGGCCCGGCCCCGGCACACCTGGCGTCGCCGTCGCCTCAGTACTCGGTACGGCGACCGGAGCCGGACGGAGGGTTGGCGCAAGCCGACTGCCGACCAGAAACATGGCAACAAGCGCGAGCAACGCGACCAGTGAGCCTGCCACCCACAACAGGATCTTCTGGGTGCGCGGCATCGGCTCCCGAGGCGGGCCAGGCTCGCGAGGCTGCCCCGGCTGCTGCGGTGGCGCGGCGCCGCTCCGCGTTGATTGTAATGACGGCGCCGACGACATCGTGGCGTCGTCGTATTCACGAAACTGAGTGTCGCCGAACAACGAATCGATGGCGGATGCCTCGACCCCTTCGTTGACCGGATCAGCCAGTCCAATCGGCTCGGCCCAATACACGTCGGTCGCGCCCTGCATCGAGTAGTCGACCGGCGGCGTTTCCCACGGATGCTGAGCGTGCTCGATCGCACTGGTGGGTTGCTCGAACGCACTGGTCGGTTGTTCGAACCCGCTCGGAGGCCGCTCAATCGCTGTCGTGGCTTGCTCGAGCGGATCGTAAGCCCAACGTTCACCGACGCCACTTGACTGTGGGGTTGGCTCTGTCGGCCCGGGCAGTGGTGTCGGCGCGGGCAGCGCTGTCGCCGGGGGCAGAACCGTCGCCGGCCAGTTTGGGATGGGCCCCGGTGGTGGTGGCGGTGGTGGCTCCGCCGGGGCGGCGCCACCGCCACCCGGTGTGAGGCCCCACACGAACCCTCCCGCCGGTTCATCAGCGGGCGGCGGCGCAGCTTCACGGGCCATCGACGGAGGCACGTACGCCGGCGGCGGGGTGGCAGGAGGTTGAGCAGGCTTCTTCGGTTCTGGCTCATCATCGAACTGGCTCGCGAGCCAATCGCTCGGATCGATATCGTCGCGGTCTGCCATCACCGGGCCAGCCCAAGGTCTTCGAGTCCGATCGCCCAGAAGTAGGGGTACCCGGCCGCTTCAATCCGTTCACGCGCACCGGTCGCGCGATCGACCACGACGGCGACAGCGGCGATCTCGGCCCCCACCTTCAATAGAGCTTCAATCGCGGCGAGGGGCGATCCGCCAGTGGTCGAGGTGTCCTCGAGTACGACGACCCGTTTGCCTTCGACGTCCGGCCCCTCAACTTGGCGACCGCGCCCGTGGTCTTTCGGTTCCTTGCGCACGACGAAGGCGTCATAACTGAGCCCACGTGCCGCCCCCTGGTGGAGCACGGCGGCAGCGATCGGGTCAGCGCCCATTGTGAGGCCGCCGACGGCGGCGACACCACGGATCGGTGCGATGAGGTCAAGCATGACCTCACCAATCAGGGGTGCAACTCGGTGGTCGAGGCTCACTTTGCGCAAGTCGATGTAGTAACTCGCTTTCGCCCCGCTTGTGAGCGTGAAGTCGCCGTGAAACACCGCGTCATCCAAGATGTAGCGGATGAGCAGTTCGCGGGCCGAGGTCACTCGCCAAGCCTACAGATTCAGAGACGGGTCACCCCAAGCCAGTAGCGTTGTAGCATGCGAGTAGCGACCTGGAACGTGAACTCGGTGCGCTCACGGGTTGGTCGCGTTGTTGACTGGCTCGGCCGCGAAGATGTTGACGTGCTTGCGATGCAGGAGATCAAGTGCACCGAAGCGCAGTTCCCATTTTTGGCATTTGAGGAAGCCGGCTATTCCGTTGAATTACACGGTCTCAACCAGTGGAACGGGGTCGCGTTCGCCAGCCGCCTGCCAATGGACGAGGTCACGGTCGGGTTCGAATCTGCCCCGGGGTTCGGCAAGCCACTACCCGACGGCAGTTTCCCTCGCGAAGCTCGAGCCCTTGCGGTCACGGTCGCCGGGGTGAAGCTCTGGAGCCTCTACGTTCCCAACGGTCGCGAACTCGATAATCCGCACTATCCGTACAAACTCGAGTGGCTTGCGAACCTGGCAACGGAAACTCGCGCGTGGCTTGACGCGAACCCCGGGCATCCGCTGGCGCTCATGGGCGATTTCAACATCGCGCCATTCGACTATGACGTTTGGGACATCGATGCCTTTGCCGGCAAGACCCATGTCAGCCAGGCCGAGCGGGATGCCTTCCGCTCGTTCGAGCAGGCCGGTCTCGTCGACGCACTCCGCAGTCGAGGCATCGATGGCTACACCTACTGGGACTACCAACAACTGCGATTCCCGCGCAACGAGGGAATGCGCATCGACTTCATCCTCGGTTCGGCCGCGTTCGACGACCTCGTCGTTGCCGCACGAATCGATCGAAACGAGCGCAAGGGTGACGGTCCGAGCGACCACGTTCCCGTCGTCGTTGACCTCGCGATCAACGCCGAGGATGACGACGACCGACCGATGTTTCTCTAGGCCGTACTAGGCCGACGCTTCCGACCGCGAGGAACGCAAGAGCACCTTGATTGCTCGATGCCCCAAGCCGCTGAGCACCGAGTCGGCAACCACTTCGAGCCGGATGTCGCATTCGCAGTAGATAACAGTTGCCTGCGTAGTTCGAGCCTACTTCTGAGCCAGCAACGGGTCGCGAGTTACGCTGGATACATGAAGCATCCCGTGCTTATGTCTGTGCTCATCGCGATCGGTGCGCTGCTCTACGGAGCATCCCCGATCGACATCGTGCCGGAACTGCTGGCCGGCCCGTTGGGCTTCGGCGATGACGCGATCGTGCTGGTGGCCGCCGGGGTTGCGATCTGGCGCATCCTTGGCGCTCGACGCCGCGACGTTCAGCCGCCACAACCGGAGCCGCCGCTCGCTTAGGGTTCGCTCCGCTCGAGTGCTAGCTCAGCCTCGAGACGGTCAACCCGTCGCCCCCTGGCGCCACCCCAACAAGCACCGTGTCGCCATCACGGATCTCTCCGCCGAGGAGTGACCGAGCCAGCTTGTCGTCGATCTCGTGCTGCATCAGGCGACGAAGCGGTCTTGCACCGTAAACGGGGTCGTAGCCGCGCTCGGCGAGCCAGCCACGGGCATCCGGGGTCACCGCCAACTCGAGGCGGCGATCACTGAGTCGCTTTGCGAGTCGGTCAATGTACAGCTCAACGATTTGACTCAAGTCATCCGTCGAGAGCGGTGAGAACACGAC
>JBBQLW010000135.1:0-4759 GCA_038328315.1 Actinomycetales bacterium
CCCCGACCACCACGATGCTCGGTGTCGCGCGGCTTGCGATCCCCGGGCAGATGGTCGAACTCGAGGGAACCGCTGTCGCCTAAGACGGCGGTCTAGCCGGTGTTGCTCGTGTGCGTTGGATCGGCACGAGCAACACCGGCGAAGGAGGGTCTTTGATGTCGGACATTGTGACTATTGGTGCCTATGGATTCGACGGCGCCGCTTTTCTGGAACGGTTGCGGGAGGCGAACGTCCGGTTGCTGGTGGATGTGCGCCAACGGCGCGGTGTTCGTGGACCCGACTACGTCTGGGCGAACTCCCTTCGACTGCAGAGGGCTCTCGCCCGAGCCGGGATCGCCTACGAGCATCGTCTGGAACTCGCTCCAACCACTGAACTCCGCCAGCTCCAGTACGCCGACGACGCTCGCCAAGGAGTCGGCAAACGCTCGCGAATCCAACTCGCGACTGAGTACACCCGCCGATACAAAACGGAGATCCTCTACCGTGCCGATCTGGTGCCGCTCGTGCCTGTGCTGCCAGATAGCGGAACCATCGCCTTGTTCTGTGTCGAGCGCGACCCCGAGGCGTGTCATCGCTCGTTGATCGCCCAGTGAATGATCGAGCAGCACAGCCTCACCATCCAGCATCTGCGCCCGTGGTGATATGCCGGCAGCAGGTTCGGAACAATCACTCGGCATCTTGCGATTCAGGCAGTATCCGGGCATCCCCAGTGACCACTCCGAGCGGGTAGGGCCAGACTGCTCCGGAGTGACATCGGGCTACCTCGCGCAAGATCGCCCTCGGTTCACCTGTACTTTCTTGACCATCTCAGTGAAGCAAACAGAAACCCGTATTTCTGCCGACAGAGGCCCCCGGTCGAACGCCTTAGACAGCGAGAAAGCCATTGGCGACAACGAGAACTACCGCACCGTTGTTTGGACTGGGCGACACCTGCATGTCACATTGATATGCATCCCGGCGGGTGAGCCGATCGGGCTTGAGGCGCATCCTCACACCGATCAGTTTCTCCGGGTCGAGACCGGCCACGGCAGGGCCGTCATGGGCTCGGCCAAGGATCAGCTGGACTTCGAACACGAGGTCGCCGACGGATGGTCGATCCAAGTCCCCGCCGGAACGTGGCACGACGTCATTAACACGGGCAACGAACCCCTTCGTCTGTACACCGTCTACGCGCCGTCCCATCACGCTGCTGGCGCTGTGGAGGCGACGAGCGTTGACGCCGCGCGGGACGAATCAGCCGGTGCGGATGAACCCCCGCCGTGGACCGCTCAGCCCACGGATGCTGTTCCCGATAAGCACGGGAAATCACCCGACGCGGGGTAGTCGCGCCGAAGGCCAACGAGCGTCGACCACCGGGCTGATGTGACGGTACGGTTTCTTGATGAAGCTGCGCGATGCCGCCGATTGCTTGACCAAGGGCGTGCAAGCCGCGACGAACGAGAACTCGGACGGGAACTGACTGTGGCGGGAGGATGGCAGTGGCGCAGCCAGACGCCCCCGCTCGGCTAATCTCGCCTCGCCGCGTTCAGGGCACCTACTACGTGCTGATGCTTGGAAACACGCTGGCCGCATCCTTGATCTGGGGCATCAACACCGTATTCCTGCTCGACGCTGGACTCAGCAACCTCGAGGCGTTCGCAGCCAACGCGTTTTTTACGTTGGGAATGCTGGTCTTCGAGATTCCGACCGGAGTTGTCGCGGACACGCTCGGTCGGCGCGCGTCATTCTTGATCGGCACGGTAACACTCGCGGCGACGACGATTCTGTACTGGTTCATGTGGGTGTGGCAGGCACCCTTCTGGGCATGGGCGGTCGTGTCCGTGCTTCTCGGTCTCGGATTCACGTTCTTCTCGGGCGCGGTCGATGCCTGGCTCGTCGATGCGCTCGCAGCAACCGGGTACACGGGCAGCCTCGAAACGGTATTCGGGCGGGCGCAGATCGTCGGCGGTATCGCGATGCTCACCGGATCGGTGCTCGGCGGAGTGATCGCGCAGCTGAGCAATCTCGGAGTGCCATTTCTCGTTCGTGGCGGCATCCTCATCGTCATGTTCTTCGTTGCAGCATTGCTCATGCGCGATCTCGGATTCACACCAGAGCGGGGTCTTGGGCCGATCACGGCCACCAGAAACGTGTTCCGAGCGTCGCTGACCTATGGGCTGGGCAATGCGCCGGTGCGCTGGCTGATGCTCGCAAGCCCCTTTACGGCCGGTGTCGGAATCTACGTCTTTTACGCGCTTCAGCCACACCTGCTGAATCTGTGGGGCGACCCAGAGGCATACTCGATCGCCGGAATCGCGGCGGCTCTTCTGGCTGGGTCATCCATCGTCGGTGGGGCACTGGCGCCATGGGTTCGACGCAGGTTTCGTCGCCGCACGTCCACGATCCTCCTCGCGACCGTCGCAAGCGCGGCAGTGTTGATTGGGCTTGGGTTTGCGACCGAGTTCTGGGTCGCCGTCGCGCTTGTCGCGGTGTGGGGAATCGTCTCAGCGATCGACGACCCGGTTCAGCGTGCCTACCTCAACGACATGATTCCGTCGAAGCAGCGGGCGACGGTGCTTTCGTTCAACTCGCTGCTCGGAAGCGGTGGCGGCGTTGTCTTCCAGCCCGTGCTCGGCCGCACCGCCGACATTGGCGGATACCCAGCGTCGCTGCTGGTGAGCGGCGTGTTCTCCGCGCTGGCGATACCGTTCTTGTTGCTCAGCCGTCGCGCGAATGATCCAGCCGACACGGTCGAGACCGTCTCCTCGACTGACCCGACGGTGCCAACCGACGCACCTTCGAACTGACCTGCTGACTCTCTATGCTCCCAGAGTGGGTATACTTCTGCGATGACCGAAACCTCTTTCTGGATATTGACCGCTCTTGCTGCAGGACGACTGCACGGGTACGCCGTGCTGAGCGACGTCAATCGGTTGAGCGGAGGTTCGGTGGTGTTGCGGGTGACCACGTTGTACGCCTCGTTGGAACGGTTGGAGCGCGAGGGTCGCATCCGATCAGCGGGTGAAGAAGTCGTGGATGGACGGGCCCGCCGCTACTACGAAATCCTCGAGAGCGGCCGCGTCCTCCTGGAGGCAGAAGCCGAGCGGTTGGCTGCGAGGGCTGCGGCGGCTCAGGTAAGCATCGCACGAGGCGCGGCAGCCCGATTGAGCCCTGCCCCGCTTGTGGCGGTGAGCGTGTGAGCGCGCGGCGCCGCTCAAGCTACCGGCGGCTTCTTCGGTGGTATCCGGTTCGCTGGCGCCTGACCAATGGTGAGGTGGTGCTTGAGACGTTGGAAGAGCATGCCGAGGCGTCGGGACGATCACATCCGACGCAGGGTGAAGCGTGGTCGCTTCGCGCCCACGGATTGGCTGAGCGGGTCACGCCTAACGTAATCCTGGTGGCATCGGGTTCGGCTCTGCTGCTCAGCCTCGCACCGCTGGCGGCGTTGTGGCTCGGTGCGGTCGATGAAAGCGTGGGCGGGCTGGTTGCACGCACAGTGTGCCAATTCCTTGGAGCGTTGCTTGTCTGCCTCTCGGCTGGCGCGCTGATGCTGCGCGGGAGTGAGTTGCGCCCTGAGACCGCACTCGCTGCAACATTCGGCGCAGTCATCGCGTGGACCCTCGGCGCTCTCGCGGCGGCGTCGTGGTCTGTTGGCTTTAACGAAGCCGATGCGGGCGCTGCACGATCTTGGTTCGGCGATGCCACCGGGCTCTTCCTCCTCGGGGCGGTCGTAACCGGGGCTACTGCTCTTACCGCGGTCTTGGCTGGAGTGCTGAGAATCGGGTCATGGCGGATTCTGCTCGCCAGCGCGATCGCGGTGCCGGGCGCCGTCGGCCTCGGAGTCTCGGCGGTCATCCCGCCTGGAATGGTCGTGGGGGCAATTGCCGTTTTCGTTACGGTTGCCCTTCAGTTACGCGCGTCACCCGCCTCGATCGAGCGAGTTCGTCCAGTGCCGGTTCCGCTGACAACAGTGCAGCGGCACCGTCTTGCCGCGGTCGCGCTGGTGGCCGCGGTTCTCGGCGTCGGATCTGCGGTCTTTGCTCTCGCGGGAAGTTTGCTGGTGCCAAGTGTCGGCGACTCCACTGAGGCCATGCGCCTCGGTCTTCTCGCTGGAACGCTGGTCGCAATAATCACTGTTGTCACCGCCGCGTTCGCGCTTCTGCCTCGGCGGAGACCCGCGATCCTCGCCCCGACTCTCGCCTTCGTTGCCGCTTTGATTGCTCTCTCGGTGACCTACTTGCTGCCAATGGATCACCCGCTCGTCTGGCCCCTCCTTTCTCTCGCGATCGTGCTCGTCGGATTGGCCGGCGGACTGCTCCTCGCCCCCGTTCTTCCGCGGCCGCGGTGGCTTCGGGGGCTTCTCGTGGCTGCGATCAGTCTCGCTGTGGCTGCCTCGGTAGGCTTCTTGGTGGTGTCCGTTGCGTTCTGGGCCCCCGTGCTTGCCGTCGTTGCCAGCATCATTCTCATTCGCGGGCCAAGGCAGTCACCGGCCGCGAGCGCCGAAGCCCTGAGTCCAGCACCGCCTGGGTTGGAGGCCGACTGGGCTCGCAGGTCAGCCCAATAGGCTGGCTCAGTGACAAGTCTTGCCGACCTTCCCATCCGAGATGACCTGCGCGGGCAAGTGCCATATGGTGCGCCGCAGAAGCAGGTGCGGCTGCAACTCAACGTCAACGAGAACACGCATCCGATCCCTGAGGATGTTGCTACCGACATCGTGACGGCACTCGCGCGCGCCGTGCTCGGCGTCAATCGGTATCCCGATCGCGAGTTCACTGAGCTT
>JBBQLW010000136.1:0-4711 GCA_038328315.1 Actinomycetales bacterium
GCGAGAATCGAGACGGCTGCGGAAAAGCCGATGTTTCGCTCGGCCGTCGCCTCGCACCGAGCGATCGTCCCCGCAAGCGGATACTTCGAGTGGCGAACGACCGACGGTGTAAAGATCCCCCGGTACATCTTCTCCGCGGACGGCCAGCCGCTCGCTTTCGCGGGCCTGTACTCGTGGTGGCGAGGGACGACCGGCTCGAGCCCGGCATCATCCGAGTGGATGCTCTCCACCACGATTCTGACACGCGCCTCGACGGGCGAGATGGCCAGCGTGCACGATCGGATGCCTGTGTTTCTCGATCGATCCCTCATTGATGACTGGCTCGATCCTGCGCAGCGCGGCACGGCGAGCCTATTGGATGCCGCCGCGAACAGCGCCGTCGTCGTCGCAACTGGGCTTCGCCACCATGAAGTCGACCGCGCGGTCGGAGCGGTAAGGAACAACTCGCCAGAACTCATCGAGCCCGTGGCAAGTCAAGAACCAACCGCCGGTTAGATTGGAACAATGGCGCGCGCAGGAGTTTCTGACGATGAGCCAGCGATTGTCCCCCCTCTCCTGCACCGCGCCGCGCGCATCGAGGATGCCTTTCACGCCTGGCGGCAGCGACGGGGACGCCGACGGGGACTTACGACGACGATCGTGCCGTACACCGGCTATGGAACGCCCCAATGGGCACGCATTCTCTGCAGGGTCGTACTCGGGCGCCCCGATGGACCGGCAAAGCAACGCGCGGAGAAGGTGCGGGGTTGGCGTAGCTTCTTCAGCATTCCCGTCGACGACGTCGAGGTCATTGCGACGATTGCAGGCAAGGAGCACCGACTCCCCGGCGAGCGCGGTGGCGTCATCGATGCCCGCGTCGAGGTATCACTCGCGCCGGGATGGCACAAAATCAGTCTGGCAACCGGGGATGAGGAACCGGTTTCTGCGCAGCTTTTCATCGTGGATCCGACGATCGACTTCGGCATCATCTCGGATATTGATGACACCGTCATGGTGACCTCGCTCCCACGACCATTCTTGGCGGCGTGGAACACCTTTGTGCTCGATGAGCACGCTCGAAGCCCGGTGCCGGGCATCGCGGTGTTGTACGAGCGCCTGACGCGCTCACACCCCGGGTCACCGGTCATTTACCTCTCGACCGGCGCCTGGAATGTTGCCCCAACCCTCAGTCGGTTCCTGGCGCGAAACCTCTACCCAAAAGGGCCGCTTCTGCTGACCGATTGGGGGCCAACGCACGATCGTTGGTTCCGAAGCGGGCGCGAGCACAAAGAGCTGAGCCTCGAGCGCATCGCCCAAGAGTTTCCGGCCATGAAGTGGTTGCTCGTTGGGGACGACGGTCAGCACGACGAGGAAATCTACGGCAGCTTCACTCAGCGGCACCCGCAGAATGTCGCGGCAATCGCGATTCGACAGCTTTCGACAAGCGAGGCGGTGTTCGCAGGCGGTCGCAGTACCGCAGCCGAACGGGCCAAGGAGTCGCCGATCCCGTGGTTCTACGCTCCCGATGGCGCACGGCTCGCGAGCCAACTTCGCGAGGCTGGAATCCTCAAGCCCTAGCCGAGGCGGCTAGCGTGGCGTCATGCGATTCGTTAGTACGCTGCGCTCGACAACTCGCGCTCCCCTGCTCCAGGTCGCCAAGACATCCGCCGCAGCCATCATCGCCTGGCTGGCCTCGCAGTTGTTGCTCGGTCAACCCTTGCCGATCTTTGCGGCAATCGCGGCGCTGCTCGTGGTGCAACCGAGCGTCAACCAGACGGTGTTGAAGGGAATCGAGCGCAGCGTCGCTGTTATCGCAGGCGTCGTCATCGCCTTTGTTGCCGGCCAGTTGTTCGGTGCGGCCAGTTGGGTGATTCTGCTGGTGATCGTTGTCTCGCTGCTGCTGGCATGGGCGCTCAAGCTCGGACCGGGGTCGACCAACCAGATACCGATCAGCGCAATGCTCGTGCTCGCGCTCGGTTCACAAACCCCCGGCTACGCCGTCGAACGAATCCTTGAGACGATCATTGGCGCGGCCGTCGGGCTCTTGGTCAACCTCGCGATCGTGCCACCGGTCAGCCTCGCGCCAGCGCACCGCGCGGTCAAGCGATTGCTCACCGACATCGCGGCTGTTCTCGACGACCTTGCGTCGACTCTCACGTCACCGAGCGGGGGCGGTGAACGTGACGCGCTGCTGGAACGAGCACGGAGCCTTCGCGGTGGGCGGGATGCCGCGGCATCCGCCCTCGCGCATGCCGCGGAGAGTTTGACACTCAACCCGAGACGTGGTCGGCACCGCGAGGCACTTGAGAACGATGAGGAACTCTTCCGTCGACTCTCGGTTCTTGTGACCCGAGTGCTTGGCATGGTGCGAGCGGTTCACGATCACTACAGCACGAGCCTCATCGGGGATGCTACGACCCTCGCGATTGCGAATGAACTCGAGCGAGCAGCTCACGACTTGCGACTCATTGGAGCCGCGACGGTCGGAGCTGTGACCGCCACCGATGAGGTGCCGACGATGACAGCTGAGCTCCCTGCGCTCACGGCGCCGCTCATGATCGCGGTACCGAGCACTGACCAATGGATCCTCGTCGGCTCACTCATGGAGGACATGCGACGAGTGCGCGAGGAAATTATCGGTACTTCCGAATCGTGAGCGGCACACTACTGGGCAGCCGAAGAGCCCGCAATCAGCTCACGCGGTCACGGCATTCCGAGAAGCAGTGCGCAAACACGCCGGTCTCGCCCGACAACGCCCTCCGCGTCTCCAGCAGCAGCCCTGCGGCATCGTTGATCATTGACTCCGGGATGTCGCCGGCGCGAACGCTCGCGGCAATCGCGTCGACGATGGCAGCGACATCCACCGAACCGACGTAGAGCAGCATCGAGTTGCCAGCGGCGATGGCGCGCACCGAGTTCTGCACGGTGTCCGTGAGCTCTGGGCGGCCGGATCGCTCGAGCATGAGCATGTCGTCGGTAATGATGATGCCGTCGAAACCGAGTTCGTCGCGCAAGATCGCGATCCACGCCAGCGACAGGCTGGCCGGCTGGGAGTCGACCGCGTCGAGTTGCAAGTGGCCCATCATGACAAGCTCCGCCCCGGCGTCGATGGCCGCAGCGAACGGCGGCGCGTGCGCGGTGCGCCACTCATCGATGCTGATCGAGCTCGACGGAATGCTGACATGAGAATCGTCGGGAGAGATTCCGTGCCCGGGAAAGTGCTTGACCGTTGAGAGCACGAGGCCACGCTCACCGGTCACGGCCGCGGCGACGCGAGGCGCGGCATCCGCTGCTGTCGAACCGAGGGTGCGCTCGAAGATGAATGACTGTGGGTCGGATGTGACATCAGCCACGATCCCGAAGTTGATCGAGACGCCAAGCGAGTTGAGCAATTGTGCCCGCGCAGCAAAAGCCTCGCGGCTCGACTCAACTGGCATGGTTCTGAGCTCGTCAGCTCCGGGAGCTTGGTCGGACTGGATGCGCCGAACGATTCCCCCCTCCTGATCGGTTGCGACGAGCAGGGGAAGCCCGGCCTCTCCTTTGATGAGCTGAGTTGCGGCAGCGAGGCCATCAACCGGATTCGGAATGTTGTTGCCCATGAGGATGACGCCGCCTGCGCCGAGAGCAGCGCTCTCGCCCGCGATTTGGCCAGCATCGAGTCCGGGAACGTGCACCATGATCATGCTACGAATCTTGTCTTCGAGCGTCATGGTCGAGAGACGGTCGACGCTGTACTGCCGTTCGGGTGCAACACTGGCGATTGGCACAACCCGCGGCCACGCCGCTTGCGCCGCGCGCGATGGTGCTGATGCTGGCGTGCACCCAGCGAGCGCCCCTGAGAGCACAACAGCGCCGATCACCACGCAAGCGATGATTCGGTTCGACGGCGAACGCATGTCGCGATGCTAACCCGTCGCTAGCATTGAGCGATGACATCGCGCGCAATTGGCCTGCTGCGGGCGAGTCATCCAGGCCCGAGTTTCGCCGTCAGCGCGGTGTGCGCAACCCTCGCGGTCGGGGTTGGCCTCGAGTGGTGGCGTTGTGTACTGGTGGCGGTCGTAATGCTCGCCGGACAGTTCTCGGTCGGCATCTCGAACGACTGGATCGACGCCGACCGTGACCGCGCGGTCGGGCGCACTGATAAGCCGATTGCCATTGGCGAGGTGAGCGCGACACTCGCGCGGAACGCGGCCGTCGGGCTTGTGGTGCTGGGGCTAGCGCTCACGCTGCCACTCGGCTGGGCGGCGACCGCGGTGCACGCCGCCTTCATCGGAGCGGGCTGGGCTTACAACGCGGGGATAAAGAACACCGCGCTATCGGTCGTGCCCTACCTGAGCTTCGGACTCTTGCCGCTGTTTGTGACGACGGCGCTGCCATCCCCTGCGCTCGCGGCACCGTGGGCGATTGGTGCTGGCGCTGCCCTCGGAGTGGCCGCCCATTTCGCGAACGTGCTGCCGGACATCGATGACGATCGCGCGACCGGGGTGCAGGGGCTGCCGCATCACTTGGGACTCAGGGTCTCCGGGCTTGTCATCGCGCTCAGCCTCGTGCTCGCGTCGTACCTCGTCGTGCTCGCACCCGGTGGAGCGCCAAACGCGCTTGCCCTCGTCGGACTCGTGCTCTCGGCGATTCTCGCCGTTGCGTGCGCAGCGATCACGATCTCTGGTCGGGCAACGAGGCTGGTGTTTCGACTCATCATTCTGGCGGCGGCAATCAACGCGATCCTCTTGAT
>JBBQLW010000137.1:0-4707 GCA_038328315.1 Actinomycetales bacterium
TAGCCCTCGCCGCGCGGCAGTAACCGCCGCAGTACATCAGAGAGCGTGACGACCCCGACGAACCGGCCGTCATCCACCACGATGGCGAGTTGCTGGCTGCCCGCACGCATCTGCGCGAGCGTTTGGTATACCGGAGTGTCGGCGGCGAGCACGAGAGCCGTGCGGGCATACGCGGCCGCCGCCGCATTCGGATCCCCAAGCAGCGTGTCGCGCACGTGCACCACGAGTGGCACCTCGGCCTCTGGTGCCCCGAGGAGGATGCGCATGTGGCCAGATCGTGCGGCGGTGCTCTGCACATCGGCCACGGTCGCCGCGTATGGCACGGCAGTGGGAACCGCAGTGGGGTTAATAAGCGCGTCGAGGCGCAACGTCTCCAGTTCGATCACGCCTTCGAGCGGCCGGCGGAACTCGGCTCCGAGTGTACCTGCGCGAGCGGAGAGCTCGACCAAGTGACGGATGGTGGCGGCGTTGTGCCCCCCAACGGCCGCGCTCTCGACGGGCTCGACACCGCTGGCGCGAACGAGCCGGTTCGCAATGGTGTTGACCCAGCCCAGCAACGGACGAAGCGGCCAGATATAAATGCGAGACGGAATGCCGATGACCTTCGCTGCCGTCTCGGGGTTCGTGATGGCCCATGACTTGGGCGCCATCTCGCCGACAACGAGGTGCAGGAAGGTCACGATAAGGAGCGACAGCGCGAACGCGAGTGCGCCAGCAGCCCACTCCGGAAGTCCCGACACTGTGAGAATAGGCTCAAGCCAGCCGTCCAGCGCCGGCTTCGTCACGGCGCCGAGCGCGAAGGTGCATGCCGTGATGCCGAGCTGCGCCCCGGCGAGCATGATGGTCAGTTCGTTCACGCCCCTGAGCGCCGCACGCGCCGAACGGTCGGTCGCGGCCGTCTCTTCCAGTCGGTGGCGACGGGCGCCGAGCAGCGCGAACTCGATGATGACAAAGAATGCGCTCAGCGCAATGAGCCCGATGGTCGCCAGAGTGACGACGATGGCGTCATTCACTGGGAGGCCTCCCGTCCCGAAGAATCGATGTCGGCCTCAGCGCCCCGCGCGACAAGAGTCACGCGCACATCACCCGGCACGTGCCGCTCGACAGTGAGCACCTCGATCTCGAGCACCCGATGCACCTCGTCATCGTTAACGAGATCTCCCGGGTCGTCCAGCAGCTCGACGATGACGGTCTCACCAGCGACGGGGAGCCCGCCCTTGGTCGCGATCACCAGCCCAGCGACCGTCTCGAAGTCGCCGGCTGGCAGCTCGTAGCCGATCGCCCGATGCAGTTCGTCGACATGCACGTCGCCGCCCATTCTCCAAATGTCGTCGCCATCGGGCTCGACGGCGGGGGCGGAGCCGTCATCGTGCTCGTCGGTGATCTCGCCAACGACCTCTTCGGCGAGGTCTTCGATAGTGATCACGCCCGCGAAGCCACCGTACTCATCAATGACGCAGGCCAGCTGGTTCTTCGCGCGTGTAAGCGCGGCCAACGCGTCCGGCAGCGCCATCAGCGTTGGCAGCACAACGGGCGGGCGCATGAGCGATGTCACAGGGGTCTCCGGCGGCAGCACCGTGCCCAACATGTCGACCAGGTGCACGACGCCGAGTGGTTGGCTTTCGTCGTCAACGACGGGATAGCGAGTATGCGAGTGCGCCATCATCGCCCGCACCTCGCCGAGGGTGGTCGTGGGCGGGATCGTGTCGACAAGCGAACGCGGGATCATCGCGTGCTCGACGTCTTGTTTCGGGAACTCGAGGATGCGGTCGATCATCAGCGACAGCTCGGCGGGAAGGTCGCCGCTGTCGCGCGAGTCCGCGACGATGCGCTCCAAGTCGTCGGCGGTGGCACTCGAGTCGACGTCGTGCACTGGCTCGATACGCAGCAACCGCAGCAGCGCGTTGGCGGCGGCATCGAAGATGGCGATGAGCCAACCGAAGACGCCGAGGTAGATTCTGGTCGAGCGAGCGAGACCGCGCGCGAGAGGCTCGGGGCTCGCGATGGCCAAGTTCTTCGGATACAGCTCGCCGAAGATCATTTGCACAATCGTTGCGACCGCCAACGCAAACACCGTGCCGACCGTGATGCCGACCGCAGCCGGGATTCCTACGCCGCCGAGCAGGGCGCCGATCGACTCACCGATCAGTGGCTCGGCGACAAAGCCGACGAGCAGGCCAGTGACCGTAATGCCGAGCTGGGCGCCCGAAAGCATGAACGAGGTGCGCTTGGTGACCGCGAGGGCTCGCGCTGCCGCGGCATCGCCGGCCGCCGCTTGGGCGCCGAGCCGATTGCGGTCGACTGACATGTACGCGAACTCTTGTGCGACGAAATAGCCGTTTGCCGCGATGATCGCGAGCGTGACCACAATACCGAGCAGCAGGAGCAGGATGGCTTCGGTCACCTCGAGTTCGCCGCCAAAGGCGAGGTGCGAAGCGAGGGTCTATGGGAGCAGTCGCCAGCATCAGAGCTGGCAGTGAGGGCCGTGGAATCCACAGTCTGGCAGAGCGCCTTTCACAAGGTGAGAAAAGTGAGAGAGAGCTTCCTACAGTACGCGAAGCCAGCCTCGAATTCCCAGCCTGAAGCAGCACGCGAGGCGAACCCACAGTTTGTTGCTGCGCCCGCCTACGCGGCCCCGTCAAACATGCTCGTGACCGAGCCGTCGTCGAAGACCTCGTGGATGGCTCTGGCGATCAGCGGGGCGATCGGCAGCACCGTAAGACGGTCCCAGCGCTTTTCTTGCGGAATTGGCAAGGTGTCAGTAACGACGACCGAGTTGATGCACTCGCTCTGGAGCAGCTCGATCGCGGGCGGAGAAAACACCGCGTGAGTTGCCGCGACGACAACCCCGACGGCGCCGTTGGCTTTGAGCGCTTCAGCGGCCTTGACGATCGTGCGGCCGGTGTCGATGATGTCGTCAACAATCAGGCAGACGCGGCCATCGACGGGTCCGATAATCTCGTGCACCGTAACCTGATTTGGCACCAGCGGATCGCGGCGCTTGTGAATGATGGCGAGCGGGGCGCCGAGCTTATCGCTCCAGATGTCGGCGACGCGCACTCGGCCCATGTCGGGCGAAACGACGGTGAGGGTCGCTGGATCGAGCTGCTTCTGAAAGTGCGCGAGCAGCACAGGCATAGCGAACAAGTGGTCGACGGGGCCGTCGAAGAAACCCTGAATCTGTGCCGCGTGCAGATCCACGCTCATGATGCGATCTGCGCCGGCCGCCTTGTAGAGGTCGGCGACAAGCCGCGCCGAGATCGGTTCGCGACCGCGACCCTTTTTGTCTTGGCGCGCGTACGGGTAGAACGGGCTCACGACCGTGATGCGCTTCGCGGATGCGCGCTTCAGGGCATCCACCATAATCAGTTGCTCCATGAGCCACTCGTTGATCGGACTGGTGTGGCTCTGAATGACGAACGCATCGCATCCACGAACACTCTCGTCGTAGCGCGCATAGATCTCGCCATTGGCGAAGGTGCGCGCATCGGTGTGCACGATGTCGGCATCAAGCTCGTCGGCGATGTCGATCGCCAATTGCGGATGCGCGCGGCCGGTGACGATCACGAGCCTCTTTTGCCCAGTGATCTTGATGTCGGCCACGGTTCCTGCTCTCTGCGCTTCGAGACTCCTATTGCGACGACCCCGCGCGCCGATTCTATCGGGGTGGGACTACGGCAACACTTCGATCTCGACGAGGTCTGTGATGAGTTCGAAGTCGCGAAAGTTGCGGGTGACCAGTTTGGCCCCGAGGGCATGAGCCTGCGCTGCGATGAGCACATCTTTACTGCGCGCGTGCCCCGGCCTCGTTTGACCCACTCGGGCCGCGAGCACTCCGTAGCTCTCTGCTGAGCGCTCATCGAAGGCGAGCCAGTCGAGGGTCTGGCGATAGCCCTGAAGAATCGCAATTCGCTTAGCGCGCAGACCTGGCGTCGCCGCCGAGTGAATTCCGAAGTGCAGTTCTGCCACCGAGAGCATGCTTACCCCGTAGACGTCGTCCTCCAACTGTCGCGGTGGATCGATGAGCGCACTCGTGTCGAGAATGATCATGTGCGAACGTCGTTCCACGGGTCGACGATCGGATCGTTCTCTCTGGACGCCTGCAGCTCTTCGGCCCACCCCGTCGTGTCGGGGCCGAGCTCTGCCATGACCGCAGCGAGTTCAGCCGCCGGCACCCACATGCGTTTCACCGGCGCCATCGGAACGATCTTGGCGACCGGCCGACCCTGCACGGTGATCGTTATCGTCTCGCCCTTCTCGGCGCGAGCAACCACCTCGCTCGCGTTCTGCTTCAGTTCTCGTATCCCCACGGACTCCATGACACCATGCTAGACCGCGTGTAGAACATGAGCTACACCGGATCTGTGGAGGCTACTCGCTGACAGCTTCGAGCTCCCACGAGCGCAGTTCTCGCATCAGGCTGCGCTTCTTGTGGGTGTGGTCCTGCATACGGCCGAGGATTCCCGCGAGCATCTCGATGGCGTTGTCGATGTACGGACCCTTGTTCAACATCACGCACTCCGCCCGTTCCGACACCGCGGCATCGGTAATCTCGGCGCGTGACGGCAGCCCGGTGCGCGCCAACGTGTCAAGCACCTGAGTTGCCCAGATCACCGGAACATGGGCGGCCTCACAGAGCCAGAGAATCTCCTCCTGCACTTCGGCGAGGCGCTCGAATCCCGCCTCAACAGCAAGATCGCCGCGCGC
>JBBQLW010000138.1:0-4694 GCA_038328315.1 Actinomycetales bacterium
CATGTTCGCGTGCACCGAGGCGTTGCCCCGCTCATCGAGATCACCGGCGGCTTTGTCGACGACTTGACCGTGCGCGACAACGTCTATCTCACTGCCGGATTGCACGGAATGTCGCGGGCAGAAATCGACGAACGATTTGACGAAATCATCGACTTCGCCGAGATCGGCAATTTTCTGGACACGCCGTACAAGCACCTGTCGAGCGGCATGAAGGTTCGGATCGCTTTCGCGGTGATCTCGCGGTTAGAGGAGCCAATCATCCTCGTTGACGAAGTGCTCGCCGTTGGCGACGTGGAGTTTCAGGAAAAGTGCTACACCAGAATTGAGGAACTGCTCGCTAGCGGTCGCACGTTGTTTTTTGTGTCGCACAACGAGCGCGATCTGCGCAGGTTCTGCACTCGGGGGCTTTACCTCGACGAGGGCAAGCTCGTGCTCGACGGACCAATCGATGAGGTGCTCGCGCGCTACGCGAGCGATAACGACCGTTGAGCAAATGAGCTATCCGCCTCTCGCTAGCTGCGTCGGGTACGGTGGGCCGCATGGCTAAGAAAACCGAGATCATTCCGGCGGGCCCGGTGATGGTGCGCGGAATCGACCGGGTACTCACGGTGCAGCGACCTGCGGTGTTGGCGCACATCCGCAGCCTTCGACGGGGTCGACCCTCCGCGACTCCTGCCGCGATCATTCGCACCCTCGAGCGCCGGTACCTCGCCGCAGTCACGACGAGTGGCGCGGTCGTCGGGGCCAGTTCGGCGTTTCCGGCAGTCGGCACCGGGGCTGCGCTGGCACTGTCGGCAGCTGAAACTGCGGCATTTCTTGAGGCCAGCGCCCTCTTCGCGCAGTCGATCACCGAAGTTCATGGCATTGTCGTTGACGACCCCGATCGCGCCAGAGCGCTCGTCATGACGATGGTGCTAGGCAGTGCTGGCAGCGACCTTGTGAAGCAACTCGCTGGTCAAGCGGCCGGTTCTGGGCCAGTGCGCACGGCCTACTGGGGTGAACTGGTGACCAAGAGCATCCCCCGCAACCTCATTGGTCCCATCGCAGATCGAATCAAGTCAAGCTTTCTGAAGCGGTTTGCTGTTTCCCAGAGCACGAACGTTGTCGGACGCCTGATTCCATTCGGTATCGGCGCCGTGATCGGCGGCGGCGGTAACCATTTGCTCGGCCGACAGATCATTCGCACCTCGCGCGCAGGTTTTGGGCCGCCCCCAGCGGCATTTCCGGCGTGGTTGGAGCCGGTGATCAAGCTGCCCAAGGCGCAAAAAAAGCCCAAGCTCCCCAGAGCCATGAAGGCCCCGAAAGCCGAGAAGCTCCCACTCGATCCGAACGGGCGCCGCCGCATCGAGATACCGATCGTGGCACCGATCCAGTTGTTACGGCGCACCGCGCGACGCCGACCCGAGCCACGGCAGATCGAGGATCACGAGTAGGCGCGCAACACCCAGCACTGTGTCATCAGTAGCCCTCGGGTAGGGCATCTTCGTCGTCGGTCTCGCCTCCGTCGTGCTCGACGGCGGCGCCAGCGCTTGCGCGATCGTCGGTACTGTGCATTGCAGAGTGCCGTTCCCACTCGGCCGTTAGGGTCTCGACGGCCGCATGAAACCGAGCAGTTGCTGCACCTGCCCTCGTGTCACCGAAATGGTGCTGGGCCCAGAACTGCAAGCGTGCAAGCGCTTGGGTGTCGAGCCGCACTCGATCTATTCTTGCAAGAATGTCAGCGGACGCCTCGGCATCCAACCACTCGCACGCCGCAAGATAACCGCGCTCGTCAATCTCAGCCTCCAGGGAGACTGGGCGCGTGACAATGAGCGGCTTGCCGGTGGCGAGCCGGTCGTAGATCATCGCTGAGATATCGGTGATGGCAACATCTGCGGCGGTAAGCTGCCAACCGAGCTCTATCCCGTCGTCGTAGACATGGTGTGAATTCGGATTGGCTCCGTTGGCCAGTGCGATCGCCCGGATTATGCGCTCGTTGGCAGCGCGGTATGCCGGATCGAGGACTCCGCTTCTGGGGTGCGGGCGGTAGATGAGTTTGTGTCGATCCGAAGCGAGAAGTGCGTCAGTGAGCGCACGACCGTGGCTCAGGATCGAACCGTACTTGGCGGAAGCTGCATCCCCCTCCCAGGTCGGTGAGTACAACACGACGGTTCGATCATGAGCTGGATACGGTGCGATGACAGCCATGTGGTCGGCTTGCGGTCGGCCGATCGGTATCGCCCTCTTTGCGAGATCGAAGTCCCAGAGATTGTCCGCGAGGCGATCCAGTGCCGCCTGACCGGCGACGAAACTGTAGTCATAGGCCTTGAACTGATTGCTCGTCATGTACACCTTTTCCGACTCGCCATGGTTGATGAACACGTGCCACATCCGCCCGTATCGGAACATCGGAAAGTTGCGGGGGTTCTGGTTGACGTAGAACACGATGCGGAGGTTTTGGCTCCCAATAAACTCCTCGAGATCAACGACAGTGCGAACGTAGACTGACGGCACAGGAGCTTCATCCCAAAGCCTCAGCACTGTGCCAGGTGATCGCGCGATGATCGCGACCGGCCAGCGGCTAGCGAGTTCTGCCAACGGCGCGTACCACTGTTGGATCTGGTACATGTTCACCGTGGAGTCCGCAAAGTAGACGCCAATCTTGATCGAGCCTGCGGGCGGCTTGGGTTGGCGAGGCGCTCGCTTCGCGACCGCTCGCCGATTGCGCCAGGATCGCACAACGTTGGCGACAAGACGGCGGGCGGCGGCGAGATCTCGTCTTAGCAACATGGCATTGATCAAACCAGCGGCGGACGACCGGCAAGCGTCATCCGCCACACCGTTACCCACTTGATGCTTCTCCGGCCGCCAGGGTGTTGACGCCAACCCGCCAGCCAGCCTCCGAACCATGCACGCAAGGCGGCTGGCTGTCGAGCCCACCGCACCAACTGGATTGACGTCCAACTGGCGACATAGATCGGGGCGATGAGCCACGGCAGGTTGCGTTTGGCGAGCCACACGCGGTTGCGGGCGTTCAGACGGTAGTAGTACTCATGCCTCGTCGGCTCTACCGCCGGATGATTCGCGACCAGGTCGCTGGCGTACAGAACGCGCTTGCCCTGATCCCAGACCCGCCATGCGAGCTCAATGCCCTCGTGAGCGTAGAAAAACGGCTCGGCCCACCCCCCGGTCGCATCGAACACAGAACGGGGCAGTACGACAGCCCCTTCCCAGACTGAGAAGACGTTGCTGGAGGTGCTTGCCGAACCTTTGCGAATGCGCGGAATCCAGCGGCGGGGGTTATCGATGCCGCTCGGGTCGACGACGCGAGGCTGGATGAGCCCAACCGTTGGGTCAGTAGTGAACTTCGCGATCATATCCGCGAGAAACGTGGTCGAAGGGATGCTCGCATCGTCGTCAAGAAACAACAGATACTCCCCAGCGACCGCTTGTGCGCCTCGATTGCGCCCGGCAGGAATACCAAGGTTCTCGGTCAGGGAGAGTGGCTTCACCCCCACTGGCAGGCTGGACGGTGTCCAACCGTTACCGACGACGACGATATCGAGCGCGACTCCACGTTGAGCAAGAACGCTCGCGAGCCCTCGTGCCAGCTCAGACGGTCGTGTGCCCTGGCTCAGGGATACGACGCCCACGGTGGGCACGGGGTTCGCGAAGAGTGACTGCTCTGCAGCTAGCCCCGATTCGAGGTTGCCGGCGGCTATGAGCGCACCCGTTTCGAGGCCATGATTGCAACAAAGTGACCGATAAGCGCGAGCACTGAGAGCGGCAGGAGCGCCAGCAGAAGTACCCGGTCCGCCACAAGCGGGGGCAAGAACAGCCCGATTACCGCCGCCGCGAGAATCAGGAGGGTCAATTCCACCGAGTGATACAGACGGTGGAATGGCACAAACCGGGCGAGGCGCCGGAGTCGTGCGATCATCCGCTGATTGGATTCTGCCTCGCCCTTTCGGTCACTCAGTTTGTCGAGGCCTGCGTTCGCGCGTGCGACATGCACCATGTCGTTGAGTGCCTTGTTCAGCACAATGACGAGGGCGAACGCGAAGCCTGCTGTGGTCCAGGCAAAATCAGCTGGAAGCTCGAGTGGCCAGCCGGCAGCCCGGACGCCGAGCGCGATCGGGATGAGCGCCTCGGTCGTGTAGTGCCCGACCTTGTCGAGAAAGACCCCCGCTGGCGACTGCTCGTTGCGCCACCTGGCCACTTCTCCGTCAGAGCAATCCACGAGCATCTGAAGCTGACCGAGGACCAGCGCAAGCGCCGCACCACCGAGCCCTGGAATCACGAGCGCCGCGGCAGTCGACCAGCCGACGAGGATCATCAGTCCGGTCACCCCGTTCGCACTGATGCTCGTCTTGAGGAGTAACCAGGTGAGGTACGGCGAGAGGTCGCGCAGGTACAGCGAGGCGGTCCAGTGCTCGGCATTGGCGCGCAGCCGAACCTCGGGTGGCTGGGTGACTTCACGCAGCTGGGCGATGGATGTCGGTCGACCCGTCGCGGGCATCCTGTCACCTTCCCGTGTAGTCAATAATGTTCTTGGTGAGTCCGAAGTAGCCGAGAATGAAACCGCTACCCCAGCCGAAGTGGATGCACGGCAACACTATGAGATACCAGAGCCCGACCAGCGCTCCCTCGCGCGCGGCTCGGATTGAGGCAACGATCACGAGGAGCGCGTAGCTCGCTGGAACCAAGAGTGCAGC
>JBBQLW010000139.1:0-4641 GCA_038328315.1 Actinomycetales bacterium
GACGGTGAAGCGGTCTTCGCGGCGCAGGCTCTCGCCGCCATGGAGTCTCAGGCATTTCTCACCGCTGACATCAACGAGCTTCTGGACACCGGGCTCTCGGTCATCCCAGCAGACTCGACGATCGCGGAGTTGATCCGCGACATCCGTTCTTGGCATGCGACTGAGACGGACTGGAGACGCGGTTTTGCGCTTCTCGAGGCGAAGTACGGCTACCACACCTATGGCGGAAACGTGCACGTGGTGCCGAATCACGGCCTGATCATCCTCGCCCTGCTGTACGGAGCCGGCTCGTGGGACACGTCAATGATGATCGTGAATACCGCCGGCTGGGACACCGACTGCAACTCGGGCAACCTCGGGTGCTTGCTGGGCATCATGCTCGGCCTCGACGCCTTCGTCAGCGTTCACGATTGGCGTAGCCCGGTTGCCGACCGGATGCTCGTCCCGACGGCCGAAGGTGGCCGCTGCGTCACGGACGCGGTAAGAGAGGCCGTTATCGTTTCGGGCATCGGGCGTGCGATCGCCGGGCAGCCATCGTGGATTCCGAAGGATGGAGCTCGCTTCCACTTCAGCTTTCCAGGGTCCGTTCAAGGCTTCGAGATCCGGCACGGTGTCGGAAAACTGAACAACGTGCCAGACGAGAGGCTTGTGACCGGGGATGTCGCTCAGTCGTCCCGGATGCTCCGGCTCTCCTATTCGCCCGAGGGCGGCGAGCTCGTCGCGAGTACGTCAACGTTCATCGCGCCCGAGCTCTTGAATCAGCCGGGATACGGTCTCATCGCTTCGCCGACGCTCTACTCCGGTCAGGAGATCACAGCGGCCTTCGCGGCGCCGTTGTCAAATACCGTCGCCGTCGCCGTCAAGATTGTTATCGCGCGCTACGAAGCAAGTGACGAACTCGTCATGGTTGAGGGCCCGAGCATAGCGATCGAGCCAGGTCAATCGGTTTCAACGAGTTGGGTGGTGCCCGGCTTGGGTAGCGATCCGATCGCCTACGTCGGTGTCGTCATCGACGCGGCCAAGGCGGCCGACCTCGACCTCGACTGGTTGGGATGGACAGGCGATCCGCTCCTCGAGCTCACCCGTGCCGCTCCGAACGCGAACGTGTGGCGAAGGGCCTGGGTGAACTCGATGGATGGATTCACAGAGGGGTGGGGGCCGGGCTGGCCGGAGCCGATGCGGCTCATCCACAACACCGGGCGCGGATACATCTCGCAGGGCACCCGCGAGTGGACCGATCTCGAGGTCACCGCCACGCTGACTCCGCACATGGCACGCTCAACCGGCTTGGCGGTTCGCTATCAGGGTCTGCGCCGGCACTATCTTTTGCGCTGGGCGGATGACAGCAGCCTGAGCCTCATCCGGGTCAAGAATGGTGAGACGGTGTTGGGTGCGGCGTCACTGCCTTGGACGCTTTACGGACCCCAAGTGCTTGCCGTGCGGATTGTTGGCTCGACGCTCACCGTGACGGTGGGGGGCAATCAACTGCTATCCGTCGACGACGCCGGCGGCGGTCTTGATGATGGCGGTGTGGCCGTCATGTGCGAGGCCGGGCGAATTGGTGTGGACGCAGTCCGAGTGGTTGGCGGGCGGCACCTCACGGGTGCAGAATCACAAACCTAGAAGACCGACGGCGGCGAGGTGCTTGACCGATGAGAGCCGCATACGGCGCAGTGGATCTCGGTGCGGGGTCGGGTCGCGTCATCCGAGTCGAGATTTCAGATGAAGCGATCTCGACGATCGAATGCCGACGGTTCCCCAACGAACCGGTTACCACTGCCTCGGGCCTTCACTGGGACTCGCGGGTGCTTTTGAATGAGGTTCTCACGGGTTTACGGCAGCTCGCAACCGCTGATCCTGACGTTCGGAGCGTCGGCATCGACACGTGGGGGGCGGACTACGGCTTGCTGCGCGACGGTGAGCTCGTCGACCTGCCGTTCTGTTATCGCGATCCGAGAACCGCGGAGGCGCAGACTGAGGTTCATGGGGCCATCAGCCCGGCTGAGCTCTATTCGCGCAACGGTCTTCAGTCCCTCCCGTTTAACACCGTGTATCAACTCGTCGCTGACCGGCAGGCTGGTCGGCTCGATCGCGCCGACGTTCTTCTCTTCACGCCCGACCTCATGGGCTTCTGGCTCACGGGCCAGGTCGGCACCGAGCGCACGATTGCCTCGACGAGCGGTTTGCTCGACGCGAATAGTGGAGAGTGGAGTGCCTCTATCATCCGCGATCTGGGTCTGCCTCTCGGACTGCTCCCTCCACTGAAGAGCGCAGGGGACGAACTCGGTGTGCTCGATTCGTCGGCCGGAGCGTTCACGCGCCGGACGCCTGTTCGAATGGTTGCGTCACATGACACCGCCTCCGCGGTGGTCGCAACGCCGTTGAAGGATGCCGGATCGGTCTACATCTCCTGCGGAACGTGGGCGTTGACCGGTACTGAACTCGAGCATCCCGTGCTGACGGAGGAAGCCAGAGTGGCCGGGTTCACAAACGAGCGCGGAGTCGACGGCCGCGTGCGTTTTCAGACCAACGTGATGGGTCTCGGCATTCTCATGGCCGTCCTGCGGGACGTGGCTGCGACCAGCGCGCACGTCTCGATTGAGGATGCGCTGGCGATGTCAGAAGCAGTCACGCTGCCGACCGGGATGGTTTTCAATGTTGAAGACCCGGTGTTCCTCCGTGTCGGCGGCGAGCGTCGCACAATCCAAGAGTGGTTCACGAGCCGCGGCCAGCAGGCACCGCAAGACCTCGCCGCGGTCGTGCGCTGCGTGCTTGAGAGCCTCGCGGAATCATTCGCTCGAAGTGTGCGCTCGCTCTCAGAGCTGTGCGGAGTAGAGCCAACCACGATCCATCTGGTCGGCGGGGGCGCTCGTAATAGCCTCCTCTGCCAGCTCACGGCCAATCGAGCGGGACTGCCCGTCTTCGCCGGTCCGGTCGAGGCCGCCGCAATCGGGAACGCGCTGGTGCAATACCGAGTCGACCAGAGCGCGCAGGACTCGCTCGGTGACCTTCGTCGTCGTGTAGAGACCTCGTCACCTCCCGCCATCTATCGCCCGTCCCCTCTTCAGAGACGATTGACGATCTAAGGATTGCGGTGGAATGTTAAGTCGTGCGATAATTCACGGAATGTGTCACTTGCATATCACTTCTCAAAGGAGAGCAGAATGATTAAAAAACCACAGCGCACCCGGCGAATCGGTTTGGTCGCCGGCGTCGCCGCGCTGAGCGTTGTCGTGACTGGCTGTACCGCTGGCGGAACATCCCCCGAAGAAAGCACTGTGCTGAACCTGTGGTACGGCTTTGAGCCGGGCCAAGCGGATGCCGTCACAACCCTCATCCAGCAATGGGACGAGGCAAACGACAACGTCACCGTGGAGATTACGGCGATGGGGCCAGAGCTCAACCCGCCAGCCCTGCTCCCGGCACTCAGTGCTGGTGAAGGACCGGACATGTGGGTGGGCGCAACTGGGCCAGGCCAACCGCAGGCGTTCATCGAGGCTGGCCTCGTCGCTGACCTGGGTCCTTTCTATTGCGACCTCGAATGGAACGCGACCCTGCCGAACGATCTCGCGTCGCTGGTGTCGTCTGACGGCAGCCTCTGGGCGATCCCGAACAGTATCGAGTCAACCGGCATGTTCTATCGCAAGTCAATCTTTGCGGATCTCGGCTTGGAAGTTCCCACGACATGGAACGACCTCCTCTCGACGGTGGCGACCTTGCAGGAGAATGGCTATGCGACTCCGATCGGTGCTGCCGGAGGTGACGGCTGGCCCGTGACCCAGCTCCTCGGCGCAATGTGGGGCAACGCCGCTGGATCTGCTGGTATCGAGAACACGCTCTTCGGCGATGGCTCGTGGGACTCGTCGGAGTACGTCGAAGCGTCTGAGAAGTTCGTCGAACTCCAGAGTCTCGGTGCCTTCGGTCCCGAGCCGCTCGCGTTCTCCTACCAAGCAACGATGGCCGAGTTCTACACCGGCGCAGTTCCGATGACGTACACCGGCGGGTTCGTCATTCCAGGTGCACAAGAGGATGCTGGCGACGCGTTCAGCGATATCGGAGTCTTCGCGCTCCCGAACCCGATCGGCGGAGACATTGTCGCAAACGAGAGCCCGGGAGAAGGATGGTACGTCAACGCCAGTTCTTCAAAGATCGAAGAGAGTGTCGACCTGATCAACTTCCTGTTCTTCACGGAAGAGAACCGCACGGCGATCCTTGAGGGTGGTCTCATTCCAGCAGGTCCGCTCAACCTCGACTCTGTCGAGTTGCCGTCAGTGCTCGAAGAGCTGCTCACTGCGATGGGTAGCTACCGGGACAACGGTGTGGTGCCAGCCTTCTTAGAAGGCGTCACGCCGGGCGAGCAGTTCGAGGTGACCCTATCGTCAGTCCAGGCAGTGCTCGGAAACTCACTGAATGCGGAAGAGCTGAATGCGGCGATCCAAGGCTCTTGGCAGACAGCGAAGGATGAAGGGAACACCTTCACTGCCGGCAGCCCGCCTTCGTGCTGACCTGAGAACCGCACGACCGACGTGACTCGGGTTCGTGGGGCGGTACACCCCCGCCGCACCACACCCACCCCCATAGGAACCACGGGTCAATATGAACGCAAACCGCGAAACTAGATCCCCGGCCCCCCGGGGGGGA
>JBBQLW010000140.1:0-4623 GCA_038328315.1 Actinomycetales bacterium
GTGGTCGCCGAGCTGCTGAGATACGCGGAGCGACTGCGCCCGATGGTGGCCGACACTGGGATGCTGCTCAATCGAGCGCTCGATGACGGCAAGATCGTCGTGTTCGAGGGTGGCCAAGCGACCATGCTGGATGTTGACCACGGCACATACCCGTTCGTCACGTCGTCGAACTCCACGAGCGGTGGTGCTGCGACCGGTTCCGGGGTCGCCCCGAACCGGTTCGACCGCATCATCGGTATCGTCAAGGCCTATACGACGCGCGTCGGAGCCGGTCCATTCCCGACCGAGCTGCACGATGAGTCCGGCGAGTTCCTTCGCTCGAAGGGCTTCGAGTTCGGCACCACGACCGGGCGCCCGCGCCGCACGGGATGGTACGACGCGCCGATAGCTCGATACTCGGCGCGAATCAACGGCGTGACCGACTTCGTGATGACCAAGCTCGATGTGCTCTCCGGGCTGGAGACCGTGCCGGTCTGCGTTGCCTACGACATCGACGGAGTGCGCGTCGATGAGGTGCCGGTGTCGCAATCGGACTTCCACCACGCCGTGCCGATCTACGAGAATTTTCCCGGCTGGAGCGAAGACATTGCCGGGGCGCGCGAGTTCGATGACCTGCCCGAAAATGCTCGCGACTACGTGCTCGCCATCGAGGCCATGAGCGGTTGCCGCATCTCAGCCATCGGTGTCGGGCCCGACCGCGAAGCGATCATCGTGCGGCACGACCTGTTGGACTAACGATGGATGCACGACGACCGGCGGCTCGCGTGCTGGAAGGTCAGTACATCCGGCTTGCCCCGCTGACAATTGAGCAGCTGCCCGAGCTGTACGCGGCGATTGGATCGCCGACGGTGTTCGCGGGCGGCTGGGGCGGCGGGCCCGCCGGGTACCGCGCCACTGAAGCCGACTTCGTCGAGTTTGGGCGCGGGCACTTTGTGTGGGAGACCGGCAACGTCTATGCCGCCCGCTTGGTCGGTGGCGACGATGACGCGGTGATCGTCGGCACCTCCACACTGGGCGACTTCGACCTCGCTCTTGAACACGCCCACATTGGCTGGACCGCGTGGGACCCCAGGGTGTGGGGCACCGCGGTGAACCCCGAAGCAAAGCTGCTCATGCTCGGCGAGGCATTCGACCACGGCTTCGGCCGGGTTAAGCTGCAGGCGGATGCCCTCAACTCGCGATCACGGGCCGCGATCCTCAGGCTCGGCGCGACTTTCGAGGGTGTCGTGCGACGGGATCGGCCACGCGCCGACGGGTCGTGGCGCGACACCGCGGCGTACTCGGTCACCATCGATGATTGGCCGCGTGTGCAGGCCGGCCTTCTGGCGCGCCTCGATGCCGCTGGCGGAGAGCCCGTTTCGCTCACCCGCTGAGTTTTGGCAACGACTAGATTTGAGCGCATGAGCGAGCACGAAGCATCCGCCGAGCTCACGAGTCTTCGGCAGAGTATCGATAACATCGATGCCGCGCTCGTGCACCTTCTTGCCGAGCGGTTCAAGTTCACCCAGAGCGTCGGACGCCTGAAGGCTGCGGAAGGGCTACCGGCTTCAGACCCCGAGCGCGAAAAGGTGCAAATCGCGCGGCTTCGTGACCTCGCGGCCGAGGCGCACCTCGATCCCGCCTTCGCCGAGAAGTTTCTGAACTTCATCGTCGCCGAGGTCATTCACCACCACGAGCAGATCGCCACCGGTGTCGTACCGGTAATTAAGTAGCCGCGCGCTGAGCCCGAGGTAAGACCATGCTTGAGCGCATCCTGCAGCAAACAATCCGAGAACTGGATGCCAGAGGCGTGCCAGACGAGGCGCTGGCAGTTGAGAAGACCGGCCGGTTGCGCGCTCGACGGTACGTGCCCGTCGGCAGGGCGTGGCGTCTTGGCACCCTGCTGATCAGTCGGGATGGCTCGCTGTACTCGACCGGTGAGGTGACCCGCGCGATCGAGCCTTCGATCGCATCCCGCAGTCGCACCGTCATGGCCGAGGCGCAGCGCGACGATCGGCGTGCCGCCGCGCGCGGTCACTTTCGCGAGGGCGAGGTCGTGAACTTCGGCTTCACGCCAATCGACACGGATGCCGCGGCGCTCGCCGCGGGCACCGGCCCACTGTCCCTGCGCGACGGCGTCATCATGGTGCAATGGAACGCCGACGCAGCCCAAGGCCGCCGCTCGCTCGCCGACTACTTGCGCGACCGTCTGGACGCGCTCGACTTGAGCTAAGCGCGGCAACCGGGCCTGCTCAGCCGCCCCTGCAGCCCAAGCGAACTGCCCGCGGGAGTTGCGCCCCGCTCACTGCCGCGTGTAACGCGGCGGTGAGCGGGGCGCAGTGCACAGGTCAACGCCCCATTAGGTGATGGAGCTGATCGGCCTGCCAAGGATCGACATCCGCCAAAGAGGATCTCCCGCTAGTCTTCGTCAGGCGCGGTAGCAGCGTCGTCGTCGGCGTCTGATTCGTCTTCAACGTACGGTGCCGAATCGTCGTTGACGTCTGATTCGTCTTCAACGTCGGGCGCCGGGTCGTCGTTGACGTCTGATTCGTCTTCGACGTAGGGCGCCGGGTCGTCGTTCACGTCCGACTCGTCCTCCGGGTTCGGGGCGGGATCGTCGTCAACGTCTGTCTCGTCCTCGACGTTCGGTGCCGGGTCGTCGTTGACGTCTGACTCGTCCTCCGTGAAAGGCGCCGGGTCGTCATCAATCTCCGGCTCGGTGCCAGTGATCGTCGAAATGACCGTATCGAAGGCTGACTGCGCGGGCACGGGTAGGACTCCAGCGGCGCCTGCTGCACCAGCGACCGTCATTCCTGCGAGCCCAACTCCTGCTGCGAGTGCGATTTTTGAGGCCAGGCCGAGGCCTGCGATCCATTCAGCCATGCTCTTTGCTCCTTCAATCAATGCCGGTCGGCGCACTGCTCGCGTGGAGTCAGCGGCCGCGGTAATGGAAGACGATGCCACAGCGGCATCACCTGCGGTCGAGGCGGGAGAGGGCGCGCCCTCGGTCAGACGCGCCAGCAGTTGCGCGGTGGGCGCGGGAGCGGTTGTGGCCGCAGCCACAGCCCGCGCTCTGCCGATCGTCGCGGCGAGGTCGCTCAGCTCCGGGCGGCCCGCAAGGGTCGCGCCGGCGAGCAGCTGCTCGGCCTCAGTAGTGCTGATTCGTTTGCCCATCTCACTTCTCGCTATCGTTCTCGCCCGCCACAGGGGTACGGGTGTCGCCCATCTTTTTTCGAAGTTGTGTGAGTGCGCGACGCTGCAGCGCCTTGATCGCGTCCGGCCGTTTGCCGAGAACCTCAGCGACCTGCTCGACCGTCAGGTCGGCCACGATGCGCAAGATCATGACGTCCCTCTGGTCAGGCGAGAGGGAGCGCAGCAGCTTCATTGTTTCGTCGGTGGCAACCCGCTCGAGCGCTTCAGATTCTGCGCTGGATGCTCGGCGTGGGTCCTCCTCGGCGAGCAGTTCGACGGTTTCGCCACGGCGGCCGCGCATCCGCAACTCGTCGACGAGACGGCGATAGGCGATCGAAAAGATGAACGAGCGAAACCCGGCCGCATCGCCGCGAAATTCGGCAAGCCGGTCGAAGACGACGAGGAACACTTCGCTGGTGAGATCTTCCGGCTCGCGAGACCCTCGTGCGCCGAGAAAACCCGCCACGGCTGATGCGTACTCTTCCCAGAGCCGGGTGTATGCCCAACCTGCCCCACCTTGCGCGGCTGCTAACACTGTCGCGAATATCTCGTCACCCATGCGACTTGAGCCGGTCATGCTCACTGAGCGTAGTGGGGTAGCCCTCGCCCCCGCCCGTCGCTCTCTCTGCCAGCCCCTCCACCCGACCCTTGCTCTTTGAGTTGCCCCAAACGGTTGCGTTGAGCGAGCGATAGCAGCCGTTTGCGACACTTCGCGGCTGTGGATGGTGCCGGGCGCTGGTGCCGGGGTTGCAGAACAATGGGCGGATGCGCCGACCCACCCCTTTGCCAGTCGATCTCGGTCGCGATGGGTTCGCCGTGCAAACCGCGGCCGACCGTGGCGTCCAACGAGGGCGCCTGCGCGCTGCCGACCTCAGCTCGCCATTTCACGGGGTGCGGCGGGTGGGAGCACCGACTACCACCGAGGAGTTGGCCCGCGCCTACGCCGTGCGCATGCCCCCGAGAGGTCGATTCACGCACACGACCTCGGCCCAACTGCTCGGACTCCGGATGCCCGAAGGGTTTCGCGAGCGTGAGCTTCACGTGGGCGTGCCTCGGCCAGCGCGAGCGCCGCGCGGCCGCGGTGTCATCGGGCATCAGATCGAGGCGGACTCGCCGGCCCTCGGCAAGGGAGGACTTCTGTTGACTCCCGCCCTCGAGACGTGGCTTCAGTGCGCGACCCTTCTCGCTGCCGACGATCTCATCATCATGGGAGACGGTCTGGTCAAGCGGTTCAGGCCGTGGGCCAGCATGACCGAGTTGGCTGAGGCGGTGAGCCAAGCCGCCGGATGCCGCGGCGCGACGATTCTTCGGGAAGCCCTCGCCAGCATCCGCCCGGGCACAGACTCGGCAAGAGAGACGATGTTGCGCCTGATCGTCGTGCGCGCAGGCTTTCCGGAGCCCGAAGTGAATGGCCTGATCGTCAACCGCTACGGCGCGACTATTGCGCACGGC
>JBBQLW010000141.1:0-4603 GCA_038328315.1 Actinomycetales bacterium
GCTGTGATCGAGCAGTCCATGGCGGCGCGGCAGATTGAATCCGATGCCGAAGTTCTCGAGGTGCTTCGAGGGGTCTGGGTCGATCACGTACAGTCCCGTCGTGCGCGACCGGCGCATCGCTTCGAGCGTGACGGGTGCCACAACGGAACCGTCCCTTGCCAAAAGCGACTGCCCGATCGCGAGCAGGTCTGCAGCACGTGCCGCGGCGCCCGCTGCCGGGTGCCGCAGCGCGAGAAGCTCTGATGGCTCGTGCTCGTAGCGCTCGCCGCCGTGCACGGTGTGGATGCCATCGGTATCGAACGAAAGTCCAGTCCCACCGACTGCCGCGGTCATGGCCGCAAATTCATCCTCAAACGCGCGACCGGTCGCGTGCTCCACGAGTGCGGTAACGCCGGCCCACGTGATGTTCGTATACCGGCGGGCGGTGCCGGGCACGTAATCGATGGGAGCGCGCTCAATGGACTCGCGCAACGTTGTCGCCCCGCCGTGGGGCCGGCCGCCGAGGACGACATCGGCGATTCCGGAGGTGTGGCTCATCAGGTGACCGAGGGTGACCTCCGCGCTGATGAAGCCCGGCAAGGCATCTCGCAGCGGGGTATCAACGGTCAGCAGACCGCGCTCGACGGAGCGCATTGCCGTGAGTGCCACGAGTGGTTTGGTCACCGAGTACAGCGCGAAGCGGTCGTCGACCTTCGCTGCGCGACCGTCGTCGGTGCCGAACGCTTCGAGGCTCAGCACGCCGCTGGCGTCCGCGATGCCCAGCACCGCAACAGGAAGGCGGCCAGCCTCGACGTGTCTGCGGGTCCAGTCCGCGGCGGCAGTGTGTCCGTGCATCCGCTCAGGTTAGTCGTCCGAGGGTGATGCTTTCCTCGATGCGCGGCGAGAAACACCGCCGAAGCAGAAAGGTGTGCGCGTCTGGGTCGGCTGGGATCTGTGAGCTGGTGGTTCGCTCCTCATTCCGTTGATAACGAAGCTCATCGTCTTCAGTTCCAACCTGAACCTTGAAGAGAAGCGGTGCCGCAGCGCAGTCGGGCGAGGCGGGAACGGCACGCAAACAGCCCGTGCGGTACCGTTGTGTCATGGACGTCAGAACTTTCGCGCAGCAGCGCGGTGTCAGCGAACGGCGCGTCCGCGCGCTGATCGCCAACGGCGCCATCCACGCGACCAAACATGGTCGAGCGTGGGCAATCGACGACAGCACCGCGCAAGCCTCTGCGCCAGGAAGACGTCCATTGTCCGCCGAATCGCGCTCCGCACTTGCTGTTGCCATTCACACGCGCAGCATCGCCTCATTACACGGGCAGACGCGCGCTCGCACCGCAGGGCGCCTGCGCGCCCTGCGAACCGCACCCCACCCCGCGTCGCTTCTGTCCGACTGGTGGGGTGGCGAAAAACCCACGATCGTTGACGCGGCGACCAGCATGGTTGCCCGCGCTATCGCTGGCGACGAGCACAGTATCCGCATCCAACTTGCCCGCAACCCCACCCGGTATCTGCGCCGACCCGAAGATTTAGCTGCAACAGTTCTGACCGAAAGAACCGTCCTCGGACTCAGCCGCCAAAGTCTCACCGAGGCTGCTAACCTCGAATCGGGCGAACTTCGGCACATTGAAGCCTCGACGCCAACATCGATCGCTGCGATACGCAGAGTCCTCCGTGCGCTCGACATTGAGCCCACAGCGCTGCCAACACCGCAAGTCGGCCAATGAACGCCCTCGACGCATATTTGGAAGGCATCTACTACGGACAGTTCGCCGCACATGGCGTTCACGGCGAACTCACCTTCACCTACGACGACGCAGCCCCCGCAGCACCCATTTCGCTGTCGCTTCCGCGACAAGGCGGCGGCAGCCGACAAGCTGCCACCAACCTCCTCAACAATCTGCTGCCGGACCGGGACGAGGCGCGCCAGCGCATGGCGACGGTCTACAGGGCGGCTGGAATCGACGCGCTATCGCTGCTCGCCGCGGCCGGGGGGGACGTTGCCGGCGGCCTGGTCCTCGTGCCGGCCGGCACCGACATCAGCCAAGATCAGCCGATCATCGATCCGGCACTCGACATGGACATTGCCGAACGGATCGCAGCAATCAAACGCGACCCTGACTCGTGGGCGCCCACCGACGGCAGGGCACGATTTTCGCTCGCCGGCTCGCAGGGAAAGTTTGCTCTCGCCCGCTACGACGGCGAGTGGTACTGGTCGAACCGGACCATGCCGTCAACTCACATCCTCAAACCGGCAGCACGGCGGCTGCCCGGGCTTGAGGCTGTCGAGGCTGACACGCTCCTGTACGCGGAGGCGGTGGGCGTTCCTGCCGCGTCGGCATCGGTGTTCAGCGTCATCGACCAGCAAACCTTCCTTGTACAGCGGTTTGACCGTGTCGCCACTCGCGGCGTTGCCGCGCGTCGCATCCATACGGAAGATTTTGCGCAAGCAGCTGGGATCAGGACCGATACGAAGTACGCCATGACAGCGAGGCAGGCGATCAACATGCTTCGCAGTGCCGACGGCGCAGAGCCCGACATAGAATATCGCTTCGTGAATCAACTGCTGTTTAACACGCTGATTGGCAACTCCGACGCGCACGCCAAGAACTACTCGATCTTGCTTCGGCCAAGCGGCATCTCGCTCGCGCCGCTTTACGACGCGGTGCCCGTGCATCTCTACCCGGAATATGACCAGAACCTCGCGATGAGTGTCAGCGGCGCAAGGCGCCCCCGGGCCGCCACCATCAACCATTGGCGCAAACTTGCCCGCGGCACCGGGCTTGACGTTGACCGGGTCGAGCACGGGATCCGGACCCTCACCGAAGCGATGCGTGACGCCCTCGACGGCGCGTGGCTCAGCGTGGACCCGCCGCAGCGCAGCACACTTATGGCTCACGTTCGCCAGAACCTGTCTGCGGTGGCTAGCGGCTAAGCCTCCGCGACCGCGTCGATGGCGGCCAAGATTTCGTCGCTTCTCCACCCATCACCGCCGATGACGTGCGCAAGCTCAAGACCGGGATGAATGCGCCCGACCGGACGCGCGCTCCAAAAGTTCCATCTGCTACGCGCGGATGGAGTTTCAGTGCGGGCGAATCATGCGTGCGACATGGCATCCGCTTGCGCCACTTGAATGGCGAGCACACGTGGGTGGCGGAAGGTCACCGAAAATCCCCCCTCATACCTCGGTGCTAGTCGATCGTCTCGAGCACCAGAACGGGGATCTGGCGCTCGGTCGCATCCTGATAGTTCGCGTAATCTGGCCACACCCCGACCGCTCGCTTCCACCAGTTGGCCTTCTCGTCACCGGTGACTTCGCGGGCCAGATAGTCGAGCTTGAGCGCCCCATCCTGAAGCTCAACGTGTGGTTGGGCGAGCATATTGAAGTACCAGACCGGATGCTTCGGCGCACCCCCAAGGGAGGCAACGACCGCATACACCCCTGCGTCTTCAACCCGCATCAGCGCCGTCTTTCGCAGTTTGCCAGTCTTTGCGCCCACTGTCGTCAGCACGATGACCGGACGTCCACGAATGTCAGCTCCTTGAGTGCCGCCAGAAGCCTCATACAGTTCGGCCTGCTTGCGTGCCCAATCGGATGTGCTCGGCTCGTATTCTCCAGTGAGTGGCATGTTCCGAGACTAAAAATCTCAGCGCAACTGGCTGAAGGCCTCAGCTTTGGTTGTCGGCCCCGACACCAGGATCGTGTCATCGGCGGTGATCAGCGTGTCGGCGGTGGTGTACTGCCACTGGCCGCCCGCCGGTTTGACGGCGGTGATCGTCACCCCGGAGTCGATCCGCACGTGCGACTCCGCGAGGGTCTTACCGACCATTCGTGCTGGGGGCGCCATCTTGACGATCGAGAAATTCTCGCCGATTTCGAGGTAGTCCTGCATCGAGCCACGAACCAAGTGAGCGACTCGCCTGCCCATCTCCTTCTCGGGATAGATCACATGCTGTACGCCGAGTTGCTCGAGGATGGCGCCATGCGCGTCACTGACCGCTTTCGCCCAAAGATTGCTGATCCCAAAACGCAGCAGGAGCGAAGTCGTGAGAATGCTCGACTGCACGTCATCACCGATCGCAACCACGACCCGATCAAACTCGGGCACGGCCAGCTGACGCAAGACCTCTTCCTTCGTGGTGTCCGCCTGCACGACGTGAGTGAGCAGACCGTTGAGCGATTGCACGATCTCCTCGTCCGAGTCAATGCCGAGTACCTCTGTACCCGCGGCCATGAGCTCTAGGGCAAGCGATCGCCCAAAGCGTCCAAGGCCGATCACCGCTACCGAATCGGCATCGGCGACTCGCTTGGAATCTACGCTAACTTTTCGCAACCTAACCAATGAGTGGCCTTTCCTTCGGCAGTTGATAGAGGATGCCACGCTCTCGCAACGCGAGCGCGGAGGCGAACGTAATCGGACCGAGCCGCCCAATGAACATCAGCAAGCACAGAATCAGCTGGGACATGATCGGAAGATCCGCCGTGATGCCGGTCGACAGTCCAACGGTAGAGAATGCCGACACTGACTCGAACAGCACCGGCCCGAGCGGCAGACCCGTTTCGATCATGATGACGACGGTACCCGCAACGATCACGCCAACGGCGAGGAGTACAACCGAG
>JBBQLW010000142.1:0-4601 GCA_038328315.1 Actinomycetales bacterium
GACTTGCGCGGCTTGCTGCGCAGCGGGGCGGATGACACGGCGATCGCCGACCGCTGGCGCGCCGCCCAGTGGAACAAGCAGTCCGGTCACGGCATGGAGCGCGCCGACTTCGTGCGCCCGGTGCGCTCGATGGGAGCGATCGGTGGGTGAGGTGGGGGCTGCCCTGGCTGCCCTGACCGTTGAGTCGGATGCTGCGGTCGTTTCGGGCGCTGGCGGCGCCGCCCCAACCGTGCTCGTGCGCTACTTCGCCGCCGCAGCCGAGGCTGCCGGCCGGGAGGAAGAACTGCTGCCAGCGTTGGCGAGCGTCGGGCAACTCAAGTCAGTGCTCGTCGAGCGGTATGGCGACGCGATGGCGCGAGTGCTGGCATCCGGCTCATTTCTGGTCGACGGCGTGGTGAGCCGGCAAGACTCGCGCAGCGTCGGCACCCGCGTGGATGTGCTGCCGCCGTTCGCTGGTGGGTAGCGGGCTAGTTTGCTGATAGCCAGCGCCTAGCTGGCGCTTAGGCCCTCGGCTCAGAGACGCTGCCCGCGCCAACCGGGTCGAGAAACACCAGCGGAATCTCCCGATGGGTCCTCTCCTGGTACCCCGCGTAGTTCTCGAATTTGGCGGTGACCATCGGCCAGAGTCGCTCCCGCTCGGCCGGGTTCGCCACCCGGGCGATGCGGTCCTCGCGCGGCTTGCCGGCGATCACGACCTTCACCTCGGGCTGTTCGACCAGATTCAGGTACCAGTCCGGATGCTCGTCGTCACCCCCGCGCGACGCGACGACTATCACGCTCCCACCGATCTGCAACGGTGAGCTCAGCATGGTCGACCGCGACTCGCCGCTCGTGCGCCCGACGGTCGTCAGCTCGAGCATCGGCATTCCCATCGCCTTCCACCCGAGTCGCCCGCCACTGATGGCGATAATTCCTCGGTGGACTACATTCATTGCGCGCATCAAGAATTCACTGGCCATGGCTCGAGGCTACATGGCGATCTCGTCAGGGCCTTGGGGGGTTGCAATTTCCCGCCCTAGCTCCCGTTATCCGTCTTTGGTGTGTCGGCTGTTGCATCGGCAGTTCCGATCGCGCCGCATCGATTGCCCGGATATCCCGCTCGTCATCACGGCGTTGCGCGGCGATCTGATGCGGCCCACTGGCACCTCCGATAGATCAATGTGACGAAGTCACGGATGTCATCGAGCTAAATCCGCAGACCGAGTGATCTGTCGCCGTAGCCCACGCGAAGAACTTCAACACCCTCGTGATGGACCTGAGTGGGATGTCTGAGCCAACCCGACCGGCCGTCGAGATCACTGAAGATCTGCCGATGGGAATGTTCCTCGTCAAGATCGAGGCGAATCCTCGCAAGAGCATTCTTTTCCGATTCCAAGACATCGAAGCGGGCGTCCCGGCGGCTGGCCAAGAACTCGCATACGCCTGGTGCGAGAACCGCTTCACACGTTGGGCGCCACACGCCCGACCTGCACGCCCAAGCATGCTGCCGACCAACCTGACGGCGGCGACTCACATCTTCATCGCATCGCGCAACGCTGATTCAGATGCACGACTTTTCATTGGCTCAGGCTTGAAGTCATTGACTTCCCTACCAAGCACATCGCAGACCTCGACCGTGAGACCGCTGATTCCAAGCAACGCGATATGAGGATGCTCGGGCGCGAGGTGGACCATGATGTCGATCTCGCTTCCCGGGCTCGCTTCACCGCGAGCAACTGACCCGAAGATTCGTGAGTTCACCGGACCGTAACTAGCAGACACGGCGTTGAACTGCTTTTCTTTTGCGGGCCCGAGCACCGTGTGTGCCGTGCACCGCTCTGACATCGACAGCGTCCATGGCTAAGGCGACCTTGACACCAGTCAAACCAAAGCGGGGGAATCTAGGCGCCTCGCCATCTTGTGGTCGCTCGCTCTCGAAGGCATACTTTGGATGGATCGGATTTTGAATCCGCCCGGGGGTCCGTCGCTTAAGCGAGCGGCTTCAGGCGATGGTCGTCTATTACAGGCGAAGCGCGTCATTCCTAATCGAATGACCGACCTCCTTGGAGCCTCATTGAACTGTCGAAAAGTCTCTTACCTGTCCCTCCACGCCGCAGCCAGCGCGCTTCTCGCTATCCGACGAAGTGGCAATCCGCTTCGTGCGGAATGCGGCGTTCATCCGTGCTCGATGTGCCGCGCATTTCATCTGACCTCGCAGTCCGGAGCTGCGCGCAATCGGTGGACAATCTTGGCGCTGTCAACGCGAGGGGGACCACACTCCGTGATCGCAGCACAGGTGTGACGGTTGTCTACGTGGCGCTTCCTGTCGGCGGCAAAGCACGCCGCGGGCTCGACAGAACCCGCCGCGTGCGGCACGCTTCGCCAGCCGTCTTTTCTCCCGGATGCGCGCCGCGGCACTGCGTGCCAGTCTGTGGGGTAACGAAAGGGGACGTCGTTATGGCCGTGCAACGAAAAGGGGTGGCGGAGCCAGCAGGGGAGACGCACCGCGATCAGTGGGCGAATCCAGAGTTCGATTGTGACCTCATCATGAAGGGCGGGGTCACGTCGGCGGTTGTCTACCCACGGGCGATCGCGCAGTTTGGCACTCGGTACCGACTTCGCAGCGTCGGCGGTACCTCGGCTGGCGCGATCGGGGCGGCGCTGGCGGCCGCAGCCGAGTACGGACGCAACCGCAACGGGTTTCAGAAGCTGAACGAACTGCCATCCTTGTTGGCTGACGGCGGGCTCGCTCGCTTGTTTCAGGGCGACGGCGGCGCGGCCGACCTCCTGCCGCTCTTCCAGATCGCCACGGGTCACTATCAGCAAGACCCGAGTCGACCGGAACCCCTCCCTCTTCCGATCTCGCGTCGCGTGGCACTTGCGCTCCGCCACGCCTGGAAGCGAATCCCGTGGGCACGACTCTGGGTGCTCCCCGGCCTACTTATCGCTCTGTTCTCTGTGCCGGTGTTTGCCTCCATCGGATCGCCAAACTCGGACCCCGTCGTGCTCATGGTGTTTGAGATCGCTGCGGGCGTTCTGCTTGCGCTGCTCGGGCTCGCCGCGGCCGCCGCTGGTTGGCTCATTGCCTGCCTGCTGTCGGTGCACCGAATGACCGTCGTGGAAGTACCGAAGAACATGTTCGGAATTTGCAGCGGTCTTGGAGCGCAGGACGAGCCGGGCTTGACCGATTGGCTCGCGGACCAAATTAACAATCTGGCTGGCATCCCAAATCGCGCGCGACCCCTGCTGTTCGGCGACCTGCGTCGCGGTCCAGAAGGGTCTGCTCATGATCAATCGAAGGGTGATTTTCTCGACCTGAGAATGATGACGACCTGCCTGAACCGTGCCCGCCCCTATGAGCTCCCCTTCAAGCAGGGTGAGTATTACTTCGACCCAGCGGAGTGGGCGCGCCTGTTTCCGAAGAAGGTCATGGATGCGCTCCTCGCGGACCGGCAAGACGGCATCGAGGTCATGCCCGGGCCAAACGGCGCCGTCATTGTGACTCGCCTCTGGCATCCGCGAGGCCGGCACTTCGATTCGCGACGGCATCTGCACCGGTTGCCTTCGACCGACGAGCTCCCGGTCGTTGTGGCAATGCGGCTCTCGCTCAGTTTCCCGCTGCTCATTTCGGCGGTGCCGATGTATGGCAGAAACCTCCGAGTCCGGCCATCCCCGTTGCCGCCAGTAGGCAACGAGCGCATACGGCCAGAAGACGCCGAGGTGCGCGGCAGATTCCTTGAGAGACTCTGGTTCAGCGACGGCGGTCTGTGCAGCAACTTTCCGGTGACGATGTTCGACGCGCCACTGCCGATGCGACCGACCTTCGCCCTCAACCTCGGGTTTGCCGATCGATCGAGCGAGTCCGGCCAGCGCGTGTATCGCCTGGCACAGAACAACAGCGAGGGCATGTACCCCCCCTACATCCCCATCGACGAGTCCGGCATCGACGCGCTCGCCGGATTCGGTGGAGCTATGCTCTCCGCCTCGCGCAACTGGAACGACAACGTGCACCTCGAAATCCCCGGCCATCGAGACCGCATTGTCGAGGTGCTCCAGACGAAGGAGGAGGGAGGACTGAACATGTTCATGACGAAGCCAGCGGTCGACGCTCTGGCAGCCAAGGGCTCACGCGCCGCGCAGGGGATTATGTCGCAGTTCTCCGAGTTGCGGTATCCGCCAGGCAACCGGCGCAAGACGGCGACGGGATGGGACAACCATCGGTGGATCCGCTTCCGGGCGCTGTTGAGCGCACTACTGCCATTCCTTGAGCAGTACGGACGCGGCTACGAAGGCATCGACGTCGACTCGCCGCTCGCGCCCGGCTATCCATTCGAGAGCATCCAACAGCGGAGTGCTGCCCGAGCGGTCGCCGAGGAGCTGAACCGTGCCGCCGGCACCGTGACCCAAATCGACCCCCGCACCCGTGCCGCGGTGGCGAAGAAGCCGGCCAACTCGGGCAGACTCCGGAGGACGCCGACGGTCTGATCTCCTTCCCGCGAACCCACGTCACCGAGCCCCCACATCACGTGGCCCAGCATCACCGAGCCCAGCATCACCGTGCCCCCACATCACCGTGCCCCTGCGTCCACGAGTCGCCGCCAGACCGGGCTTTTGCTTGGCAT
>JBBQLW010000143.1:0-4539 GCA_038328315.1 Actinomycetales bacterium
ACGATCCTCGTGACGTCTCCGGTGCCGTCCTCGAAGGCATCCTGACTGATCGCGTCGGTTGTTTTGATGGCTAGGCCTGCCAATCGCGAGAGTGGCTGAACCGTTGCGACGCAGCGCACGGCGGTGCTGCTGATGATTTTCTGCGGACCGAAGGCGTTGATGCCCTTCGCAATACCGACCGCCTGATCACTGCCGCGGTGCATGAGCGGCCTGGTCGCGTCCGGCCCGTCCCAGTTCTGCGCGGGTACCGCCTTGCCGTGGCGCACCGCTATCACCGCGAAGGTTCGTGCGCGGCCCGCCTTGAATCGTTCGGCGAAGCGCTCGAGGATGTCGACATCGTGGCTGTAACTCAATCGCTTCCGCGCTTTGGGGATCGTCAGCCACTCGAGTGCAGCGATCTCCTCGTTGGGAGTGAAACGCGCGAGCTCGAGTTCGTGGTCGTTGATCTCGGCGGTCCAGTAATGCACGATCTTTTCTCGCCGGTTCGGCATCACGTACTCGACCGCGCCGAGCGGTGCGCCGAGCACCACCGATAACCCGGTCTCTTCGCGCAACTCCCGCACCGCAGCTTCCGGCAGCGTCTCGCGCGGTTCGACCTTGCCCTTCGGGAACGTCACGTCACCGTAGCTCGCGCGATGAACGACGAGAATCTTCGCCTCGCCATCGAGAACTCTCCAGCACAGCGCACCGGCCGCGACGACCGGGGGCAACGTCGTCACCGCTGAACCCCGCCGCGCTTTCTCTGCGACATCTCAGCCATGATTACGTTCTGCATGTCTTGGAGGGGTTCGCCCCACTCGGCGCGATCGTGTCGCCACCACGTGCCATCCGCATCGAGCCGCCACGCGCTCGTCTCATCCGCGAATGCGATGTCGAATACCCGATCCAGCTGGCGGATGTGCTCCGGACGCGTGACCCGCACGAGCGCCTCAACCCGCCGATCGAGGTTTCGGTGCATCATGTCGGCGCTGCCGATATAGACCTGCGGGTCACCGTCGTTGAGGAACGAGAAAATGCGCGAATGTTCGAGGTAGCGACCAAGAATCGAGCGCACGCGAATGTTCTCGCTGAGCCCTTCACGGCCCGGCCGAAGACCGCAAATGCCGCGAATGAGTAGGTCGACCTGAACGCCCGCGATGCTTGCCCGGTACAAGGCGTCAAGGATCGCCTCGTCCACAATCGAATTCAACTTGATTCGGATGCCAGCCGGCCGGCCGTTCTGCGCGTTGTCGGTTTCGGTTTGGATGAGCTTGAGCAGCCCCTTGCGCAAATGGAGCGGGGCGACCAACAGCCGCTTGAACTTCTTCTCGATCGCATAGCCAGACAGTTCGTTGAAGAGCCTGGTCACGTCCTTGCCGACCGTGTCGCTCGCGGTCAGCAGGCCGAAGTCCTCGTAGATGCGGCTGGTCTTGGGGTTGTAGTTGCCGGTTCCGATGTGGCTGTAGAGCCGCAGAACCCCGTTCTCCTGCCGCACGACGAGGGCGAGCTTGCAGTGTGTCTTGAGCCCGACGAGCCCGTAAACAACGTGCACGCCGGCCTTTTCAAGTTTGCGAGCCCACGAGATGTTGGCCGTCTCGTCGAAGCGAGCCTTGATCTCGACGAGCGCGAGTACGGCCTTGCCCGCCTCGGCAGCGTCGATGAGGGCCTCCACGATTGGGCTGTCCCCGCTCGTGCGGTAGAGCGTCTGCTTGATGGCGAGAACGTGCGGGTCGGCCGCTGCCTGCTCGAGAAAGCTCTGCACACTCGTCGAGAAGGACTCGTACGGGTGGTGCAACAGGATGTCTTGACGCGCAATCGAGGCGAAGATGTCTTGAGCCGCCCCCGCCTCGATCGGCTGCAGGTGCACGCTCGTTGTCGGGACGCGGCGCGGATACTTCAGCGATGGCCTATCGATCCGCATCAACTGGAAGAGTCCGCCGAGATTAAGGGGAGCTGGCAGTCGGTAGACCTCCTGCTCGGTGATGTCGAGTTCTCGAACCAGCAGGTCGAGCGTGACCGGATCCATGTCATCACTGATTTCGAGCCGGATGGGCGGCCCGAACCGGCGGTTGAGGATCGACTTTTCAAGCGCCTGAATGATGCTCTCGGACTCGTCTTCATCGACCTCAACGTCCTCGTGGCGGGTGACACGAAACTCGTGGTGTTCGAGAATCTCCATGCCAGGAAAAAGTTCTCCAAGATGATTGGAGATGAGGTCTTCGAGAGGGATGAAGCGCAGCAAGCCGCTGCCATCATCGGGCAACTGAACGAAGCGAGGCAGCATCGTCGGGACCTTGAGACGAGCGAACTCCTCCTTGCCGGTCTTCGGGTTACGCACGCGAATCGAGAGGCTCAGGGACAGCCCAGAAATATAGGGGAACGGATGCGCCGGGTCGACTGCAAGCGGCATCAGCACCGGAAAGATCTGCGCCGAGAAAATCTCGTCGATGCGCTGCCGGTCGGCTTCGCCAAGGTCGGCCCAAGTCTCAATATGGATGTCAGCCTCATCGAGGGCCGGCTTCACGCTCGTGCGGAATGCCTGAGCGTGGCGCTCCTGCAACTCGTGGGCTTTGGCGCTGATATCCGCGAGTACGTCGGCTGGCGCGCGACCGACGTTGGTCGGAACGGCGAGCCCGGTCGCGATTCTGCGCTTAAGCCCCGCCACGCGCACCATGAAGAACTCGTCGAGGTTGCTCGCGAAGATCGCGAGGAAGTTCGCTCGTTCGAGCAGCGGCACTGCGGTGTCCTCGGCAAGTTCAAGTACCCGCTGGTTAAATGCGAGCCAGCTCAGCTCTCGATCGAGAAAGCGATCGGTCGGAAGGGACCCGTCATCCTGACTGGATGATTCCTCGAGGTCGTACTCGTCGAGCGAGTCTGTGACGACGTGGCCGCCGACATCGCCTCGACTGTCGCCGTCAACGCGCCCGAAGTCGTTCTCGCTTCCCATTCGTTCATCCTTGCACCCGCGAGTGAACTCTCGGTGAACCAGTGTTCGCGGCATCCGCAATTCATAGATGATCATCTATGCTTTAGCTATGGTCACTCTGGTCGCTGCGAATGAGAAACTCACAGTCCTGTTTGTCTGCGTGCACAACGCCGGCCGATCGCAAATGGCGGCGGGCTACCTCAAGGCCTTCGGCGGCGATCGGGTCGCGGTGCTGTCCGCTGGATCGGAGCCGAAGGACCAGATCAACCCGGTCGCGGTCGCCGCAATGGCGGAAGAGGGCATCGACATTTCGCACAACGTTCCGAAGATCCTCACCACGGAGGCCGTCAAGGAATCGGATGTCGTCATCACCATGGGATGCGGCGATACGTGTCCGATCTTCCCCGGCAAACTCTATGAGGACTGGGAACTCGATGACCCGGCCGGGCAGGGCATCGAGTCGGTCCGCCCGATCCGCGACGACATCAAGGCGCGCATCCAGCAATTGCTGAGCGAAATCTTGCCGGATGATGGGGCTCAGGCTTCATCGAGAGCTCAGCCCGGTCTTCAGTTTCCGGAAGCCCACCTTGCGCGCCTCGCCACCGAGCTGACAGAGAAGTTCGCTGGCGTATTTAATACAGAAACCGTCGAACGGTACGTGCTCGAGTCATACGCCGGTCTCCTTCGTACCTCGAGGGTGCCAGCGCACGTCGCGACACTGACCGCTCGCTTTGCGAAAGATCGGCTGACGGCGCTCGCCCAAGCAAAGGGCGCAATTGCGAGCCCGCTTCCTGAGGTGCTCTTCGTGTGCGTGCAAAACGCTGGCCGTTCCCAGATGGCTGCGGTGTTGACGAGGCACCTATCTGGCGGCAAAGTGCAGGTTCGGTCAGCTGGCTCGAGCCCGGCGGCCGAGCTCAATTCGACGGTGGTCGCAGCGGTTGCGGAGATTGGTCTCAGCCTTGACGAAGAGTTTCCCAAGCCGCTGACCGACGATGTCGTGCAAGCCGCCGACGTCGTCATCACCATGGGCTGCGGGGATGCGTGCGCGATCTACCCGGGCAAGCGTTACCTCGACTGGGAGCTCCGCGATCCTGCTGGCCTTGACCTCGAGGGGGTGCGTGCGATTCGGGATGACATAGCCGCGCGGGTGCGTCGCTTGTTGGGCGAGCTCGGGGTCGAGGCGCTGGAGCTTGGCGGGCTGAGCAGCGCGGGCTGAGCCGCGCGGGCTCAGTTGCTGGTGACGACCGGGGCGGGCATCCGCTCTGGCTCGTCTTCATAGACGTTGAAGCGGTAGCCGACGTTGCGAACGGTGCCGATGAGTGACTCGAGGTCGCCAAGCTTGGCGCGCAAGCGTCGCACGTGCACGTCGACCGTTCGCGTGCCGCCGAAGTAGTCGTAGCCCCAGACTTCGCTGAGCAACTGCTCGCGGGTGTACACGCGGCTCGGGTGGGTGGCAAGAAATCGGAGCAATTCGAATTCTTTGAAGGTGAGGTCGAGCGGGCGGCCGCGCACCTTTGCCGAGTAGCTCGCCTCGTCGATGACGACACCCGAGGCGTGAATCTTCGAGCCGCTTGAGCTCAGCGCTTGACGACCGAGCGCTAGGCGGATGCGAGCGTCGGCTTCTGCAGGACCGG
>JBBQLW010000144.1:0-4536 GCA_038328315.1 Actinomycetales bacterium
GATCAGCCAGTACGACGAGCCGATCGCCTTCGACGGCCAAGTCGAGGTAGAGCTTGCCAGCGGCAAGACCTTCACGATCGAGATCGAGCGCGCGCACATGGAGGAGGACGCCGGCAAGCTGACGCACGTCGGTGGCGCGACCGGTCGCATCCAAGGGGCTGAGTATTCGCTCGTCGACTACAACCGCGCCGGCGTTCCGCTCGTCGAGATCGTGACCAAGATGATCACCGGTGCCGAATCGGATGCCCCCGAGCTCGCCAAGGCCTATGTCAGCGCCATTCGCGACATCGTCGTTGCCCTCGGAATCAGCGAGGCCAAGATGGAGCGCGGCAACCTGCGCTGCGACGCCAACATCTCGCTGAGCCCGCGCGGCTCCGGCACGCTCGGCACCCGCACCGAGACCAAGAACGTCAACAGCCTGCGGTCGGTTGAGCGCGCGATCCGCTACGAGATCCAGCGCCAGGCGGCGATTCTGGATGCCGGTGGCACGATCATCCAGGAAACCCGCCACTGGCACGAAGACACCGGTGTGACCTCGGCCGGCCGCCCGAAGAGCGACGCTGATGATTATCGGTATTTTCCTGAGCCTGACCTCCTCCCTGTTGAACCGTCTGCCGAATTGATCGCCGAGCTGCGCGCCGCCCTGCCCGAGGCGCCCGCCCTCCGGAGAAAGAGGCTACAAGCCGCGTGGGGCTTCACCGACCTCGAGTTCCAGGATGTGGTGAACTCCGGCCTGCTGGTCGAGGTGGAGGAGACGGTGGCCGCCGGTGCCGCCCCCGCCCAAGCCCGCAAGTGGTGGACCGGCGAGCTCGCCCGGGTCGCCAACGAGCGGGGGGTGGATGCCGCAACTCTCGTCACCCCGAAGGCCGTCGCCGAGCTCGTGGTGCTCACCGACATCGGGACCCTCACCGACCGACTGGCCCGCCAGGTGCTCGAGGGCGTCATAGCCGGCGAGGGCACGCCCGCCGAGGTCGTGCAGTCCCGAGGCCTCGAAGTGGTGTCGGATGACACCGCGCTCATCGCCGCGATCGACACCGCCCTGGCCGCTCAGCCCGACGTGCTCGAGAAGATCCGCGAGGGCAAAGTGCAAGCCGCCGGCGCCGTCATCGGTGCGGTCATGAAGGCGATGCAAGGCAAGGCGGATGCCGCGCGCGTGCGCGAGCTGGTGTTGGAGCGGGCGGGCTCGGCCGAATAGGCGCGAGCACGAGCAGGCCTTCACCGATTGCCTAGCCGCTACCATGGTTGAGCGTGGTGCTGATGTTCGGTCAGTATCTTTGACCGAATCATTGACCTAAGGAAGCCTGTGGCGCTGGATCGCTTTTTTGTGGCTTTCGTTTCATCCACATTCACGGACCTGCAAATTGAGCGCAAGGCGATTGCGGAAAGCCTTCTGCGCGTCAAGACGTTTCCACTGGGGATGGAGTATTTCCCGTCGACGGGTGGCTCCCAATGGAGCTACATCGAAGAATCGATGCTGGCTGCTGATTTTTTTGTATTCGTCTCAGCAGGTCGCTACGGATCCGTAGACACCGCGTCCAACGTGTCCTGGACTCAAAGGGAGTACCGTGAAGCGAAGGCAAGTGGAAAGCCCATCATTGTGCTGTTGCGAAGGAGCCTCGATACCTTAAGTGTGTCTGCAACCGACCGAGACGAAGCCAAGCGCGAACTCAACATGGCCTTCAGGAAAGAGCTCGAAGACTCGCAAGAGTGCCAGTACTTTGACACGGTCGGGGAGCTAGAGGTAGCGCTTCTGCATTCTGTGGACTACCTCAAGGCAAGCACGACGATTGCGGGATGGACACGGACACCACCTTCGTCGATCGTGATCGACCAAGACAGTTTCGACCGCCTCTATGTGCTGACCGAATCTCATCATCATTACTCAAAGTCGCAAACGAACTCAGAGAGGTTTGACCTGAGCTTCAAAGGTCGACGAGTTGTGAAGGCGACCCAGCCCCACGGCCTTAGCCACGTGACAATCGACTTCACAAAGTCCTCAGACAAAAGCGCAGGCTTCAGTTGGCGGCGGCCTGTGCGATTCGCACTTGAATCGTCCAGACGAGACGGGCCGGGAAGAGTCATCTTGGGAGAGCCAAGGAAAGCTACCGGAGCTGTCTATGCTCGCGACATCAAGTTCGATCCACCGCTTCGACAGAATGAATCGGCCGATTTTGCTTTCGAAGCCTTTCTCCCTGAATATCGGTTCTCTAAAACTGCGGACATTCTCGACGCTTCAATTTCGGATCCTCAAGGTCAGCGCGCCTTCGACTACGTAACTCGAAGGATCTCGCACCCAACTAGCGAGTTGATCCAGAGCGTCTCCTTCGACCAGGACCTTGACGTGAAACTCTTGGGACCGCGAAACGGACAGCACGGCCGTCTCGACTTTGGTGACCAGACACTGCCGGCCTCTGATTCGCTGAGAGAAGGAAGCGACAACAATCCAGGCCGAGACTCGATGGAGTATCGCTCGACGAATCCCCAGCTATTTTCGACCTACAGGTTGGCGTGGTCGCTCCCCAACTAGTCGCCACCGGCGCCTTCCTCGAAGTGGCGATCAACGTGACATCGATGATCGGCACCCTCACCGACCGCCTCGCCCGCCAGGTGCTCGAGGGCGTCATCGCCGGCGAGGGCACGCCCGCCGAGGTCGTGCAGTCCCGAGGCCTCGAAGTGGTGTCGGATGACACGGCGCTCATCGCCGCAATCGACACCGCGCTGGCCGCTCAGCCCGACGTGCTCGAGAAGATCCGCGAGGGCAAAGTGCAAGCCGCCGGCGCCGTCATTGGCGCGGTCATGAAGGCGATGCAAGGCAAGGCGGATGCCGCGCGCGCGCGCGAACTGGTGCTGGAGCGGGCGGGCTCGGCCGAGTAGCTCACCCCAAGTCGGGACGGGGTGGTTCATTCGGAATGGGCGGTAACCCCTGCGCGATGATCGCGCCGAGCATCCGTAGCGCCTTGTCTGGCAACACTTCGCCGGGGTAGTAGCTCTCGTACAGAGCGGACGCTGCTGGTTCATCGTGTATTTCGCAGATGGCGAGCAGATTCGCAATGTCGTCGTCGTCTCGGCCAGCCCGACTAGCGTGAAGTTTCATTGCGAGCAGGGCTGGAGCGGACGCGACCCATACGCCGATCTGCTTGTCGACGTACAGCGGTTCCCAGCCAACATCCCTGGCGATCGGGATGAAGTGGTCGGCTTTCGTGTTGAGCCAATCCTCGGGCCAGCCATTGGCGGCCCCGATCTCGGCGGCCGCAGCCAGCGTGGGTTCCGATGGATGAAGTTTCGCATCGACGTCCTCGGTAGTTCGCCGCTCGAAGTACCGAAGGGACAGCGCTGCTCCGCCGATAATCCGGATGCCCGCTGCCTCGCCGCGATCACGCAGCAGCGCAACGACCGCGCGAAGCCCGCGGATCAAGTCATCTCGATCGAGGCTCATCAATAGCTCCCGAGGGTGTCCACGTCGATGAGCACGCCCCGATCAAGAAACGCCTTTGGTACGCGCAAGCGGTCGACCGGCACAACGTAGCTGCCTGCGTTGAAGGTCCAGGACTTGCGCAATGTACGCGCAGGGTCGCGCGTCCAGGACGGAAACGGAAGCCCTTCTTCGTCAAGCCGGTGTTCAACGAGACCGGCAATGGCGGCATCCCAGTGCTTGACGCCGATCCGTGCCGGTTCGCCGATGGTGAGTGCGAACCGAACCTCGTGATGCTCCGCCGCAAGATTGTCGTTAAGTTGAATAAAGTGGCGCACCGCGTCTGCGGGCTTACCGTCGGCGAGCGAGCCGGCGATGCGCTCTGCGATCGTTGCTGCGTCGGCACGACGCGTGGGGATACTCACAAGCGACCGCCCGGTCGCCGCCAGCAGACGCTCCAGAGTCGCGACAGTGGGGATGCGCTCCCCGCTCTCAATCAGAGAGAGGGATGATGCGGCCACGCCTGAACGCTCACCGAGCGCCTTCTGACTCAGTCCGTTGGCGCGGCGGGAACTCCGCACGAGAATATCAGCAGAGACGGCCCTCACCTCGATTCATTGCTAGACCGTAATTATAACGCTTCAAAAGTCGGCTCGGAAGCGAAATTGACTGTAAGCCCGGCATGCGACGGCGGCGTAACCGCCCATGCACCCCCCCTTCGCCGCCGGTTACGCTCGGCTCATGCTGAGCAGACCGAGAAGGAAAACCCTGTCGTTCTGGCCGAACGCCGCACTCGCGGCAGCAACCACTGCCTTGATCGGCGCTGCCGCCCTTCTCGCCGCCAACGCAATCCCCACCGGCACGCCCGCAACCTGCGTCGAGACCGGGTGCTTCTGCGAGGCCGTGAGCAGCGGCATCCCGGCGCAACTGTTTGCCAGCGTCAGCTCGCTGGCGTTCGTGCTGCTGGGCGCCTGGGTCATCCTGCAACGCGGGCCCGAGAACACCCGGGAGCGGCGCATCATCCCGCTCGCGGGCATTGCCATGATCGCGATCGGCGTCTCGAGCTTCGTGTACCACGCGACGCTGACGTTCCTCGGCCAGTGGCTCGACGTCTTCAGCATGTA
>JBBQLW010000145.1:0-4463 GCA_038328315.1 Actinomycetales bacterium
GAGGCTCTGTGGCGCTTCTCGACGGCGCCGCGCGACAACGATCTGCTCGCGAACCTCGCCTCGATCGATCAACCCACCCTGCTGATCACCGGCGACGCAGACACTGTGGTTCCAACCGCCGATACCCAGCGGCTGGCAGCAGAGCTATCGGACGCTGAACTCGTGGTGATCCCCCGCTCGGGTCACTTGCCACAGGAAGAGAACCCCGATAAGTTCGTCGCTGCAGTCCTTGACTGGATTGCGCGCACCGCCCCGTAGCTGACGATTCACGGAGCCCGCAGCGCCCTATTCAGCCGGATGCTGCTGCAGCGTTTGCTGCGCCTTGGCTGTCAGAAGCGGGTCGATGATGATCTGGTAGTTGCTCGCCAGCACCTTGTGGGTCGATGTGAAGTCGCGGCGGCGACGGCTGATCGCATAACTGACGATGCCAAAGATCATGCCGAAGCCCGCTCCGATGAGCAGTGCTGCACCGACGAAGCCGAGGGTCTGCGGCGTTGGCGGAGTCAACAGGGTCAACAGCAAACCAAGAAATAATCCGAGCCAGGCGCCGGTGGCCGCTCCAGCGAGGGATGCCCGACTCCAGGTGAGCTTGCCGGTGACCTGCTCCACGGTCTTGAGGTCGTTGCCGACGATCGACAACTTCTTGACGTCGAAATCCGCCTTGGACAACCTGTCGACGACCGATTGGGCCTCAACGTACGTGTCGTAGGTGCCGAGCACGTCGCCGCGCGGGATCGATGGCGCATCCGAGGATCGGCCGAACGCGCTCCTGTTGCTCACGCGAGCCATTCTTTCATGCCGAGAGTCTTCGATGCAGGCTTTCATGCAGAGAGCTCTCTTGCACGCGGGAGTAAAGTTTAGGCGTGAGCGCCCAGAGAGTTTTTGCCGCCCGCCTTGTCGGGTGCTCCGTCTTTGACCCCAACGGCGACAAGGTCGGGCGGGTGCGAGACCTGCTCGTCGTCAACCGGCTCACAGACCCGCCGAGGGTCGTCGGCATGGTCGTAGAGGTGCCTGGCAAGCGACGTGTCTTCCTCTCGATCGGGCGTGTCACGAGCATCGGTTCCGGCCAGATCATTACGACCGGCCTCATTAACTTGCGCCGATTCGAGCAGCGCGGCGGCGAGGAACGAATGATCGCCGAAGTGCTCGGTCGTCGGGTTCGCTTGCGCGACGGCTCCGGCGAAGCGATCATCGAGGACATCGCGATCGAGGCGGTCGGACTCGGCGACTGGCAGGTCACCCAACTGTTCCTGCGGCGCCCAAAGACCGGGGCATCGCTGTTCGGCCGCGGGGTGACGCTATTCGCTGCCTGGGAGGACATCATCCACGCGGTTGCTGCAAGGGAAGCGCAGTCGGCGACGCAGCTGGTCGCGAGCTATGCCGACATGCTGCCTGCCGACCTCGCCACCGCGATGCTCGACCTGCCGGAGCAGCGCATGATGGAGGTCGCCGAGGAGCTCTCTGACGACCGTCTGGCCGATGTGCTTGAAGAGATGGCGGAGAGCGAGCAGGTCGACATCCTCAACCAACTTGACGACGACCGTGCCGCGGACGTGCTCGATCAAATGCAACCGGATGATGCGGCCGACCTCATTGCACACCTCTCGGATGAGCGCGGCGAGACCCTGCTCGAACTCATGGAGCCAGAAGAGGCCGACGATGTGCGCTTTCTACTCTCGTACGCGCCCGAGACCGCTGGCGGCCTCATGACACCAGAGCCGATCATTGTTTCGGCGGATGCCACGGTCGCTGAGGGTCTCGCGCTGATCCGCCGTCACGAGCTTGCGCCAGCACTTGGCGCAGCCATTTGCGTGACCCTTCCACCCTATGAACCGCCGACCGGGCGTTTTCTCGGCATGGTGCATTTTCAGCGGATGCTCCGCTACCCGCCAAACGAACGCCTCGGTACGATCATTGACGCATCCCTCGAACCGGTGCTTGCTTCAACGAGCGCCGCAGAGGTGTCGCGCATCCTCGCTAGCTACAACCTCGTTTCGGTTCCGGTCGTTGACGAGAGCCATCGCTTGGTCGGGGTGGTGACCATTGATGATGTCCTCGACTATTTGCTGCCGGATGACTGGCGAAGTACGACAGACGATACGCCCAGCCCAGTAACGCCGAACGGAAGGAGGACAACCAATGGCTCGCGATAACTCCCGCCGCGGCACCCGCAACGACAATCGATTGGACTCCCCCCGAGGGATGCGCGGTGGCTTTCCCTGGTTCCAGAGTCGAGACCGCATGGGGCGATTTTCCGAAGCATTCGCGCGCGGAATGGGAACGCCGTGGTTTCTGGTGGGCATGTCCGTTGTCGTTGTCGTCTGGCTCACCTACAACTCGACGGCGCCGACCGAGGCGCAGTTCGACCCGCGCGTCACGAATTTCACCCTGCTCACCCTCATTCTTTCGCTGCAGGCCTCGTACGCTGCTCCGATGATTCTGCTCGCCCAAAACCGGCAGGACGACCGAGACCGCGTTCAGATCGAGCAGGACCGGCAACGCGCCGAACGCAACCTCAACGACACCGAGTATCTCGCACGCGAGGTTGTGGCCCTGCGGCTCGCGATGAAGGATCTCGCCAGCAGGGACTTCATTCGCTCGGAGCTGCGGGCAATGCTCGAGGAACTGGACCGTGACCGAGACCGAGACCGTGACCGAGACACGAGCGCCAAAAAGGGAAAGGCCGAGCGAAGTGACTGACGATGCGTCGATCGCCAGCTCGGTGATGCGCAACCTCAGCCGAGTCATTGACCCCGAGATCCGTCGACCGATCACCGAACTCGACATGATCGGTGACGTGTCGGTGGATGCCGCAGGCGCAGCATCCGTCGGCCTCAAGCTGACGATCGTCGGGTGCCCGGCAGCAACCTCCATCGAGCGTGACGTTCACGATGCAACGGCCGCAACGCCCGGAGTTACTGCTGTCGATGTGTCCGTTACCATCATGAGCCGGACCGAACGCGAGGCGCTCACGGCAAAGCTGCGGGGTGGGCGCCCCAAGGCGCTGCAGTTCGGACCAGACTCTCTCACGAGCATGTACGCCATTACCAGCGGCAAGGGTGGGGTCGGAAAGTCGACGATCACGGCGAACATCGCGGTGAGTCTTGCCGCCCGCGGGTTGCGCGTTGGACTCATCGACGCGGACGTACACGGGTTTTCGATCCCGGGCCTGCTCGGCATTCCTGGCGCTAAACCAACTCGCGTCGGGGAGCTCATTCTGCCGCCGGTCGCTCACGACGTGAAAGTCATCTCTATCGGCATGTTCCTCGAGGATCAGACCGCCGTGTCGTGGCGCGGCCCGATGCTGCACCGCACGATCCAACAGTTTCTCACCGATGTCTACTTTGGTGACTTGGACGTGCTGCTCATCGACCTGCCGCCCGGCACCGGCGATGTTGCAATCTCGCTCGGGCAATTGCTGCCGCAGGCACAGGTCATCGTCGTGACGACCCCGCAGTCTGCGGCAGCAGAAGTGGCAGAGCGCAGTGGCATCGTTGCGCGGCAAACGGGCCAGACGGTGATCGGGGTTGTCGAGAACATGGCCGGGCTGGTACAGCCGGACGGCACGGTACTCGAGCTGTTCGGTTCCGGCGGCGGGGCGGATGCCGCGGCGCGACTATCAAGGGCGGATCAGCCTGTGCCGCTGCTCGCCTCCGTGCCGCTCAGTCTCGCATTGCGCGAGGGCGGCGACGCCGGGGTGCCTGTTGTTCTCTCGGCTCCCAGTGATGCCGCGGCTGCCGCGATCATTGCGCTCGCAGACATCCTCGCGCGAAGGCCCCGCGGGCTTGCCGGTCGCAAGCTCGGCGTGAGCACAATCTAGGGCCGACGACGTGGTAGTCCGGGCTCAGCGTCAGCGGGTCGGGATGCGGCGGTACCCGTCGCGGGCGACCAGAAGCACGGTGCCGATCACGGCAACAATCGACACGGCCGCAACGATGATCAATTCGTAAGTCATATGATCATTCCAGCGCGAACGACTCTTAAGAACAAGTACATTCTTCTACACATACATTGTAGATTGGCTTCATGGATATCCGTCGACTCGAGTTACTGCGCGAGCTGGCAGAACGCGGCAGCGTGACGGCGGTTGCCGTCGCAACCCGACGCACAGCATCCGCGGTATCGCAGCAGCTCAAAATTCTTGAGCGTGAGGCCGGCATCCCACTCACGGAGCGCTCAGGGCGGGGCATCGTGCTCACCGCAGCTGGCCGTGAGCTCGCTCGAACGGCCGCCGACGTTGCCACCGCAATCGAACGCGCGGAAGCACTGTGGGAGGACTTTCGCGGTCAACCGCGCGGCGAGGTCACGCTCACAACTTTCCCGACCGCCGGTCAGATGCTCTTGCCCGGGGTGCTGACCACGGTTGCAGGAGTGCCAGGCCTCTCGCTGACGTGCAGTGATCAGGACCAGTTGCCGGATGCCGCTGACCTCACGTCGAACTTCGACATCGTCTTGACCGACTC
>JBBQLW010000146.1:0-4400 GCA_038328315.1 Actinomycetales bacterium
ATCCGCGGAGGTTGCTCGGCGTGCAGTTGCCCGCAACCACGCATCGACCCTGCCAGTTGCCGCTGTGGCTTCAGGCCAATCAGCCAAGTTACTCAAGGCGAAGCCAGTGGCGACCGGGTCGCTTTCGACAGTCGTCATGACGGTCTCGGTGCCGAAGCGGTCGCCCATCGCTGCTGCAAGCAGACCGACGCCGCCATAGAGATCGAGGTTGGCTGCCGCCGGGTCGAAGCGATCGGCATCGATGGCGTTTTGGACCGCTGCGGTGAGCACCTCGGGAGCAGCGCGGTGCACCTGCCAGAAACCGGCATCCGCCAATTGAAACTCTCGAGAACCGACGGCCTCGCGAATCGTGCGCTGGTGCTGACCGCCGACAATCAATCTTGGAGCCCCGAGCGAAGGCGCAATCAGATCGACATGCTGCATGCCGGCGAAGTTCTCGCCAAGCGGGGCGATCGCCGCGAGCGCAGGCGTCGCCAGTGGAAGGTCGGGAACGGGGATGACTCGGTGCGAGCGCGCTGCAAACGGTCCAGGCTGCCCGGACTCACTGACCTGTAATCGCACCCTCGTGCGCCAGCCCAGGCCGCCGCGCTCGTCATCGCCCGGCGCGGGTTCAACGGTCGTCTCACGCGATACCTTCGCGAACCGTTCGAGGGCGTCTGCGAGCACGTGCGCCTTGAGCGTGCGCTGATGGGCGAGCGCAATGTGGCCGAACTCGGCTCCCCCAGCGCGGTCGCGAGGATCACGATCAAGCGCCGCTGCCGACCACACGTGCTCGACCCGGTACGCACTCGCGGTGACAACGGCAATGGTCTCCGCGCGCCAGAACGACTTCTTCGAGTCTTCGCTGATGCGGGCAAGCACGCGCTCGCCGGGGATCGCGTCGGCAACGAAAATCACCCGACCGTCGTGTCGGGCTACACTGACCCCGCCGTGAGCGATGTTCGTCACGTCGAGCTCGACCAGCGCACCGAGCGACTCACCCACGGCATCCACCCACAAACCGAGCATAGGAGTACCGTGCGGCTGTACTTGGCCTCTACCTCACCGGCGCGGCTCGCGACGCTGCGCGCAGCAGGCATTGAGCCAGTACTGCTTGATCCCGCCGTCGATGAGGATGCGGTGTTAGCTGCTGCTGGAGACGTGTCTCCGGTCGACGCGGTGCAATTGCTGGCTCGAGCTAAGGCTGAAGCCGTTGTCGGTCGTTTGGTGGACGGTGCGGCGATCGACGGGATCGTGGTTGGCGGCGATTCTCTCTTTGAGCTGGAAGGGCGGTCTCACGGCAAACCCCATCGACCGGACCTCGCCATCGAGCGCTGGAAGACCATGCGCGGTCGAACCGGCATTCTGCACTCTGGGCTGTGGGTGATCGATCACACTGCCGACGTCGGCGGCGGGGCTGGAGCCGCGGTCGGCGGCGTTGCGAGCGCGCACGTCAGCTTCGCGCCGGACATTTCCGACCAAGAGATCGAGGCCTACGTGGCCACCGGGGAACCACTTCGCGTGGCGGGCGCGTTCACGATCGATGGGCGGGCATCCGCCTTCATTCTCAAGGTCGATGGCGACCCACACGCTGTTGTGGGCCTCTCCGTTTCGCTGCTGCGTGACTGTGTGACTCGACTCGGCGTCGAGTGGCCGCGACTCTGGAATCGTTGAGCAGGCTCGGGTTTGCAGATACCGATACGTCGTTGTGGATGTAAGTCACAGTTGCTGCTGGCACTTGTTGTAGTGTCTGGCCAAAGGCGGGCGGCACCAGCCCAATAGGCTAAGGGGCTATGGCTCTCATCACGAAGGTTCTGATCGCCAACCGTGGAGAGATTGCCGTACGGGTGATCAGAGCCGCGAAGGACAGCGGCATCGTTTCGGTCGCTGTCTACGCAGACCAAGATCGCGACGCGAGACACGTCAAACTCGCAGACGAGGCCTACGCCCTCGACGGTACGACGAGCGCTTCGACCTATCTCGTTATTGAGAAACTGCTCTCGATAGCGCGCCGGTCCGGGGCGAACGCGGTGCACCCTGGCTACGGCTTCCTCGCTGAGAACGCCGGCTTTGCGCAGGCGGTGATTGATGCCGGGCTGATCTGGATCGGGCCGTCGCCGACAGCCATCGAGCAACTGGGTGACAAGGTCAGCGCCCGGCATATTGCCGAGAAGGTCGGGGCGCCGCTCGCCCCCGGCACGCTCAACCCCGTGAGCGGGGCAGAGGAAGTGCTCGAGTTCGTCGATGTTCACGGACTGCCAGTAGCCATCAAGGCCGCGTTCGGCGGTGGCGGCCGAGGCCTCAAGGTTGCTCGTACGCGCGAAGAGATTCCCGAGCTGTTCGAATCGGCGACCCGAGAGGCCGTCGCTGCATTCGGGCGCGGTGAGTGCTTCGTTGAGAAGTATCTGGACCAACCGCGACACGTTGAGACCCAGTGCCTTGCTGACAGCCATGGCAACGTGGTCGTCATCTCGACCCGCGACTGCTCGCTGCAGCGGCGCCACCAGAAGCTCGTCGAAGAGGCGCCAGCCCCCTTTCTCACGGATGAGCAGAACGCGGCCCTCTATCGCTCGTCAAAGGCGATCCTCGCCGAGGTTGGCTACGTCGGAGCAGGGACCTGCGAGTTTCTCGTGGCGAAAGACGGCTCCATTTCGTTCCTCGAAGTGAATACGAGACTGCAAGTCGAGCATCCGGTCTCAGAAGAAGTCACCGGAATCGACCTCGTTCGGGAGCAGTTTCGCATCGCAGAGGGACAGGCGATCGGCTACGACGACCCCCAGCCTCGTGGCCACTCGTTCGAGTTCCGCATCAACGGTGAAGACCCCGGTCTCGGTTTTCTGCCGTCGCCGGGACCGGTGCAGACCTTGCGTTTTCCTGGCGGGCCCGGCGTGCGAATCGACAGCGGCGTGACGACTGGCGATGTCATCACTGGATCATTCGACTCCCTGCTCGCCAAGCTCATCGTCACCGGATCGAGTCGCGAGGATGCCCTCGAGCGCGCGCGTCGAGCGCTGGACGAATTCGAGGTCACCGGCCTGCCGACCGTGCTGCCGTTCCACCGCAAGATCGTTCGCGACCCGGCATTCACAAGCAGCCCGTTCTCGGTCTACACGAGGTGGATCGAGACGGACTTCGTGAACGACATCGAACCGTGGAGTGGGTCCTTGCCGGACGGCTCCATGCCGCCGGCGCGTCACAACGTTGTTGTGGAGGTGGACGGCAAGCGAGTGGAAGTCTCCATCCCGACGAAGCTGGTTGCGGCTCGCGGCGGAGGGGCTGCGCTGACCGCACCGCCGAAGCGTCGCAGTTCCGGCTCGGTGAGCACCAACACTGGCGACGCGGTCAAGGCGCCGATGCAAGCGACCGTCGTGAAACTCGCGGTTGCGGACGGCGACCGCGTCGTCAAGGGCGATCTCGTTCTTGTGCTGGAGGCGATGAAGATGGAGCAACCCATCACTGCGCACAAAGACGGCACGATCACCGGCGTCAGCGCGACAGTCGGTGCGACCGTGGCATCCGGTCATGTGCTGCTGAATATTGCCGACTGAGGGCTCCCGCCGAGTGGGACCTCTGGGTGTGTGCGCGCCCGTTTGTTGACCGCGCGCCCGCTGTAACCGCCGCGCGGTCAACAAACCGGCGCGCACAAGTCAGCGCGAGCCGCCGCACGGCCCGCGCACTAGTGGATGCCCGCCGCAGCGAGGTGCGCGCGCAGCAGCGACGGCGACACTGCGATCTCCCAACCCCAGCGGCACATCCCGTTGTCGGCGGCACGCAGGTCATCCTCCCGCGCCTTCTCGTCGAGGAGCGCGCGCTCGGGTGTGCGACCTCGAAGGAACTCAGGGTCGCTGTACTTCTCTCGGCCGTCGAACTCGCCGATCTGCCGCAACCGGCGCCAGTAGAAGTCAACGATGTACAACCTTCCGCTTCGCCCAAGCAGCTCGACCTGAAGCTCTGGCATCTCGATGCCGGCCTCGTGCATACTGACCCGGCTGAGTGACTCGCCCGGCCGATCGGCCAAGGGATTCGCGAAGTCGATCACACGTGCAGCCCGTGCGGTGCCAAGCCTGACCGGAACGGTAGCCAACTCGGCGCGGAGGTCATCTACGGTCATGGTCGTGCGCGGGAGCCCCCGGATCGGGTGCTTTGCGCGACGAAGTGCTGCATCAGCGACCGCGACCGCGTGCGGGAACGGTGCGCTGCGGCCCAGGTCGACGACGGTGCGCGCGAGCGAGGTGACCAGCATCCCCTCGATCGTGACCAGCTCGTCTGGCAATCCGACCGCATGACGCACGAACGCCGCAGTCGAACGGCCGCCGCGCGCAGTCGGAGCGAGCACGTGCACCCTCGTCGGCCATGGACCGACCGAGGGCAGCCGCCAGAGCGCCGCGGCAGATTCGTGTGAAACGACGATGCGCTGGTCA
>JBBQLW010000147.1:0-4368 GCA_038328315.1 Actinomycetales bacterium
GCGACGCCAGCGCCGAGCAAGCCTGCGGTCGAGGATACAGGCCGCAGCCGCCCCAAATCAGGGGCGAGGCCAGTTGTGCGTGATTGGCTACGCCAGAAACTCGGCCAAGTCAGCTTCGATTGCCGGCTTCGGTTTTGCACCGATGACGGTTTTGACGACCTCGCCGTTGCGAAATACCTTCATGGCGGGGATTGAGGTGATCTGGTACTTCATCGCCATCTGCGGGTTGTCGTCGACGTTGAGCTTCACGATCTTGATCTTGTCGGAGTGCTCAGCGGCAATTTGGTCGAGAATCGGTGACACTGCCTTACAAGGCCCACACCACTCTGCCCAGAAGTCGACCATGATGGTCTCCTTCGAGTTCAGTACTTCTTCGGCGAATGTGGCGTCGGTGACGTCGGTGGCTGTCGACATTGGATTTTCCTTTTCTGTGAAACGGTTAGATTGTTGCGGAAACGGGTTCGGAATGAACGGCCGTGTTGAGGCTGTCGGCTGGCAGTGCCGCTAGGTAGTGTTCTGCGTCTAGCGCCGCCACTGTGCCAGAACCGGCGGCAGTGACCGCCTGCCGATACGTCGGATCGATGACATCGCCAGCAGCAAAGACGCCGGCGAGGTTCGTGCGTGATGAACGACCCTCGACGGCGATTGTGCCATCCGCATTCAAGGTCAGTTGACCGTGCACAAGATGCGTGCGAGGGTCGGCACCGATTGCAATGAACAGACCGCTCAGATCAAGCCTTGTTTCAGTGCCATCCACCGTGTCGACCAGCCCAACCCCGGTGACGAGATCTTCGCCGTAGATGCTTGTGACTTCCTTGTTCCACAGAAACTCGATCTTCGGGTTGGAGAAGGCACGCTCTTGCATCGCCTTCGACGCCCGGAGCGAGTCTTTTCGGTGAATAACGTAGACCTTGTCAGCAAACCGGGTCAGGAAGGTCGCTTCCTCCATGGCGGAGTCACCCCCGCCTGCGACGGCGATGGTCTTCTGGCGGAAGAAAAACCCGTCACAGGTGGCGCACCAAGAAACGCCGTATCCGCTCAAGCGCTCCTCGTCTGGGATGCCGAGCTTGCGGTAGGCCGAACCGGTGGCGAAGATCACCGCCAAAGCTTCGTGGGTGTCGCCACTGCCGAGCGTGACCCGCTTTATCGGTCCGTCGAGCTCGAGCGACACGACGTCGTCGAGAACGATCTCGGTGCCGAACCGCTCGGCCTGCGCCTGCATCTGGAGCATAAGCTCTGGCCCCATGATGCCTTCAGCGAAGCCGGGAAAGTTCTCCACTTCGGTGGTCTTCATCAGCTCGCCGCCAGCTTCGACAGAACTCGCGATCAGCAATGGTGCAAGCTGGGCCCGGGCGGCGTAGATCGCCGCCGTGTAGCCCGCTGGTCCGGATCCGATGATGATGACTTGGCGCATTAGCGCTTCTCCTTGTGGCTGCGTGCCTCGCGGCTGTGCACTTTATGGGTGCGTATCGCCCGGTACAACCCATCCTAGGCGCGACCTATTCCGCGTACCTTTCTGAGAATCGGATGTGCAATACCTCGAAACTCCGGGTTGCGAGTGATCCAGAGCACCACGCAGTACACACCGGCCATGACTGTCCCAGCAATGGCCATGCTTATGAGCGACCCGGCAACGCTTGACACCGCGAATGCACCAGCTCCGATGCCGCCCAGGAGCGCAAGACAGGCTATTCCTGCGCCAGCTGCAGGCACCATCGCCCCGACGTACCACAGCGTGCTCAGCGCCACCGAGCGCGATTCCAACCCCCCTGTTCGAGGCCGCAGATACACCGCAGACAGTGCGGATTGGAACGTGGTCGCGATGCTCAGTAACAGCGCGAGAGAGACGGCGATCCACTCGACGGGAACGAACGCTTGAATGGCGAGAGCTCCGCTGACGTAGACCATGGCCTGGGCAACCTGAATCACGAAGGCCGCGCGAGTGAGGTCCATTGCGTAGTAGACGCGCAACAGAACAAAAAACACGGTGAAGGGCACCAGCCCGACGAGATACGCGACGACGACGTTGCCGAGAGCCTGCACACCCGCGTAGTCGCTCGCAAAGACCGCGCTGAACGGATAAGCCAAGACCATCAGGCCGATTGCAGAGAACACCATCACTAGCAGAATCGTGCGAAGTGCCGCCCCGATATCGTTCCGAAGCTTGCCAATTCGACCGTCGCGCACATGCTCGCTCATGCGCGTGAAGTACGCCATGGTGACGGAAACAGTGACGACCGAGTGCGGGAGGATGAAGATCAGCCAGCCGTACTTGAGCACGGCGAGCGATGCCTCGCCAGTTGCAATGGATGCGACGCGCGATTCGAACACCGCCGAAATCTGAGTGACCAAGAAGATTCCGAACACCCACGCCGCTGCCTGGCCGGCCTGTCCGAGATCGGCTCCGCGCCAATGGAAATCTGGACGATATCGAATACCGGTGCGACGCCAGAACAGCAGCAATCCGAACGCCTGAATCGCGATTCCAAGGGTTGCCGTGCCAGCCAAGAGGGCAACCTGAGGGCTCGTCCACGTCTCAGCGAGCCGATGCTGTGGATCTGGTCCGTATGCGGTGATGAAAATGACCAGTCCACCGATGACCACGAGGTTGTTCAGGGCGGGCGTCCACGTGAACGGGCCGAAGATGCCGCGTGCATTCAGGGTTTCTCCGAGGAGACTGTAGAGCGCGTAGAAGAAGATCTGCGGCAAACACCAATACGCGAAGGCTGTCGCGAGGGCGAAGTCTTGCTCGCTGAATCCACTGGTTGCACCGGACTGGGCGTAGAGCCGAACGAGGAGTGGTGCGCACGCGGTGGCAATGACTGTTAGCACAACGAACACAACAAGCGAGATGGTGATGAGGCGATTGACGAATTTGGCACCTCCGTCGTCATGGAGGCCGGCCCGCACGATCTGTGGCACGATGACGGCGCTCAGGAGGCCACCGGCAACGAGCGCGTAAATGTTGTTCGGGAGTTGATTGGCGAGCGTGAAGGCATCCGCCCCGGCACCGACAATGCCGATCGCGTTTGCCAGCACAACCGCACTAATGAAACCGAGCACGCGCGACACGATGGTGCCAGAGGCAAAGAGCGCACTGGCCCTGCCGATTCCGCCGGGGCTGAGCCCGTCCGCAGCAGAGGCCTCAGACACGGGGTGGCCTTCTCCTCCGGAGGATATTACGAATCAAGCCGGTCACGAACACAGCGACAGCGAGCACGGCTATCGCGGTCACAATCGGGGTCTCCCAACCCGCCTGCACATTCACTGAAACCCGATTCGGCTCACCCACCGATACTCCGGTTGTACTCGCGAGGGTGACCGTCAGTTGAACTGTGCCGTTCGAGACCGACTGAACAGGTATTGGTGCGTTCTTTTGAGACCGAGGCTCGATGACGAGCTCGATCGGCGATTGTTCGATGAAGAGCAGTGGGCGCTGGGCCGCTACACTCACGAGCACTCGCACTGGCACGTCCAGCCCGTTGCTGACGGGAATCTGGATCGACTGGCGATCGGTGAAGAAGTTGATGTTGCTGACGTCGACGATTTGTACCGAGTTTCTCAACTCGACAGACTCGGCGGCGAAGGTTTGTGCGACGGACGACCACCGGGTTGGGTTGCTCACCCAGTCGGCGGAGAGCAACGCGAGCAGCCGGTTGCGACGCTCGGCGGTAATCGTGCTCGGATTGTCAACGATTGTGGCGAATTGAGCATCGAGCTGCTCTTCGCTAACGAGTGAGCCGGCCACCGCGAGGCGATCTGCCGGCTGAGCCGATTCGACCAGACTCGCATCAGTCGCCGGCGCAGCTAAGACCGTGTTCAGGGGAACTAGCGCGATCGACGCCTGGGTCCCGATCGCCGCAATGGTCTCAGAGAGCCGCACTCCTGCCGTGCTTGCTGTGCCTGGCGTCCTGCCAACAGTCGCGACAATCGTTGCCTGCACCCCGGATTGGCGTGAGCTCTCGGCAGCGATCTCTGCTGTGAGCCTCTGCAGGGACTGCTGCCACGCATCCGAGGTTTGGGCAGCAATCGTCTCTTGCAGGGCTTCGGACACTGAAGAGTCGGTGACTGTCGCCGATGAACCATTGACGATAAGTGCACTCCCAGCCCGGTCGGGGGCCGCCACGTTGGAGTCCGCGAGCAGTGTCACGGTTGTTTCGCCCGCAACGAGGGCTGCGAGGTCAGGTGTTGTGACGGTGTCCTTTACCGGCCAGGCGACGCCAGACAACGTGTACGGCCACTCCAACAGTTCGGCCAGGGTCGGGACGTTCAAGCCAGTGGGAGATTCGGGATCCGCTGTTGATGTCGAGTTGGGCGAGCCTGTCGGTTCGGTGCCGGGCTCGACGGCTGCACTGAACCGATCGGCCT
>JBBQLW010000148.1:0-4346 GCA_038328315.1 Actinomycetales bacterium
ACACCAGCTCAGTGGAATGCGAGCGAGGCAATGGCCAGGCGATCCGGCTTGCCGCTGGCGAGCGTCGGCATGATGTCAACGTGCACGACGCGCATTGGCGCCGCCTCGCGCCCGAGCGCGGCTGTGACTGCCTCCCGCACAGTTTCCAGAGCGACGGCGGTACTCGTCACAACCACGGGAGTCTCGCCCCACTCCGGATGCGGCGCCGCGACAACGACAGCAGTGGATTGCCCGGCAAGCGTCTGGACGACCCGCTCGACCGCAGACAAGGAAACTTTGACGCCACCGGACACGATCACGTCGTCAGCGCGACCGGACACCATGAGGATACCGTCGTGCAATTCCCCGAGGTCGTCGCTGCGATACCAGCGAACACCGTCGCTCATTCGAAACGCTCCTGCGCTCCGACGCGGGTCATCGAGATACCCTTCCGCTAGCACGCTGCCTGCGATCTCAACTCGACCGTCGGTGATGCGCAATTGGGTGTCCCCAATCGCAGCGCCGTCCCACACGCAACCACCGCAAGTCTCGCTCGACCCGTAGGTGCGCGTTACGGCAATCCCAGCGGTGCGCGCCGAGTCGACGAGGGTTGCGGCAGCCAATTGTCCACCGAGGAGCACACGGTCGAAGGCGCGCAGGGCGTCGATGGCGGCATCCGATTCAAGAAGCCGTGCGAGCTGGGTCGGCACGAGCGAGGTGTAGCGGGGCGAGGAATTCATGCTGGCGGCTGCCGCGATGAACGACTTGGGCTTGAAGCTGCCGTCAGCGATCATCACCGGCTCGGTCCCAGAGACAATCGAGCGCGCAAGCACGTTGATACCGGCGATGTAGTGCGCTGGCAGCGCGAGCAGCCACTGACCTGGCCCGCCCAGCTGAGCATTGGATGCCGCGGCGCTCGCGAGTACCGCGTCGGCGCTCAGCGCCACTCGCTTGGGCCTGCCGGTTGAGCCGCTCGTTTCGACAACGACAGCGACGCGCTGATCAACAGTCTTCGGGGTTTCGGCTCGCGGCGCGGCAACAATGCCATCCTCGCCGCCGCGACCGTTCGGCACCCTTAGCACTGGCAGCACCGGCAACAACGGCAACAACGCCGGGCCGCTGAGATCGAGCGCGGCCCTCAGGGCCTGCAGCACGGACGTCGGATTCGTGCCATCCACCTCAATCAGGTCTCGCATGCTGCACCCCTCTGTGGGTCGTAAGCGGATGCCTAGAGCTGCCGCGACCCCTCGAGTCGGCGCCGCTCGTCGAGCCACGCCCGCGCCTCGAAGAGGTCGCTCTCCGCGATACCGTGGCCGCCTTTACGCTCGATTCTACTGACGCGCGCCTCGCCACCAACCAGCACGCCGACCAGCCGCTCCACGCTCGACCGTGGCGCCATCGGATCGTTCGCGCCATTGAGCAGCAACACCGACAGTGCCGAAAGCGACGCGGCGGGTTCGCGATCTCCAAACGGGTACATGCCAGAGAAGGCGATCACTCTCGGAACGACCTCGGGATGCCGCATCGCTGTCGCGAGGGCGATGTTCGCGCCGTTCGAGAAGCCGACAGCAATGAGCGGGCTCGTGGCACCGCCAGCTGCGCCGTACTCGGCGAGCGCCGCGGTTACGAACTCGGCCAAGTCGTCGGCGCGAACTTCAACATCGTCGAGATCGAAGACACCCTCGGCAACCCGTCGAAACCAGCGATTCACGCCGTTCTCGCTCACCCGTCCGCGCGGGGCGAGCACGCCGGCATCCGGATCAAGGTTCTCAGCAAGCGCTGCGATCTCGTGCTCGTTGCCCCCCGTGCCGTGCAGGAGCAGCAATAGCGGGGCCCCCGGTGCGGCTGGCCGATACTCGTGCGGCCATGCCGCAAGGTCAACGGTCATCGGGAGTCTCGCGCGCCGGTCATGCCGGATCCTCCACCGAGTTGACGGATGACAAGCCAGTGGGATTGTTCTCCGGCGGCACCGTGATCTTGGCGACGGCGTGCTCGATCTGCTCGCGGTTCGGCTCCAACCACGGTGGCAGCTTGAGGGCGCGGCCCAGTTCGAGCAGCGGCTCGTCAATGTCAAAGCCGGGAGTATCAGTAGCAATCTCCAACAGCACACCGCCTGGCTCACGAAAGTAGATCGACGTGAAGTACTGCCGGTCAAGGATGCCCGTGACTTGGTGCCCACGCCCGACGAGTTCTTCGCGCCACGCCGCCTGCGTCGCGTGATCCGGCACTCGAAACGCTATGTGGTGCACCGTGCCGCCTGCACTAAGCCCCTCCGGCGCAATGGACGAGCCGATCACATCCACGATCGTCCCTGGCGAACCGTCACCAGCCGCAAGCCGAGTGCGACCGGCGTGCTCTTCGACGATCCGCAGACCGAGATCCTCGGTCAGCACGGCGATGGTCTGCTGCGGCCTGCGTACCGTGAGCACCGACGAGTGCTGCCCACGAATGGCGTACTCGGCTGGAACGCTGGCCGAGTCCCACGGTTCGCGAGGGTCGCTCACCGAGGTCGCCACGAGTTCGATTTGCAGGCCATCCGGATCACTCACCAGAAGCCGTTCCTCGGTGCTCGAATACGAGGTCACGCGCGACTCGGCGCCGAGTGCGGCGAAGTGCTCCGTCCACCAGCCGAGACTTCCGGCCGGCACCGAAAACGCCGTCGACGTCGATTGGCCCGCGCCGACTTGGCCCTGTCGGATGCCGCGCCACGGGAAGAAGGTGATGAGCGATCCTGGGCGACCGGCTTCGTCACCGTAGTAGAGGTGGTACGTGCCGGGATCGTCGAAGTTGACAGTCTTCTTCACCAAGCGCAGCCCGAGTCCAGAGACGTAAAAGTCGATGTTCCGCTGTGGCGCCCCGGCGATCGCGGTGACGTGATGCAGTCCTTGGGTCATGACCGTCATGAGAGCCCTTTCAAAGTTCGCTATCTATGCGAACGCATGTAAAAGCGGGATATTCCCAAAGAAGGCAGTAGCTTGCCGACTGCGCGGTAGCGCCTCAGTACTGCCAGGGATACGGCCCCCAGTCCGGCTTGCGCTTCTCGAGAAACGCGTCTCGCCCCTCGACCGCCTCGTCGGTGCCGTAGGCGAGACGCGTTGCCTCTCCCGCGAACACCTGCTGGCCAACGAGACCGTCGTCGACGGCGTTGAAGGCGAACTTGAGCATTCGGATGGCGGTCGGGGACTTGCCGAGAATCTCCGTCGCCCACTCGTATGCAGTGACTTCGAGCTCAGCGTGGGGCACCGCAGCGTTGATTGCTCCGGCTTCAAGCGCTCGCGCAGCGTCGTACTCGCGCGCAAGAAAGAACACTTCGCGAGCGAACTTCTGCCCGACCTGTCGAGCGAAGTAGGCGCTGCCGTACCCTGCGTCGAATGAGCCGACATCGGCATCCGTCTGCTTGAACCGGCCGTGTTCGATGCTCGCGATCGACAGGTCGCACACCACGTGCAGCGAGTGCCCGCCGCCAGCCGCCCAGCCGGGGATGACCGCGATGACGACTTTCGGCATGAAGCGAATCAGCCGCTGCACCTCGAGAATGTGGAGTCGTCCAAGGCGCGCTGTGCCCCCGGAGGCAGCGGGGGGCTCTGCCGAATACTGATAGCCGTCGCGCCCCCGAATGCGCTGATCGCCGCCAGAGCAGAACGCCCAACCGCCGTCTTTCTCGCTCGGTCCGTTGCCGGTGAGCAGCACCACCCCGACGTTGGGGTTCTGCCTGGCGTCGTCGAGCGCGCGGTACAACTCGTCGACGGTGTGCGGGCGGAACGCGTTTCGCACCTCTGGCCGATCGAACGCGATGCGTGCAACGCGACCCGTCACATCCAGGTGATAGGTCAGATCACTGAGGTCGCCAAATTCAGGCACCTCGCGCCAGAGGTTCGCATCGAAGAGTTCTGAGACAGTGTGTTTCGCGTTCGACGAGGCCATGCGGCCAGCCTACTGAGGTCGACTGCAATCGCTCAGGCTGCCACCGAGCCGCCTACCAGTTGCAAGAGCAGCAAGAGAATGTACGGGTTTGCAACGAGACCGAGAGCGACGGATGCAACACCGAGCCGTCGGCCGCGATCAAGAATCACGGCGAGCGCGCCAAGTACGACGGCGAGGACCGAGAGCCCGATGGCGATGTAGCCGAGCGTGGTTCCGAGGCCGAAATCATTGGCCGAGGAGACTACGACGGCGATGATGTGCGCAATCGCGGTCACCACTGCAAGTCCGAGTGCCACGGCGCCGAGCGCCGGACTCGGCGGAGGGATGACCTCGCCACGCTGGATATCCTCGAACACCTCGGCATCGAGCACCTCAACGTCGATGATCGTTTCGACGGTCTCGGCTTCGACAAGCTCGGCCTCTACAAGCTCGGGCTCGGCCTC
>JBBQLW010000149.1:0-4247 GCA_038328315.1 Actinomycetales bacterium
GCGCCATCGGTCGTCATTCTCGATTACGGCTCCGGCAACATCCACTCGGCCGCCAAGGCACTCGAGCTGGCCGGAGCCCGGGTTTCGATGTCTGCGGACAAGACCGCCGCCGAGGCTGCCGACGGTTTGGTGGTGCCCGGGGTCGGTGCTTTCGCCGCAGTGATGGCCGCACTCGACGCGGTGCGCGGAGGGGCTGCGATCGAGAAGCGACTCACCGGCGGAAGGCCAGTGCTCGGCATTTGCGTCGGGATGCAAGTGCTGTTCGAACGCGGCGTCGAGCGAGGTCACGACACGGCGGGTCTGGGGGAGTGGCCAGGCACGGTGACCCAATTGGACGCTCCGATCCTGCCCCACATGGGCTGGAACACGGTGGATGCGCCAGCCGACTCGAAGCTCTTCGCTGGCGTTCGCGACGAGCGGTTCTACTTCGTGCACTCCTATGCCGCTCAAGAGTTTCCGCTCGAGGTACACGATCCGTTCCCGAAACCCATCCTGACCTGGGCGGAGCACGGCAGTCGGTTCCTTGCGGCCGTCGAGAATGGCCCGCTGACCGCAACGCAGTTTCACCCAGAGAAGTCCGGGGAGGCTGGCATTCGTCTCCTTCGCAATTGGATCGCGACGCTGTGATCGCCGTCCAACTTGTCGTCGGCTAGTATCGAATGCTTGTGCGCGGAAGCTCCGCGCAGCTGTAAAAAAATTCTGCAATGAAAGTCGGTAATGAGCGAGTTCGCCACCACTCCCGGGTTGGTTCTGTTGCCGGCGGTCGACGTCGCTGGCGGCAAAGCAGTGCGTTTGACCCAGGGCAAAGCTGGCACTGAGACCAGCTACGGCGACCCGGTGGATGCCGCAAACGAGTGGGCAAATCAAGGGGCCGAGTGGATTCACTTGGTTGACCTTGACGCGGCATTTGGGCGCGGCAACAACCAGGCCGTCATCAAGAAGGTCATCAAGAACACTCCGCGTCGGGTCAACATTGAACTCTCGGGGGGCATCCGCGACGACGCAAGCCTTGAGGCCGCGCTCAGCTCGGGCGCCAAGCGCATCAATCTCGGCACCGCTGCGCTCGAAAACCCCGAGTGGGCCGCTCACGTCATCGCCGAGTATGGCGAAGCGATCGCTGTCGGTCTCGACGTTCGCGGAACGACGCTTGCCGCCCGCGGCTGGACCAAGGACGGGGGGGATCTGTGGGCCGTGCTCGACCGTCTCGAACAAGCTGGATGTTGTCGCTACGTCGTGACGGATGTCACCAAGGACGGTACCCTCAAGGGCCCGAATCTTGAGTTGTTGCACGAGGTCATGAGCCGTACAGTCCGTCCGGTCATCGCCTCGGGTGGCATCGCGGACCTGGATGACATTGCGGAGCTCCGCGAACTTGTGCCGCACGGACTTGAAGGGGCGATCGTCGGCAAGGCGTTGTATGCGAAAGCCTTTACGCTCGCTGAGGCCCTCGACGTCGCATCCGCCTAACGATGTCGGACCGCGCAGAGGGGCTTGGAGGCTCTGCGGGTCAGCCGTGGGCGGGTCGTGAGTTTCAACCGAACCCCTCAGCCAATGACGACGGTTCTGCCCCGGCCGAGCTGATCGCCGCGATCGATGGCTTTCGTATTGGAGCGCTGAGCGAAGTCGACGTAATCGACGCGGTTCGCCGGGTGCGGTTTCTGATCCCCTTGCTGGCTCAACTCGAAGAGCCGACGCCGACGGATTCTCAGAGCGCCGAGGAGAAAAGCTTAGAGTTCTCGATCGTGCTGGTCTCGGCTCCCGACGGTCGCCGGGTGCTGCCCGTCTTCAGCTCGGTCGATACGATGGCACACTGGAAGCCGGCCGCTCGACCGTTCCCTGCGAGCGGGCCACGCGTCGCCCTCGCGGCCGCGAGCGAGCAGACCGACCTAGTCGTCATCGATCCCGGCAGCCGCACCGAGTTCGCGGTGCGCCGCCCTGCCCTGTGGGCGATTGCCAAGGAGCACCCATGGACGCCAAGTTTTCGAGATCAGGTCGTGCTCGAGGAGTTCCTGCGACTCTCGGCCGGTGAAGACGCCGTCATTGCGCTCCAACTTGCACCGGCCGACCCCAATGCTCGCTTGACCGGGCCAGAGTTGCTCGTGCAACTGACCCTCAGCCCAGGGCTCAATCGAGACGCACTCGACGCGCTGCTCGCGCGCCTTCAAGAGCGTTGGGCGACGAGTGAGGTCATCGCCGAGCGCGTCGACTCGCTCGCGCTCAAGCTTGCTGCTGACTGACTGTTGATCTCAGATGACAGATCCGGTGAGCTTCTCTCCTGGGCCTGCGCCAGGGGCATCCTGAATAGCGGATGCCTCGCGAAACGCCAGTTGCAGCGAACGCAAGCCGTCGCGGAGTGGGCGGGCGTGGCTGTCGGAGATCTCGGGGGCTGCCGCCGTCACGAGGCCGGCGAGTGCTGTGATGAGTTTGCGGGCCTCATCGAGATCGATCTCCTCGGCCGCATTGGGGTCGTCGGCGAGCCCAAGCTTTACTGCCGCGGCACTCATGAGGTGAACGCTGACGGTGTTGATCAGCTCAACCGCTGGCACTTCGGCAATGTCACGAATATCGTCTTCGACCGGGTCTGACGGTGGAGTGCTGAGATCAGACACAGGCTTCCTTCGTGATTTGCGCGGCGCTCTGCTAGTATTTACGAGGCTCCGGGGCGAAAACCTCGGTGCGAAAGTGGAGCTTCTCCCACCTGTTAGCCGCTTCTCAAGGTTACCGGGTAGTTACACCCCGCTAGTGCTGGTCCTTCCAGCTCGGTAGTACTTCAAGGGTGTTTGGCGTTCGCGTCGTGGAATCCCTCTCGTGTGCCTGCCGCATCCGCTGCACTGTGTTCATACAACACAGCAATCGAAGAAAGAGGAGAACCCGCATCAGCGATCCCCGTACCAATGACCGAATCCGCGTACCCGAGGTAAGACTCGTTGGTCCCGCGGGAGAACAGGTCGGCGTTGTCTCCATCGACGTCGCTCTTCGACTGGCCCAAGAGGCTGATCTGGATTTGGTTGAGGTCGCTCCCAACTCCAAGCCTCCCGTTGCCAAAATCATGGATTACGGCAAGTACAAGTACGAAGAGGCGCAGAAGGCCAAGGAGGCCAGGCGCAACCAAGCCAACACGATTCTCAAGGAGGTGCGTTTTCGCCTCAAGATCGACACGCACGACTACGAAACCAAGCGCAAGCGGGCCGAAGGATTCCTCTCTGCCGGCGACAAGGTCAAAGCCATGATCTTGTTCCGCGGCCGCGAGCAGTCCCGCCCAGAACAGGGTGTTCGACTGCTCCAGCGCTTTGCCGAGGATGTCGCGGAGTTCGGTTCGGTTGAATCAACCCCGATGATTGATGGCCGCAACATGGTCATGGTCATCGGACCCCACAAGACCAAAGCAGCAGCGAAAGCCGAGGCGGATGCGCGCAAGGCGGCAAACAAGCCGGTTCGCGCAGCGGCCCCGGCTGCAGTGGCACCGGTTGCAGCGGCAAAGGCACCAGCTGCAGTGGCACCGGTTGCAGCGGCAGCAGCACCGGCGAAACCTCCCGTTGCGCCAAAGGCGCCCGCTGCACCAAAGACTGTCGCAGCGCCAGCTGCACCAAAGAAGCCAACAACGAAAGAGGTAACAGATGCCTAAGCAGAAGACGCACTCCGGTGCGAAGAAGCGCTTCAAGCTCACCGGCACCGGCAAGGTTATGAAGCAGCAGGCCGGCATGCGCCACAACCTGGAGGTCAAGAGCGGCAAGAGGAAGCGCCGTCTGAACCAGGAAGAGGTCCTTGCTCCGCAGGACGCCAAGGTCATCAAGAAGCTTTTGGGCAAGTAGAGCTCAAGCAATTAAGGGTCAGGTACAAAAGAAATGGCAAGAGTAAAGCGGGCGGTCAACGCCCATAAGAAGCGCCGGGTCATCCTCGAGCGTGCATCCGGCTACCGGGGTCAGCGTTCGCGCCTGTACCGCAAGGCCAAAGAGCAGGTCACGCACTCGCTCGTCTATGCGTACCGCGACCGTCGGGCGCGCAAGGGTGACTTCCGTCGTCTGTGGATTCAGCGCATCAACGCCGCGTCGCGTGCCAACGGCTTGACCTACAACCGCCTCATCCAGGGCCTCAACCTGGCTGGCATCGAGGTCGACCGTCGCATTCTCGCTGACCTTGCGGTCACCGAACCTGCCACGTTCGCCGCGATCGTTGCGACGGCCAAGGCAGCGCTGCCAGCAGACACCTCGGCGCCGAAGAGCGCCGCGTAACCCGAGGTTCTGCGG
>JBBQLW010000150.1:0-4181 GCA_038328315.1 Actinomycetales bacterium
CTGACGGGCCTTTGCGCCGTTCGGAGCGGAGGGGTTGAGCCCAGGTCGCCCGCGACCGCGGAGTCGACGAGTTACCTCCTCCTCCCCGCCGGTTGCTGGGGCTCCGTTGAGGAGTTCGTCGATGGCACTTCGCGCCTCATCACCCTCATAGGTGATGGTGTCGGGTCCGAACTTGTCCATTTGCTCGGCCCAATCACTGCGGAGGTCAGGGCTGCTGTCTGTGTCGGTCATTGGCTCTTTCTCACTCTCTCGCGGGTTTTCTCTCTCAGATGCACAACGTGGAACAGTTCGAGGTCGCCGCTCGTGAGCCAGTTCCCCATCACTTCGAGCACGTTCGCGCCCGAGCGGTCTTGGCCGATAAACAGGTCTGGACGAGGTCCGTCGATCCGCGGCTCATCGAAGTGGCGGACCCAGATCATCGGATTTCGAACGGCGGGCTCCGCGTCCTCGCGCGCAATGCCGTGCTTGTCGGCAGACCCGCTCGAAGCAAACGTGATTTTTGCGATACAAAAAGGTTAGCACGCCGCGAGAGGCAAGACGGTGATTGGTGGAACCGCGCCGGCTATTCGACGGTGACCGTGATGGCGTGGTAGCCCTCTGCGCCGTCCGGAGCCACCGGCTTCGGGGTGCCGGACTGCACGTCGCCCTCAGTGTCGGTCGCGCGGGCCTCAACGATATGGTTGCCGCTCGTGGCATCCCACTCGAAGACCCATTGACGCCAGGTGTCAGCCGAGATCGCCTCGGCGAGTGTCGCTTGCTGCCACGCCCCGCCATCGACTCGAACTTCCATCGCCTCGATGCCGCGGTGTTGCGCCCACGCCACACCAGCGATCGCGACCCGACCCGGCGCCACCCGGGCGCCGCTGCGCGGCACGTCGATGCGTGAGCAAGTCTTGACCGGGCCGCGGTCGGACCAGCCGCGATCGGTCCAGTACGCGGTCTCGTCCGCGAAGCGCGTGAGCTTCAGTTCGACGACCCACTTGGTGGCTGAAACATAGCCGTACAGTCCCGGCACAACCATTCGCACCGGGTAGCCGTGCTCGAGCGGAAGTGGTTCGCCGTTCATGCCGACGGCGAGCAGGCTCGTGCGATCAGCCTCGAGCAGCACGTCGAGCGGTGTGCTCGCGGTGAAGCCGTCTTGGCTGCGCGACAGCACCATGTCTGCACCCGGCACTGGCCCGGCTTGCTTCAACAACTCGCGAATTGGATAGCCCAGCCACATGGCGTTGCCGGTGAGGTCTCCGCCGATCTGGTTCGAGACGCACATCAGAGTGACCGCGTGCTCGGTGAGCGGAAGCGCGAGTAGCTCAGCGAAGGTCACCGTGACTTCGCGCTCCACCAGTCCGGTGATCTTCAGACTCCAGCTTGCCGCGTCGATTATTGGCACCTGCAACGCGGTGTCGATGCGATAGAACGTGTCGTTGCTCGTGATAAGCGGTGTGATGCCTGCGATGTTCAGCTCGGCGCCAGCCGGGATGGGCGGGGCTGCAATTGCTGGCTTCACGAGCACGAGGGCTTGCCGCACCGCGTTGGCTGCCGTCGTCGCGGCGCTCATGCCTCGCGCTGCGAGACCGATGGCGAGCGCTCCCGCGCTCGTCGCCCCGAGAATCACGAGAAAGTTGCGCCGGGAAACGCCTTCGAGCCGGAGGCTGCGACCGATCCGCGCGGCATCCACCCAGTAGTGCAGCCGCGGTGTAGTTAGGCGAAGCACGATAATGCCGGCAACGACTCCGAGGAAGGTCGGCAACGCGTCATTGATGGCGGCATCTGCCCGGGTCAACACCGCAGCAGTTGCGATCACCCCAACGATGACGAGACCGACGATTCCCCACGGGGGCCGGCGGTATTCGAGGATGCCGATAACCACTGCGAGCAGGAACACCAAGAGCCCGAGGCCGACCAGCAGTGCGACTTTGTCTCCGGTGCCGAACAGGGCGATCGCGAGATCCTTAAACCACGGCGGCACGATGTCGATCACGAAGGCTCCGACCGCGAGCAGCGGGCTGCCGACCGAGACCATGAACGCGGCGACGAGTTCGGCGACGGCAAGCGTCGCGAGCGCGGCGAGCACCCCGATGGTGGCAGCCCACAGGCGCTGGGTGCGCGGCGTCATGCCGGGCTGAGTTGGGGGTGTCGATCCGTCTGGCCGGGTCGATCCGTCAGGCTCGGTCGAATCGCTCGAATCGCTTGGCCCGCTGGGCCCGCTCGGTACTGATGCGGCTTCACGAAGGGTCACGCGCGCCATCCTAACCAGCGTTGCTCCGAATACGGTTCCGCTAGTCGGTGATAATCCGCGCGCCGTGCACAGGACCGGTCGCGCGCACGACCGTCTGGCGGGCAGCGCTCAGCGCGATCTGCAATTCGAGAGCCGAATCAAGGTCTGCCGCGAGGAACGCGACCGTCGGGCCAGAGCCAGAGACAATCCCAGCGAGCGCGCCATTGGCTTCGCCGAGTTCGAGCACTCTCGCAAGCGAGGGCTGAAGGTGGATAGCAGGGGCCTGCAGATCGTTGTACAGACACTCTGCGAGCATGTGTGGGTCGCCAGCGCGCAGCGCTTGCAACACATTGGCATCGACCGACGGCGCGACCTCCGCCGGATAGATGTCTTGTGAGTGGCGATCACGATGGGTGTCAAGCTCGCGATACACCGCAGGCGTTGAGAGCCCAAAATCGGCGAGCGCGAGCACCCACTGAAACTGTCCCTTGGCGAGCGCCGGGCTGAGCTGGTCACCACGACCCGTGCCAATCGCTGTTCCGCCGGTAAACGCGAACGGAACATCAGCGCCGAGCACAGCGGCGAGCTCGAGCATCTCGTCACGCGGCAGCGCGGTGCCCCACAGTGCGTCGCAGGCCATGAGGGTCGCCGCGGCATCCGCCGAACCGCCGCCCATGCCGCCGGTCACCGGAACATGCTTCTCAATCTCGAGGCGCGCTCCCCCTCGAAACCCGGTCTTTCTGGCCAGCAGGCGAGCGGCTTTCACCGCGATGTTGGATGCGTCGGTCGGCACCCGAGACAGCGCCACCGACCCCGACACGCTGACCGAAAAGTCGTCGGCAGGGTAGGCGCGCACGTCTTCGTAGAGTGAAACAGCCTGATAGGCGATCGCGACGTCGTGGTACCCGTCGTCGAGGAGGGCTCCGACCTTCAGGAACACATTGATCTTGCCGGGAGCCCTGGCGTGAACCATGGGCGTCATCGCGGCGGTGCTCATGGCTCCAACCTAGCGCGCTGAGCCGCGCCATTCGCGCGGTCGCTCGCGCGGCCGCTTAGCAGGCCCCTCGCGCGGCTGTGCACGCGCTTTGCACCCTCCTGACGTTACATGTAACATCGAGCCATGCCTGTCAGGGACCGTGTAAGCGCTCATCGAGAACGGATGCGCGCTCAGGGCTTCAGGCTCGTGCAGACTTGGGTGCCCGACGTGCGAGCCGAGGGGTTCGCACCCGCGGCTCACGCTCAGGCGCTTGCTGTCGCGGCCGCTGACCGCGTCTCAGACGATCAGGACTTTGTCGAAGCCGTGTCCGTTGATTGGAACGACGCAGGTTCCGACTAGTGCGACGCGGAGAGATTTGGTTGGTTGCCGGAGGTGTTTACGCATCGAAACCGCGGCCGGCGGTCGTCCTCCAAGATGACCACTTCGCCAGTACCGACTCAGTTACCGTTTCTCCGCTTACCTCAACTGAGTTGGACGCACCGCTGCTCCGAATGCGGATTGATGCAGACGAACTGAGCGGGCTCGATGCAACAAGCTGGATCATGGTCGACAAACTGACGACCGTGCGCCGCGCGAATGTGCCCTCACAGGCGGGTCGGCTTTCGTCTGCGCAACTTGTCGATCTTGAGCGGCTCGTGACGGTGTTTCTCGGTCTGGCCGACTGACGCCGCTGCGGCAGAAGCGCGCACCGGCGCAATAGGAGCGGGGCTCAGCGCGCCCGCGCCACCGCAAGGAAGTGCGCGACCGTGAGCTCCTCGCCGCGGGCGGTCGGCGCGATACCGGCGGCCTCGAGCCGGGCCGACGCGGCAGCCGAGTCGCCGAGCACCACCGAGAGCGCCTGACGGAGCATCTTGCGGCGCTGCTGGAACGCGGCATCCACGAGCTCGAAGGTTGCCAGCCGCTCGGCCTCGCTACCCGGCTGAGGGCGTCGGTCGAATCGCACCAGGATCGAGTCGACGTTTGGAACAG
>JBBQLW010000151.1:0-4162 GCA_038328315.1 Actinomycetales bacterium
CACCGGCTGGGGTGTCGGCGCCGACCCGATCGGCCCGACCTACTGGCCGGCCGAGATCGAGCGACGCCGTGGCATCGTCGCCGCACTAGCGACCGCGCGTCCGGAGCCGGCGTTCAACACGCCGCCCGAGACGATCAACGAGCCCTTCACGATCATGCTGTGGGGCATCACCACCGAGCAAGTGCAGCAGTGGCTTGCCGGCGACGATGCCGACAACCCCGGCCTCAAGGGCATGGCGGCCTCGCCCGGAGTCGTCGAGGGTATTGCCCGCGTCATCACTGGCCCCGAGCAGCTGCCCCAATTGCAGCAGGGCGAGATTCTCGTGGCCCCGACGACCGCCCCCAGCTGGGGACCGGTCTTCGGCAAGATCACTGCAACGGTGACCGACATCGGCGGCATGATGAGCCACGCGGCGATCGTCTGCCGCGAGTACGGCCTGCCAGCCGTCACGGGAACCGGAAGCGCATCCACGAAAATCAAGACGGGTATGCGCTTGCGGGTCGACGGCTCGCAGGGCATCGTCACGATTCTCGACTGAGAGATACGGACTCAACCATGAACGCCTCGTCCCGCCCGCGGGTCAACTATCTCGGCCGCGATGTCACCGCGCGAATTCCTGCGCGCGACATCGTTCCCGGAATGGTCTGGCTCGGCGAGCGGGACGAGGCGATCTGGCGCCTCGCGGCACCGTTTCTCACCGTGCGCGACAACGACGCACACTCGCTGTACTCCTACGGACTCGCCCGAGCGCTGCTGTCGCAGATTCCCGAGGCAGACGAACGCATCGTTCTGCCCGCGATCCTGCTTCATGACACTGGCTGGTCGACGGTCGATGAGACGGATGCTCTCGAAGCGATTGCCCCGGGCGGTGGTCGCCCTGACCTCGTATTGCAGCACGAACGCGAGGGGGCCCGCATTGCCCGCGAAATCCTCACCGAGGTCGGGCTCGACCCCGACGACATCGAGAGCATCGTCACGATCATTGACGGCCACGACAGCCGCACTGTTTCTTTGAGCATCAACGACTCGGTCGTGAAAGATGCCGACAAGCTGTGGCGAGTGAGCCCGCACGGTCGCACCGTCGTCTGCGACTGGTTTGGCCTTGACGATGACGAAGCGCTGCGGCTGTGCGCCTACCGCGCCTACGACGAACTCTTCACGCCGGCCGCCCGCGCCATGTCACGAGCACTCGTCGCGCTTGGGTCAATGCAATTGGGCGAGCCCATGGCCTCGGTCTATCGACGAGAGGAAAGCGCATGACAGACACAGCAAGCCGCGTCGTTCTGATCACCGGCGCTGGGGGAGGGCTCGGGCGCGCGTTCGCTCACGGTTTCGGCGCGGCGGGCGATCGCATCGTCGTGGCTGACATCGACGAGGTTGGGGCAAACCGCACCGTCGAGCTGCTCGCCGCTGAGGGTGTCGAGGCCGTGGCCGTGCGCGTCGATGTGACGAACCAACCCTCGGTTCGTGCCCTCATCGACGCGACGATCGACCACTACGGGCGGCTGGATGTCGTGGTCAACAACGCCGCCATCTACGCGACGCTCACTCGCACGCCCTTCGACGAGATCGATCCGGACGAGTGGGACAAGGTCATGGCTGTGAACGCGAAGGGGCCCTGGCTGGTATCGGCCACCGCGTTTTCGCGAATGACACAACCCGGCGGGCGCATCATCAATATCGCGTCGGCCACCGTGATGAGCGGTTCGCCGCTCTGGATGCACTACGTGGCGTCGAAGGGCGCGGTCATCGGCATGACTCGCGTGATGGCGCGTGAGGTTGGCAGCGCCGGCGTGACGGTCAACGCCATCGCCCCGGGCTTCACCCTCACTGAGGCGAGCCTTGGGCTCATGGACGATGCCGCGACCTACGGCGTCGACCGCGGCGCGATCAAGCGTGCCAGCCAGCCCGACGACATCGTCGGCACCGCCCTCTTTCTCGCCTCGGAGCACGCGAGTTACATCACCGGCCAGACCCTCATCGTCGACGGCGGAAAACAGTTCATTTGATCGGCCACCCGGCCCTGCAAGGAGTCAGCTATGCCCACCATCACCTACTTTTCACCCGACGGAACCACGACGACGCTCGACGCGCGCGTGGGCGACTCGGTCATGGAGGTCGCCGTCAAGCACGGTGTTGACGGCATCGTTGCTGAGTGCGGCGGCGCCTGCGCGTGCGCGACCTGCCACGTATACGTCGACGCGCCGTTCAGCGAGCTCGTCGGCGGCCCGGGTGACTTAGAAGACGACATGCTCGACGGCGCAGCATCCGATCGCATGCCCACCAGTCGGCTGTCGTGCCAAATAAAGATGCGCGACGAATTCGACGGGCTCACCGTGCACATCGCTCCCGAGCAGCTGTAACCATGGACGACATTCTCATCATCGGCGCGGGGCAGGCCGGCATGCAGATCGCGGTCTCGTTGCGCGAGCACGGATTCACGGGGCCACTCACTCTCGCGGGGAACGAGCCGGCAACTCCCTACCAGCGCCCACCCCTCTCAAAGGCGTACCTGTCAGGCGAGGTCGATGTCGAGTCGCTCGAACTGCGGGCACAGTCGTTCTACGACGACCGCGACATCACCGTGCGGTGCGCCGATGCCGTGGTCTCTGTGTCGTGGGCCGGCGATGTCGGCACGGCCGTCACGGCGTCGGGGGCGCAGATTCCGTTTGCGAAGTTGGCCCTCACCCCAGGCTCTGAGCCGCGACGAATCTCGATTGCCGGCAGCGACTTGGCCGGCGTGCTGTACCTGCGTGATGTTGCCGATGCGGATGCTCTCAAAGCGCGCTGGGCAGCGGCCAACAATGTCGTCGTCATCGGCGGAGGTTTCATCGGCCTCGAGGTCGCGGCCGGTGCACGTAAAGCCGGCAAGACCGTCACGGTGCTCGAGGCTGCTGACCGGCTCATCGCTCGCGCGGTGTCGCCGATCACGAGCGAGTTCTTTCGGCAGGCACATGTTCGTCGAGGCGTCGATGTTCGACTGTCGGTGCAGGTGTCGGCCATCCTTGGCGCTCACGGAAGCGTCACGGGAGTCGAGCTTGCTGATGGTGACGTGGTGCCCGCCGACATCGTGCTCGTGGGCATCGGCGTGGTGGCGCGCTCGTCTCTCGCCGAGCAGCTCGGTCTGCAACTGGCAGGCGGAGCCATCGTCGTCAATGAATTCGCTCAGACCAGTGACCCCCGCGTCGTGGCGGCGGGTGACGCCGTCATGATGCCGCACCCGCTGGGCCGACCCGGCCAGGTGCGCCTCGAATCGGTGCAGAACGCCGTCGATCAGGCGAAGGTTGCGGCCGCGACCCTGTTGGGCGTTCGTGAGCCGTATCGTTCAGTGCCGTGGTTTTGGTCTGACCAGGCAGATCTCAAGTTGCAGATTGCGGGGCTCTCGACAGGGTTCGACCAGACCGTCGTGCGCGGCAACCCTGACGACGAGCACTTCTCGGTGCTGTATTACGCCGACGGACGCCTCATCGCTATCGACACCGTCAACGACGCTCCCGACTACATGGCGGTGCGCCGCGCGCTGGCGCAGGGCGCCACGATTCCGCCCGAGCTCGCCTCCGACCCCACTGTTTCTCTCAAGACTCTCCTCGTTCCCGCCCCGGCGTAGAAAAGGCACACCATGTCATCGAATACCTCGACCATCAATACGCTCGCGAGCGGCCATTCACCGCAGGGCGCATGGGAGTCTCTCGACGACCTGTGGCGCGCGGCCGCGCCGTCGCTGCGCGCTCGGTCAAACGACATCCACACGCCCCTCTCGTTCCTGTTCGCCGAGCTGGTGCTCGAGGCTCACCCCGAGGCTGACGCCCTCGTCACACGCGTGGCGATTCTTCTGCATGACAGCGGCTGGTCACGAGTGGATGCGTCGAAGATCATTTCTGAGGGATTCCGCGGCGACTGGCGCACGAGCGATGTGCGCTACCTGCACGAGCTCGAGGGGTGCAACATCGCCCGTGAGCTGCTGCCCGCATTGGGGTACGACGACGAGTTCATCACCAAGGTGACCGACATAATCGACGGTCACGACACGCGCCTCGAGCACCACAGCATCGAAGACGCCATCATGCGCGACGCAGACCGGCTCTGGCGCTTCACCCCGACGGGCATTGGCCTGGCGTCGGGGTGGTTCGGCAAGACCCCGCACGAGTACCGCGACCAGCTC
>JBBQLW010000152.1:0-4156 GCA_038328315.1 Actinomycetales bacterium
GGCGATCGTCGGAACGCGGCTGATCGGGAACCCGCTCGCTTCGTAGTGGGCGATCAGATCGGCCTCCTTGACATCGCCACGTGCGACAGGCAGGACCGCCGCAATGTACGTGTCGAAGTCGACGCCGTCGATTGGCGGGAACGTCTTTGCGGTGGGTCGCGGGGATGCCGGCGCGGTCGATGGAGGCGCCGCGGGAGTCTTGACCGTGACCGCGTCGCGAACGTCGTTGATGAGGCCTTTCGCGCTAAATCGCTCGCCGTAGAGCTGAGACATCCCGCCGGATCGGATGAGTTCTTTCCAGAGAATCTCGATCCGCTGCGGGTCGGTCGCCTCAATCGCTATTGGAAGTACTACGCCGGCCGCAAGTTGCGGGGGCCCGCTCAGGGTCTTGCGGAGCTTGTGTACACGGTTCGGCATTGTGAATTGGCCGGACACTCGATACGACGACTGCCCGTCGGGTCGCACCTCGAGTTCGAGCTCCCACGCCGTCGAGTTGAACCCCTCTCGAGCTATGTCCTCGCTCGCGGAGACGACAGTCGCGGTGCCGGACACCGTCGCTCGAGCCATGGACAGATGGTAGTGGGAGAGCAACGGCGCCGACAAGGGCGAGACGCGGTGGGTGAGAGGAAACGCGAGGGTAGCATGCATCGAAGAAGTCGCGGCGGCGCTCGTGCGCGAGGGTCCCTCCGAGCGCACCACCTGAGGTCAGCTGTTTGGTCGTGCTCGAGCCGAATGCGCTGGTTCGCTTCGCGCGAAGACAGCGTCCGCAAAGTCAGCGCCGTCCTCGGCAAGGCTGAGGGCGCGGATGACGGTTTCACCGTCTTCAAAATTTAGAACCTCGGTTGCGCTCCCCTCGAACTGGGGCACGATCAGAGTACCGGCCGCCACTAGGCTCAAGTCATTCTTGTTCTTAGCCAAACCTAGGACGACCCACCGATGTCAAACCTCAAAGAGTCGCTCGACAGTCTTATGGAACTGTCTGGCGCGAAGAGTGCCGCTTTGGTAGACAGCGCTTCGGGAATGGTAATCGGACAGAGCGGCTCTAGCACAAACATGGACATCGCGGCTGCTGGAAACACCAAGGTGGTTCGAGCTCAACTCAAGCTCATGGAGGCGCTCGGGCTGAAGGACGTGATCGACGACATCCTCATCACCCTCACGACCCAGTACGACATCGTCCATCTGTTGCCGGCGCACCCGTCGATCTTCATTTACCTCACAATGGACAAGGCCAAATCGAACTTGGCGCTGGCGAGGTACAAAGTGGCTGAGTGCGGAGCTCGACTGATTCTGTAAATTTCTTGGGCTGGTCTCCCAGCGACAAGGCGAGGCTATCGGAGGGCGGGGCACATGGCAACGCAAGGGTTTGTTCAACGAAGTTTTGATCGAATGGAGGTGCGATGGTGAGCGATGAACCCACTTTTCTGAATCGTTTCCGTCGCCAACCTCCTGCGCCAACCCGTCCAGACTACAAAGACCCAGACTTCTCGTCGTGGGCCGCAAAGTTGGACGCGTTTGTCGATACAACCCCTCCAACGGCGCCTGCCCCTCCAACGGCGCCGGCGCCTGCAACGGCAGCCGCCGCAGCGACGCCCAGTGACTCCGCGGTAGACGTGAAGGCCAAGCCGTCGAGCCTCAACCTTCTCCTCGAGAAGATGCTGGACTTCGACGGCGCTATGTGCGCCGCGCTGGCCGACAGCGAGTCGGGCATGGTTCTGGGGCAAGCCGGAGCGGGCATCGATATGGAGCGGGCAGCGGCCAGCGCCTCAATGGTTCTCCGCGCACGGCGTGCGACCGTCAAGGCGCTGGCAATTCCTGACCAGATAGACGATCTGCTCGTCACTCTGACAACTCAACTGCACATCATCCGCCCGCTGGCGAAGGCCCCGACGATGTTCATTTACATTGTTGCTGACAGGTCGAAGGCGAGCCTTGCGATGGGACGGTACAAAGCAAACGAAGCCGAAGCAAACATCGACCTGTAGATTGGCGAGTCGTCAGGCTACAGCGGGGTGCACAGCTTGGCGTGGTTTGGCACAACCCGGAGGTCGCATCCATTTGTGATGCTGAGTGACCGATGACTTTTCATGGCGAACCGTCCGCTCGTTCAGGGCGGTACCATGGCACAACTCGACCGAGGTGGATGAACGATGGCGACGGAGTGGAACCAAGCGGGCGAGGACTCGGCAGCGGGAACCGACGAGATCTCAGCGACGGCGATAACGAGCGAGCCACCAACGACTGCGGGGTGGGAGCAGGCAGCAGTCGCCGTGAACTCCGTACTCCAGCTATCAATCCCGATGCTCATGAAGATGGAGTTCGACGCGCACGATCCCCTTTTCATCGACTTTCGCTATCGCGCTTTCGCATGGTCAACGCCGTTGTCAGCATTCCCCGAGGACGCAGTTCTTGCCGGGCTCCAGACTCAGCCAACCGACTTGGAGGCAGGGTTGTTGTTCGACCTGCCAGGACAACCCCTGGACGGACTACTTTGGCTCATCGGCCTCAACTCGTTCCATGGTGCGCGGGCGCCATGGTTGGCTCCGAATGAGCGATACAAATTGAGCCGTTGGCCAAATCTCACCCAACACAGGCACACTATGCGGCAGATGCAGATGCTTGCAGTTCTCGGCAACGCATATGTGAGCGCCGGCGAGTTGGCCGATACGGCCGGCGTGGATAACTCCGAAGCCCAGAGTTTAATCAACGCGCTCAGTCTGCTGCGAATCCTCAAACGCTCGGTCCAAGCCCCCGCGGCTGTGGTGGCCGCGCCTCAGGTGACCAAGCGTGAGAGTCTGTTTAGCCGACTGCGCGCGCGGCTGGGACGCTAAGGGTGGCTGAACACGTCATTCTCTTCACCGGTCCCATGGGCGCAGGAAAGACCACGGCGATACGAGCTGTCAGTGAGATAGCTGTGGTTTCAACCGAGGCCAGCAACTCTGAACGTCACCTTGTTGACAAGCCGACTACCACGGTCGCTTTAGACTACGGCGAAATTTTGGTAGATGGCGAAGAGAAAATTCGCCTGTATGGCATCCCTGGGCAGCGCCGTTTCGACTTCATGTGGGCCATTCTGAAACGACGCGCACAGGGAATGATCCTGCTAGTCAACAATGACGCGCCCGACCCCGTAGCCGAAATGCTTGCCTATCTCGATGATTTTCGCGAGCTCTACGACCGTGGCGGCGTCGTTGTCGGCATTTCGCGCTCTGACATTGCTCCGGAGCCGACCCTCGCGACGTACGCAGATGCGATAGCACTCGCGCACGCTGGCAAGGTCGTTCCCGTATTTACAGTCGACCCGCGCAATAACGATGACATGCGAATGGTGCTGCTCGCACTCATTGCGAATATCGAGATGCGTGCGCTCTTCGCCACGGTCGAAAGGGATGCGATATGAATGCCGCTGTCCATCGCAACCCTGCTGTAATCAGCGCCGCGTCGTTGATACTCGACGAAATGAAGAGTGTGTCGAGTTCGCTGGACTATGCGGCCCTGCTCACGGACGATGGCTTCGACATTGCGCGCCTGCCAGGAGAGACCGACGGAGCAAGGTTCGCAAGCATGGCGAGCTCTATGCAGGCCCTCGGTGACGCGGTGACCCACGAACTGAAGATCGGAGACAGCGAGTACATCATTATCGCCTCGGCAAAGGGATACGTCGTGCAGCTGCGCGTCCCTAGCCACCCAATGGTGCTCTCGGCATTGTTTGACAACGATGCGACCGTGGGCAGCGCCTTGGCGATCGCCCGGTCATTCGTCCAGAAGATGGCGACGCTCCTCACCGAGACGGCCTCGCGCGAACCGGAAATGACATCGCCTGATTCCGGGAAGAACCTGTAGAAGGTTTTCGCCGCGCGCGTGGGGTCTATGCCGTCCAGTATCGGCAGGACGCCGAATTAGGCCGTCGGCTCACACACTCGATCCCACCAGAGCTCTGAGTCGCGCTGGCGATCCGCCGCAATGCTGCGTCCGCGTGCGCCGTGAGTACGCTGCCCTGACCTATATTTGCGAGCGCGCCAGAGAGCTTCACGCTCGTGTAGGCATCCCCTGCGATGCCGATCGCCGGAACACGGCCAACCGGGAACCCGCTCGCTTCGTAGTGGGCGATCAGATCGGCCTCCTTGACATCGCCACGTGCGACAGGCAGGACCGC
>JBBQLW010000153.1:0-4103 GCA_038328315.1 Actinomycetales bacterium
ATGACGAAGTCGACGTCTGGCGGTTCGAGCCCGGCATCGGCGAGCGCCGTGCGCAATGCGCGTTCTGCCAGATCCGTTGCGACCTCGATAAAAGTGTCGTTGGCGCTCCGAAAGTCGCCGAGGTCACGGTAGGCCTCGAGCGGGAGAGCGGTGTGCCGCATCGCGATACCCGAGGACGCGTGCATCCGTTCGAGAACAGCGCGCCTGCCAGGCACCGAAGAGATCAGCGGAGCAAGCTCGGCGGTGATCTCAGCTTGGGTGTATACGAACGCGGGAAGCACCGGTGCGACAGCGGCAATGCGGCTCATTGGCTGAAACTAGCACGCGATTCCGAGAGCTGGTCCTAATCTCGCCGAGCCAGCGGATGACCGCGGCTCGGTCGCAATCAGGCCTGACGCTGGAACGCAGCGAGATGGTTCTCCGAGCCGCTGAGCAAACGCTCGTAGACGGCGATGACGTCCGACTCGTCCTCCGCTGCAACTGCGGCGGCGATGTCGTTGATGTCCTTCGTTTCAATAGCGATGCCGACCTGCATCGCCTCGGCGCGGCTCACAGAGCCTTGCGCGGTCAGCTGGTCGTAGAGCGCTTGAAGGTCGTCGTTCACAAACACGCCGACGTCGGACGACCGCGGGTCGGTGATCCCGCGAGCAGCGAGGAGCGGGAGGAGCTGCGCTTGGTGGGAGGTTTCGCTCTGCGCGATGTTCGCGAAGATGTTGGAACCCCAGAGATTGCCGAGGGTCACGTAGACGTCGTGGGCGAGCTTCTCCTCCTCGATCATGAAGAGCAGGGATGCTGTGGTCGCGTCAACGACGGGCTGCGGCTCCGGTGCGGCGTCCGAGGGGGTAGGCGTTTCAGAAACCGCCAATACTTCCTCGCTGGGTGCAGCGGCACTCACCGTTGGCGTCGGGTCGTTCGTGTTGGCGATCGTGATCGCGGTGGCGGCTCCTCCGACGACAACGAGGCCGGCGGCGAGGCTAACGGCGAGAACTGTAGTTCTGCGCATGGGGTTCTCCTTTAAACGGCGGTGCCGGACCCAAGCTCCCGCAGTGCGGTTCGAGCCGGACGTGCCACCCGTGCGGTCGGCGCTCTCGCCGATCCACGTGTCTTTAGGATACCCCTAGGGGTATTTGAGCTGCCTATGAATGGGCTGAGAGTTGCCCTACCCGGTGACGTTCACCGTGAACTCCAGCGGCTGAATCCCGCCCTGCTCGTTCGTCATCGTCACGGTCGTCTCGCCGACCTTGAGCGGCGTGAGTCCGGGGTTAAAGGTCGCGCCACCCTCTTCGCGACCCTGCACGAACTCGACGATGCTTGAGTCGGCGATCTCAGCGGTGTAACTGTCGACCGCGAGGTCCCCGGTGTTGATGTTGATCACTTGGTTGAGCGCGACGTCAACGGTCGCTCCCTGGAGGTCGCCGACGTTGACGGTGACGGGGGCGACCACTGGGGTCGGTGCGCAGGCCGCGAGGCCCAGCGCCAGCGAGACGGCAGCAATGGCCGTCAGAACCCGGATGCTCTTCATAGAGTCAGCTTAGAGTTGCGCGGTCTCAGATTGCTCGTGAAAACGCAACTCGCGGCTCTCCCGGTCCGTCGTAGTCCGCATACGCCAACACCCCGTCGATCTCGCGGTCACCGTGCGCCGCGAAACCCATCGCCTTGTGGAACGCCTGCGACCGTGCGTTGAACGAGCCCGTGATGGCCCGCACCTCTGTGCATCCCAGGTCCTTCATTGTTTGGAAGAACTGGCCATACAACTCGCCCGCGAGACCCGACCGTCGCAACGCTGGGTCGACACCCACAAAGTGGATGTAGCAGACACTGGGGTCATCCTGCGAGCGAAACCCGATCAGAAAGGCGCCGATCTCGTCGGCTTCGTCTTCGACGATCCAACTCGTCTGGGTGAAGAACTGAAAGAACAATCGCGGCATCAGGAGCCCGAGCATCGCGCGGTTCGGTGTCTCCCACCAGCGCCCAATCGCTTCGACGACCACGAGATGGTCGGACTCGACGGTGTGCCGGATGCTGTATCCGGCCGGCAGGGCGATCATGCGCTCCAGCGTACTGAATCAGATTCCCGAGGCTGCCATGCGAACCGAACCCGGGTTGACGAACATGCGTCCCCACATCAAATCTCGCTGCGGGCCGGTAAGTTCGGCGAAGTCGGCGGCGGCGCTCCACTGCCGTCTAACGGTCTCGACGACCTCTTCAGCGATCTCTCGCGCTGCCGGGCGATCGAGCTTGTAGTCGGCCGCCGCATCCACGAGAACGGCAAGGCTGCTCGTGCGGTCGTTCGCCCAGGTGAGGGAGAGCGCTTGGCTCGCCGTCTCACCACTGCGCAACACAGGCGAGAATCGCATTGGCGGAGGCTGCTGGCATCATGGGGGACATGCCGAGTTCCGCACGTCCGCCAGCCCGCAGATTGCCGAAGTCGCATCCGACCGGCGTGCGATTTCTCGATGAGACTGGGTCGATCTCGAGCGACAGATTCTTTGGCGTTGGCCTTGTTGCGCTGGAGTCGCCGCCTACGCTGCTTCGGGCGATCCAGAAGGTCCGCGATCAAGAGCACTGGTACCGGGAGTTTCACTTCACAGGAGTGACCCGAGGCACCATGAACACTTACAAGAAGATTCTCGATCTGTGTCTCGGCTCGACGGACCTGAAGTTCTACTGCTTCGTCGCGGATCGCACGCAGGCGGATCCAATTGTTCGATTCGGTGATCGCTGGACCGCTTACCAGAAGATGGCCGAGCAGCTCGTGCTCGCCAGTATCAGCAGTCCGACTGTCGTCTCCGTTCTCGCCGACAACTACAGCACGCCAGATGAGATCCTTTTCGAGGAAGAGCTGAAGGCTGGCGTGAATCGTCGTCTGAATCGCCTTGCCGTGACGAGCGTTGTCCGATTGGACTCCAAAACCTCGGACGGATTGCAAGTCGTCGATCTTCTCACCTCAGCCGCGGTGTTCGAGTTTCGTGCCGCTGCGGGACTCGCGTCATTGAGCAATGACAAAGCTGAACTCGCTGCCTACGTCCGCGCCGGCCTCGGCGTTGATAGTTTCCTTGGCGGCTGGCGTGACGAGAACCACAGTGTGCAGTTGTATGACCACGGTCGCTGGGTCGACCCCGACGGGTCAATAACTTCAGTGCTACCATGAGGGCAACGGGTGTGGGCCTTCGGCCTATAGCCCGCACTTTTCGAAACGGTCCAGCCTTCGGCTGGGCCGTTTCTCTTTACGGAGGCCTGTTGTACGGCAAATTCCTGTGGTCGCTAAAGAGCACCCAGTCCAACAGGCCATGATCGCGCTGCCGCCCGGATACAACATCCGGCACATCGTCGAGTCCGACCATCTTGTGGTCGTCGAGGCGATCGGCCGCTGGTGGGAGACTCCGAACCGCGCGATGCTCGGGCTCCTGATGCCGCGACTGTTCTTTCAGTTCTTCACCGAGACGAGTTGGATCGTCGAAGACGAAGCCGACGAGATCGGCGCATTTCTGATCGGGTTTCGCTCGCAGGATGACCCCAGTGTCTGCTACATCCACTTTGTGGGCGTCGACCCAGCGTTGCGACGGTCGGGTCTCGCGGGCGAGTTGTACGGCCAGTTCTTCCGCACAATGAAAGACCACGGATGCGCGGAGGCGCGGGCCATCACGGGCTCATTTAACGCACGCTCGCAGGCGTTCCACAAGGCGATGGGTTTCGCGGCGCACGGCAACCGCGAGATCGACGGGGTGCTGGCGTATGCGGACTACGACGGACCGGGAGAGCCGCGAGTTGCGTTTTCACGAGCGATCTGAGACCGCGCAACTCTAAGCTGACTCTATGAAGAGCATCCGGGTTCTGACGGCCATTGCCGCCGTCTCGCTGGCGTTGGGCCTTGCGGCCTGCGCACCGACCCCTGTGGTCGCCCCCGTCACCGTCAACGTCGGCGACCTCCAGGGAGCGACCGTCGACGTCGCGCTCAACCAAGTAATCAACATCAACACCGGGGACCTCGCGGTCGACAGTTACACCGCTGAGATCGCCGACTCAAGCATCGTCGAGTTCGTGCAGGGTCGCGAAGAGGGTGGCGCGACCTTTAACCCCGGACTCACGCCGCTCAAGGTCGG
>JBBQLW010000154.1:0-4086 GCA_038328315.1 Actinomycetales bacterium
GCACTGGCTCTCGTACTCCGCCATCGTCCACTCGTTGTCGCTGACGTGATACAGGTACACCTCGCGCGGCGCGCCATCAGTGCCGGCACCCGTCACCCAGAGGCCAGCGCAGGTCTTGCCGGTCATCCGGGGGCCCAAGGTGGCTGGATCAGGCAAGCCGGCCGCAACGACGTCGCGCGGAGCAACCATGACCGGGCCATCCGCCGAGCGCACCCGAATCGGCTCGGTCTTGTCAAGGCCGAGCTGGTTCAGCGTCTTCAGGATGCCGATGAACTCATCCCCTAGTCCGTACTTGAATGTCACCCGCTTGGCGTCGACCCAGCGCGGCATCAAGAGCACTTCTTCGTGTTCGACATTGACGCACTCAACAGGGCCGATTCCTTCCGGGAACATAAACACCTCAGGCTCGCTGAACGGCGGGGTCGTGAACCACCCGCGTTCCTTCTCCCAAATCACTGGCGGGTTCAGGCATTCCTCGATGGTGGTCCAAATCGAGAACGAGGGCGCGAAGATTTCGTTGCCCGCTTCGTCGCGTACGACGAGGTTCGCCCCGTCGCGCGTTCCAAGTTCGTCGATCTCACTGAAAAGGTGGTCGGCGGCGTAGCGCGCGAACACGTCGCTCAGGCCGGGCTCGACGCCCATTCCGACGAGCGCGAGGCGACCGGCGGTTTCCCAATCGGGAGCCTGCGCGAACTGATCGTCGCCGAGCTTGACGCCGGTCTCTTCGTGCGGGTTCGTTGGGTGCGGCTCGGACAGGCTCATCGCCATGTCGACGTAGTCGGCTCCGGCTGCGAGCGCCCCGGCGAAAATGGTCGGAACGAACTTCGGCTCGACCGCGTTCATAACATGGGTCGCGCGGTGCTCCTTCGCGACGGATGCCACGATCTCCGGGTTTGAGGCGTCGATCTGAGCCGCAACAAAACGATCCCCCTGCGGCCCGTGCTTCGCTTCGATCCAGGCGATCGTTCGCTCAGCGCGACTGAGGTCGTAGTCGCTCACGACGATGGACTCGAAAAAATCGCGTCGAGCAGCAATTTTGGCGAAAGCATCGCCGACGCCACCGGCACCAACCAGGAGGATTCTCATGCCCCAACGCTAGCGGCTGAGGGCCGGCACTGTGCGCGGCCGGACAACGACAACGAGCACGACCAGTGACACGACTGCCGCGCACCCCATCACACTGGCCATCGGTATCGCGTTGTCGATCCCGAAGACGCCGACGATCGGCGAGATGAGCCCAGCCAGCCCGAAGTTCAGTGCGCCGAGCACGGATGCCGCCGTCGCAGCCTCCCCGCCGTGGTTCGCCAGCGCGAGCACTTGGGTCGCGGGGAAGGTGAACCCGCACGCCGTGATAAAGAAGAACAGGGGAACGAGGATGCCGACGAGTCCTGCCCCGTTCGCATCAAGCACAACGATGGCGGATGCTGCGATGATCAGTGCCGCAACGGCACCCAACAGAATCCACTGCGGACCGATGAAACGAGCGAGGTAGGCACTCGCCTGCACGCCAGAGACGATTCCGATTGAGTTGACGGCGAAGAGGAGTCCGTACTGCTGAGGGTCGAGGCCGTAGACATCCTGAAACAAGAAGGAGGACGCCGAAAGGTAGGCAAACAGTCCAGTGAAGGTCATGCCGCTGACGATGGCGACGCCGACAAACACCCGGTCGGTGAGTAGCGCACGGTAGCGCTGCCGAGTCGTACTGTGCCCGAGGTCGGCCCGACGAGCAGGCGGCAGTGTCTCGACAATGAAGAAGATTGCCGCGAGAAGCACCACAATTCCGTATGCAGCGAGAATCCAGAAGATTCCCCGCCACGGCATGATGAGCAAGAGTTGCGAGCCGATCAGTGGCGCGAGGATCGGTGCGAGGCCATTGACGAGTGCCAACCGCGAAAGCATACGCACGAGAGGCAAACCGCCAAATAGGTCCCGCACGATCGCCATCGCAACGACCGCGCCGGCGGCGGTGCCAACTCCTTGCAGCACCCGAAACAACATCAGTAGCTCCACGCTCGGCGCGATTGCGACGCCAAGACTCGCAAACACATGCAGCGTCGTGGCAATGATGAGCGGCATCCGTCTGCCGACTCGATCGCTCCACGGGCCGACGAGCAATTGGCCGAGCGCGAAGCCGAGCGTTGTCGCAGTCAGTGTCAACTGGATGACGGCTGTCGAGACGCCGAGGTCGGCTTCGATAGTCGGAAAGGCTGGCAGGTACAGGTCGATCGTGAACGGGCCGAGCGCCGTGAGGGCCCCAAGCACGAGAATGTAGACGAGCCGCTGTCGCACGCTCAGCGAATCACCGGGGTGAAGGACTGTTGTCACGAACGGGTATCCCAGAAGTTAAGGGTGGTCGGGTCGGTAGCGGTGATCGACGGCAACCCCGGCGGCGAAACTTAAACCTTACTCTCGGCGAGTGCGGTGTTGGATGCGAGCGGGGTGTTGGAGGCAAGCGCCGTGCCTGCTGGGTCGGCGATGAGCTTGGCAAAGACCAACTCGGCGGCGCCGATCATGAGGGTATCGCCGCCGAGCTCCGCGCTACTGAGCTGCACATCATCGCGCGGACCGCGCAACGCTGAAGCAGAAACAAGTTCTCTGAGGCGGGCCGGATCGGTCTCGAGCAGCGTTGCCAAGAACCCCCCGAGCACGATCAGCTTCGGATTGAACAGGTTGACGGTGTTGGCGAGCGCACGCGCCAAGTACCCGCGCTGGCTCTCGATCACGCGCTTCGCTTGCGCGGTATCGAGCTTGAGCGCCTCGAGGAGCGTGTCGCGACGCACCTCGGTTTCGAGGCAGCCGGTTGACCCGCAATGGCAGAGGACGCCGCCATTGTTGACGAGCGTGTGGCCAAGTTCACCAGCAAAGCCGGAGACACCGCCGAGCACCGTGCCACCGACGATGATTCCCCCGCCGATGCCGCTTGCCCCACCGTTGACGTAGATCACGTCGTCGTGGCCGCGACCGGCCCCGCGCACGTGTTCAGCAATTGCGCCGAGCGTCGCATCGTTGGCGGCGAGGGAAGTCAAACCAGTGGCCTCGCCAATGAGTGCCGCAATGGGCGCATCGCGCCAATCGAGATCTGGCGCGAGTGCGACAACGCCGTCGTCAGCGCGAACGAGGCCGGGCACTGCGAGACCGACGCCGGCGACCCGGTAGACGGCGCCGGGAGCGGCGAGCAGGTCATGAATCTGTTGAACAGCGAGGGCGACCGCAGCCTGTACTGTCGGCGTCGACCCGGTTGGCGTCGACCCGGTCGGTCGTCGTGAGCGTGCGAGAACGACACCGCCGAGCGCGACGAGCGCAACCTCGACCTCGTCAAGTTCCGGGTTCACGGCGATTGCCACGACCTGCTTGCTCGGCACGATCACCGCGCTCGGCCTGCCGACGAGGCGAGTCGGATCTGGTTCCGTTTCGACGACGAGACCAAGGTCGACCAGTTCTGCCACGAGTGCACCGACGGTCGACCGGTTCAGGCCGGTCTCCTTCGTGAGCTGCGACCGCGAAACGGCAGCGAGCTCGTGTACTCGCGCAAGAAGCACTGAGAGATTGTGGCGCGGCATCCCGATAATATGTTGTACTGTACAACATTTAGCGCTTGAATGGACGGAAGCGCAACGCTGAGCCGCCAATCTAAAACCAACGACAAGGATGTCCCGTGACCACACTCACCCCAACCCCGGCCGATAAGTTCTCGTTCGGCCTCTGGACAATCGGGTACAACGGTGCCGACCCGTTCGGCGGCCCGACTCGAGCGCCCCTCGACGTGGTTCACGCCGTCGAAAAGCTCGCGGAACTTGGCGCCTACGGGCTCACCTTCCACGACGACGACCTCTTCGCGTTCGGCTCGACAGACGCAGCGCGTCAGCACGAGATTGATCGGCTCAAGCAGGTGCTCGCAGACACCGGGGTCATCGTGCCGATGATCACAACCAACCTGTTCAGCCAACCGGTATTCAAAGACGGCGGATTCACGTCGAACGACCGTGCCGTCCGTCGCTTTGCGCTGCGCAAAGTCCTGCGCAACCTCGACCTCGCAGCCGAGCTCGGCGCGAAAACTTTCGTCATGTGGGGCGGACGCGAGGGGGC
>JBBQLW010000155.1:0-4065 GCA_038328315.1 Actinomycetales bacterium
AGTCTGCTTCGAACGGTACGAGCTATGCACTGTGGGAGGATTGGCTCATGCTTCGGTGGTTGACAGCGGGAGAATCGCACGGTCAAGAGCTCATGGCCATTCTCGAAGGGCTCCCGGCCGGAGTGCCTGTCTCTCCAGAGCAAATTCAGGCCGACCTAGCTCGTCGCACTCTTGGCTACGGCCGCGGTGCACGCCAGAAGTTCGAGCAAGACGAGCTCACCATCAGCGGTGGGGTGCGTTTTGGGCTCAGCATGGGCAGTCCTGTCGCCTTGCGTATCGGCAACACCGAGTGGCCGCGCTGGGTCGACGTGATGAGTACGACACCGGTCGATCTCTCGACCCTGCCGGCTGGGCGCGGTGCCGCTCTTACTCGCCCGCGACCGGGCCACGCCGATCTTGTCGGCATGCAGAAATATGACTTTGCTGAAGCACGCAATGTGCTTGAGCGAGCGAGTGCCCGCGAGACCGCCGCGCGCGTCGCGCTTGGCGCGGTGGCACGGTCGTTTCTCCACTCCCTCGGGATCTCGATTCTGAGTCATACCCTGTCGATCGGCGCCGTCCGTGTGCCCGAAGGTGCTCCCGTGCCCGGCCCCGACGACGTCGATGGCCTCGACGCGGATCCGTTGCGCTGCTTTGACCCAGAAACCTCGAACGCCATGGTTGTTGAGGTCGACCGCGCACACGCCGACGGTGACACCCTCGGTGGCGTCGTGGAGGTGCTCGCGTACGGATTACCCCCCGGTCTCGGCTCGTACACTCACTGGGATCGACGCCTTGACTCGCAACTCGCTGGCGCGGTCATGGGCATCCAGGCGATTAAGGGAGTTGAGATCGGTGACGGCTTCGCCACCGCAGCCCGCCGGGGCTCTCAAGCGCACGACGAACTCGTTATCGGAGAGGCCGGGATCACGAGGCTCAGCGATCGTGCCGGTGGCACCGAGGGCGGCATGAGCACCGGTACCGTCTTACGGGTTCGGGCAGCGATGAAGCCGATCTCAACGGTGCCTCACGCTCTTCGCACCGTCGACGTCGCAACCGGGGCCGCTGCGGAGGCGCACCACCAACGGTCAGACGTGTGTGCCGTGCCTGCCGCAGGAGTCATTGCCGAGGCAATGGTCGCTCTCGTGCTTGCGAATGCCGTACTCGAGAAGTTTGGTGGCGACTCGCTCGGCGAGACGAAACGGAACCTTGAGGCATACCTCGCGGCGATCCCAGACTCGCTCACCACCGCAAGCACATCACACCGTGAGTGAGATCAGAGCGATCGTCGCACTCATCGGGGCGCCAGGAGCTGGGAAGACTCGAACCGGTCGACGAATCGCGAAGTTACTGCGTGTCCCGTTCGTCGACACCGATCGCCGCGTTGTTGACGCGCATGGACCCATCGCTTCGATCTTTCAGGAGCACGGCGAGGCTGTGTTCAGATCGTTCGAGCGCGCTGCGGTTGCCTCGGCGCTGCGGGAACCTGCCGTCGTGACGTTGGGTGGCGGCGCGGTGCTCGATGTTGAAACGCAGCTGGACCTTGCGGCAACCAAGGTGGTTCAATTGACCGTCAGCGCCGAAACGGTATCGGCCCGAATTGCTGACGGTAAGCGACCACTCCTGACCGGTGGCGTTACCGCCTGGTCAGAACTGGTCGCCGTGCGCAAGCCAACATACGATCGGCTCGCGCAGTTGTCGATCGACACCTCTCGACAGCCGCTCGACAAGATTGCCGAGCAGATCGTTGAATGGCTCGGTGCCCTGAGCGCAGAAGCTGACACCAGCAGTGCCGAAGGTTCGAGCGGGGAGTCGAAGTGAACGCGACAACCGTCATCCCGGTCGGTGGGGTTGAGCCATATGATGTCGTCGTCGGTCGCGGATTGCTCGCCGAACTGGCTCAGCACATCGGAACGCGAGCGACGAAGGTGCTTATTGTGCACCCGCCGACACTTGGCGCTCGCGCGACCGCGCTGCGCGAGAGCCTGCTCGACCGTTACGAGGTGTACCTGGCCGAGGTGCCGGATGCCGAGGACGCCAAGCGCGTTGAGGTTGCCGCTTTTTGCTGGCAGATCATGGGTCAAACCGATTTCACCAGAACGGATGCCGTTATCGGCTTCGGCGGCGGGGCAACGACGGACCTGGCTGGCTTCGTCGCAGCGACCTGGTTGCGTGGCGTGCGGCTGATCCAGTGCCCGACGAGTGTCGCAGGAATCGTAGATGCCGCGGTCGGCGGCAAAACCGGCATCAATACCGCAGAAGGCAAGAATCTGGTTGGGGCTTTCTATGCGCCAGCAGCGGTCATCGCAGATCTTGACGTGCTCGACGATCTGCCGCGCAACGAGATCCTCGCAGGGTTCGCGGAAATCGTGAAGTGCGGCTTCATCGGTGAACCGGAGATTCTCGACATCGTCGAGCGCGATGTTGACACAGTGACGAACCCTCGTACGGACGAATTTCGCCGTGTTGTCGAACTTTCGATCGCCCTCAAGGCACGCGTAGTCGCGGAGGACTTCAAGGAGTCCGGCGTCCGAGAAATCCTGAACTACGGACACACTCTCGGGCATGCGATTGAGCACGCGGAGCGCTACCGTTGGCGGCACGGAGCGGCAATCTCTGTTGGCATGGTCTTCGCTGCGGAGCTCGGACGACTTGCTGGCACGCTCGACGACGCGACCGTTGACCGGCACCGGAGCATCCTCAGTTCCCTGACACTTCCGATCGATTACCCCATTGGGCGCTGGAAGACGCTGCTCGCAACAATGCAGCGAGACAAGAAGGCCAGAGCCGGAATGATGCGGTTCATTGTGCTCGACAGCGTCGGGAAACCCGTGACACTCAGCGGTCCGGATGAGCTGACGCTGTTTACCGCGTACCAAGCGGTCGGGGTCTGACTCGCTAGAGTGACTGCGTGACCAGCGTTCTTGTGCTCAACGGCCCCAACCTCGATCGGCTCGGCAGTCGTGAGCCCGATGTCTACGGCAGCGCGACGCTGAGTGACCTGCGGACACGACTCGAGGGTGAAGCGCGCGCCGGGGTCACGATCGACTTGCGCCAGACGAACGACGAAGCTGAATTGATCGGTTGGCTTCACGAGGCAGTGGACGGCGGACATCCGGTCATCCTCAATCCTGCTGCGTTCACTCACTACTCGTACGCACTGAGTGACGCCGCAAAGCTCGTGACGAGTGGCGGGCTGACCCTGGTCGAAGTGCACATCAGCAATCCTCACGCGCGCGAGCAGTTTCGGCACACCAGTGTCATCTCTGCTGTCGCAACCGGAGTCATTGCCGGGTTCGGCTTCGACAGCTATTCGCTTGCCCTCGATCTGGTGCAACGCCGGCTCGGGTAGACTCGATCGTTGGTTTCGGCGGGTTTTCACAGCGCGTCCAATCGACCTTCACAAGGAACGGAACGACTTATGGCTTCGACCGCGGATATTCGAAACGGCATCGTGCTCAACATGGATGGCGGGCTCTGGACCGTCATCGACTTTCAGCACGTCAAGCCAGGAAAGGGCGGCGCGTTCGTCCGCACCAAGGTCAAGAACGTCATGACTGGCAAGGTCGTCGACCGAACATTCAACGCCGGTGCGAAGATCGAAACCGAGACTGTTGACCGTGCCGACTTTCAGTACCTGTACGCGGATGGCGAGAACTTTGTCTTCATGGACACGGGCAATTACGACCAGATCACCCTGTCGCCGACCCAGGTTGGCGACGCATCCAATTTCATGCTCGAGAATCAGGATGTCACGATCGCGCTCCACAACGGGGAGCCGCTGTACGTCGAACTGCCAGCGTCGGTCGTGCTCGAGATTACCTATACCGAGCCGGGCCTGCAGGGCGACCGGTCAACCGGCGGAACGAAGCCGGCAACGGTCGAGACCGGCTACCAGATTCAGGTACCGCTGTTTCTGGAACAGGGCACCAAGGTCAAGGTCGACACGCGCGACGGGTCGTACCTCGGCCGTGTCAATGACTGAGCCCGCCACGTCGCGTGGAGCTGTCGTCTAGTGGGCGCTCGAACTAAGGCGCGCAAGCGCGCGCTCGACGTGCTCTACGGCGCTGATGTGAGAGGCGACTC
>JBBQLW010000156.1:0-4063 GCA_038328315.1 Actinomycetales bacterium
CTAGCTCTGGAGCGCAGCGAACTTTTCGATCGCCGTCGACTGGCCGCTCACGATGATCAAGTCGTGATTCGATAGCAGGGTTTCGGGAGTTGCGTAGGTAAAATCTTTGCCGGGCGACTTGACGCCAACGACGGTGATTCCGTACTTCCTGCGCACTTGAGATTCTGAGAGCGGGATGCCGCGAATCGGCTTCGGCGGATACATTTTGACGATCGCGAAATCGTCGTCGAACTCGATGAAGTCGAGCATGCGGCCGGATACCAGATGGGCGACGCGCTCACCGGCTTCTGCCTCCGGGTAGATCACGTGGTTGGCGCCGATGCGGGCCAAGATTTTGCCGTGTGACTTACTGATCGCTTTCGCCCAGATCTGCTGAATCTTGAGGTCGACAAGGTTGGCCGTAATGAGCACGGATGCTTCGATCGATGAGCCGACCGCCACCACAGCGATCGAGAAATCTTGGGCCCCGATCTGGCGGAGCGCATCGATCTGACGAGCATCCGCTTGCACGGCGTGCGTCACGCGTTCTGACCACTTCTGCACGAGGTTGATGTCCTCGTCGATGGCGAGTACTTCGCGGTCGAGGCGCTGCAGCTGGCCTGCGGTCGCGGCACCGAATCGGCCGAGACCGATCACGAGCACCGGGGCGTTGTGTGCGATTCTGTCAACCAACGATTGGCCTCTCTTCTGCTCGGGTGAACAATTGCCGACGCTGGCTTGCCGCTAGGGCCGCCGCCAAGGTCACGGTACCAACTCGACCTGCCCACATGGTGGCCGCGAGCACGTATTTGCCGGAATCGGGCAGCGATTCCGTCAGGCCGGTGCTGAGGCCGCAGGTCGCAAAGGCCGAGATCACGTCGAATAGCACGAAGTCGAGTGGGGCCTTCGTGATGTGCAGTATCGCGATAGTGGCAGAGGCCACGATCGTCGCGCCCCAGAGCGTGACGCTGACGGCCAGGCGCAAAACGTCCGTCGGGATGCGACGTTCGAACGCGTGCATATCGTTATCGCCTTTGGCCTCGGCGAAGGCTGCGAGAAACAACACGGCGAGCGTCGTGACCTTGATGCCGCCTGCCGTGGATGCTGACCCGCCCCCGACGAACATGAGCATGTCGAAAACGAGGAGCGTCGATCCGTTCATCGCGCCGATGTCCACGGGGGAGAAACCGCCAGAGCGGGACATCACCGAGAGAAAGGCCGCCGTACCTGGGCGCGCAATCGGATCCTCAGCGCCGATGGTGAGGGTGTTACTCCATTCGAGTGCGAGGATCGCAAGGGTGCCAACAACGATGAGCCCGGTCGTGGTCACGAGGGTGAGCTTGGCGTGAACAGACAGGCGGGCGCGATACCTCCAGAAGCGAGCGAGGGCAAAAATCACCGGAAAGCCGAGGCTGCCAAGAAACACACCGAACGCGAGGGTCGAGAGCATCCACGGATCGCCAGCGAACTGCTCCATTCCGGCAGCGGACGGAACGAAACCGGTGTTGGTGAAGGCCGAGACGGCGAAGTAGAACCCTTGCCAGATCGAGGTCCACAGGTCGTAGCCCTCGGCGAGTAGGCGCGGGATGATGACGAGGGACAACAGGATCTCGATCACGAGAGCGCTGAGGGCCACGGTCGCGAGAAGTCCACCGATGTCGCCAAGTCTGATCGCCTGCGACTCCGAAACCGGGCCAACATGAATGCGCGATGGATTGGTGTCGCTCGCGGCGATCAGTCGTTGCCGCAAACCGAGACGGCGCGACACGATAAGCCCGAGGATGCTCGCGAGTGTGAGCACCCCGATGCCGCCAACCTGCATCCCGAGCAGAATTGCGCCATTGCCGAAGGCTGACCAATTGGTTGCCATGTCGACCGTTGTCAACCCGGTTACGCAGATCGCGGAGACGGCCGTGAAGAGGGCATCGACGATTGGGGTCGCCTGCCCGTCGGCAGCAGAGATCGGCAGAACCAACAGTGTGGTGAGCGTGAGAATCAGGCCCGTGAAGACGATGATGGCAAAGCGAGCGGGGGATGCCGCGGCGAAGGAATTGACGACGTCGCGCAGCCGCACGCCGAACCTTTCGCGCCCGCCGATGACGCGTCCTGACATCCGATTGCTCACGTTTCCACGCTCCGTCGCATGAGAGGTCATCGTACTCCTCACCGGGACCCGCTGGACATCTGGTCACACCAGCCCCTAGTGTTACCGATTAGCACTCCAGTCACATCGCGGGTGCATTTCGAACGAAGGAGCCGGACACCGTGTCACGTGATCTCTCCGACGTACGCTTTCTCACCGTGGCCGAGGTCGCCGAAATGATGCGCGTCTCGAACATGACTGTCTACCGTCTCGTGCACTCTGGAGACCTCCCTGCAGTGCGATTCGGTCGGTCCTTCCGTATCCCGGAGTCGGCTGTCGTCGCGGCAATCCAGACCCCAATCGCCGAGGTTGGTTGACTTCGGCTAGGCTTGGGACTTCGTCGGCGCCAGCTATACGCGTCGGCAATGTCCTCCTCCGCCTCGCGCACCTGATCACGTCGTGATCACTGAGTTCCTTGTGTGGGGCGGGGACGCGGGAGCGTGTATCACGCTCGTGTGTTTCAAGATCGTGTCAGTTCAAGATCGTGTCAGTTTCGAAATTCGTGACTGATCGTTAATCGGTGAGGGTTGTATGGGTTCAGTAATTAAGAAGCGTCGCAAGCGGATGGCCAAGAAGAAGCACCGCAAGCTGCTGCGCAAGACGCGCCACCAGCGTCGCAACAAGAAGTAGCGCGGCTACTTTTCGCGATTGACGGCGCGAGCTTCGCGCCGCACCTTCTTGCGAGCGTTTCGGATGCTCGACCGCTTGAGCGGCAAGATGTCCCAACGCTCGCGCTCAGCGTGGGCCTGCAGCTTGGCATCCGGATTCACAACGACGCGATGGCCGACCATCGACAGCAACGGAATGTCGTTGCTCGAGTCGGAATATGCCCAGCAATCGATAAGATCGGCGTTTCGCGCGAGCGCGAAGGCTCTGGCGACGTTGGCCTTCTCCTGGCCATGTACAACGTGACCATCGAGATCGCCGGTGAAGACGCCGTCGAGTGCCTGCACCTTGGTCCCTAGTGCGCCAGTGAGACCGAGTCGATCAGCGATGATCTGGGCCACGAGTTGTGGCGTCGCGGTCACCAGCCACACTTCGTGGCCCTTTGCAAGATGCTCTCGCGTTAGCGCGACGGTCTCTGGCCAGAGGTTGGGTTCGATGTGCTTCGCATAGATGTCTTCTGCGAGTGCAACCAGTGCCGCCTCGGTGTGCCCTATCGCGAGGCCAAGGCCGCGCTCTTTGGCAGCGGAGAGGTGATTGCGATTCTCGCCGACCGCGAGAAATCGAAATTGGTGCCAGGCGAATAGGGCGATGTCTCGCCACTTGATCAGTCCACGACTGAAGGCTTCACGCCCGACATAAAACACGCTCGCGCCACGCATGAGGGTGTTATCGACGTCGAAGAAAGCAATGATCGTTCGATCCGTGTCGGGTGGCGCCGCTGCTTCAGACATCCGGATTAGTCTATTGTCGTGACCGCGATGCAACTCACCCTGATCGGAAAGCCAGGATGTCACTTGTGTGACGAAGCGCACGCTGTCGTGACGGCGGTACTTACCGAACTGGGATCATCCGAACTCGAGACATCCGAACTCGGACCATTCGAAACGCCTCGCCTCAACCAGCTCTCGATTTTGGATGACGCGGCGCTCGCCGAGAGGTTTTCCGACGACATCCCCGTGCTGATGATTGATGGCGAGGTTCACAGCATCCATCGTGTGGATGCCGCGGCTCTTCGCGCGCGCATCGTGGCGGTACCGGCATGATCCGGCACGTCGTGACCTGGCGCCTTCGGCCCGAGTCGAGCGAGGGAAAGGCCGAAGCCGTATCAGCGATCGCGGCGGCCCTAGAGCCACTCGTCGGGGTGATCCCCGGCTTGCAGAGTCTCATCGTCCGACCGAACGCGGCGTATCACGATGAGAATTGGGATGTTGTGCTTATTGCCGACCTCGATTCGGTCGATGCACTCGTTGCGTATCAGGAGCATCCCGCCCACCA
>JBBQLW010000157.1:0-3998 GCA_038328315.1 Actinomycetales bacterium
CAGAGCGAGACGATTGTCATCGGTTCGCAGGCCTACTACTCGAACGAAATCATCGCAGAAATCTATGCCCAGGCTCTCGAGGGCGCTGGCTTCACCGTTGAGCGCAAGTTCAACATCGGCCAGCGGGATGCCTACATTCCAGAACTCGAGTCGGGCGCGGTCGACCTGTTCCCGGAGTACACCGGCAACCTCCTCCAGTTCTTCGACCCGGAAACCACCGCGACCGAGTCAGAAGCGGTTTTCGCGGCCCTTCAGGACGCGCTTCCGGACAACTTGACGGTGCTCGATCAGTCGTCAGCGACGGACCAAGACTCGTATAACGTCACCGCCGACTTCGCTGCGGCCAACGGACTCGCCAGCCTCGGCGACCTCGCAGGTGTCGACGGGCTCATCCTCGGCGGTGCGCCTGAACTCGAAGAGCGTCCGTACGGTCCCTCCGGCCTGCTTGAGGTGTACGGCGTGACTGTTGGGTTCTCGGCGACCGGCGACACCACAGTCGCCGCTCTCATCGCTGGCACTGTCAACATCGCCAACGTGTTCAGCGCGGACCCGCGTATCCAAACCGAAGGGCTCGTCACGCTCGCCGACCCGGACGGACTGTTCCTCGCATCCAACGTCGTGCCGCTTGTGAGCGCTGACATTGCGGGTGAGATCGCCGACGTCATCAACGCGGTGAGCGCGAAGCTCACGGCGGAGGGCCTCGTCGCACTCAATGTGAAGTCGACGGTCGATGAACTCGCGCCAGACGAGATCGCGACCGCTTGGCTCACCGAGAACGGGTTCATCTAGCCCGCCGCACAGCACCGTGCAACTGGGCCCGATCGGATTCGTTCCGGTCGGGCCCTGCTGTCTTTGTGGGTGAGACTGCGCAGCGGGTGCGCGGCGAGTCGCTCGAGATCGAGTGCCGAAAACGATGACTCAGTCGGCCATAGCTTCTGCGACCTCGACAACGACCTCGTTGTGGCGGAGGAACCACGGCGTGAATGGCGGGTCAAATCGCGCAAACCACGGTTCCCCTACTGCTGTCATGCCCGAGTGCTTAACAGCGGAGAGCAATTCCGAGCGGTGCTGCTCAAAGGATGGCTTGCTCCAGCGGCCGGAGAACCGCAGCGCCGCCGCGAGCCTCGGCGGCACGGTACGCAGCGAGACTTGACTGCGCGCGGGCAGTGGCGCGGATGCCGCGTCAAGCGATGATGGCAGCACAAACGCAACCGTGTAGTTGCCGCCAGAGACGGATTGCACGACTGGCGCAGTCATCGCCACTCGCTGCGACGCGGCCTGCACCACCGGAGATGTCATATCGATTGACCGCTGGGCGGTGTTCTCGCCGCTGATGTAGCCGAAGAGATAGCGGAACGCGCGGTTGCCAGCATCTTCAAAGTCCGCGGAGACCTCGGTTTCGGCTACGACGTGCTCGGGGTACCGCCGCACCTCAAACCCGTCTTCGGCGCGAACTACATCGTACGGCTGCTTCTCGGTCATGCGCAGATACTACGCTCCGAGTCTTGACCTACTCCGAGTCTCGGCCTACTCCGAATGCGGCCGTTGCGAAAACGTCGAGAGCAGTTCGCTGATGCGGTGGTCGCCATCGAGCGGGTGCCGCAACGGCATTGCGGTGTTGAGCAGATAGCTATTGCGGCGACCTTCGCGAACGCGCGCTAGGTATCCGGCTTCTTCAAGTTCGCCGACGATTCGTTGCGCAGCACGCTCGGTGATGCCTACCATTTCGGCGACATCGCGCAACCGAACATTGGGATTCTTTGACACGCACAGGAGAACATGCGCGTGGTTGGTGAGGAACGTCCAGTGCGCCATATCAGAAGTGTACTGTCATAGGCGCCCGATTACAGTAAACGTTTATCCCGACTCAATTTACATGCTACGTTTTTCCTGTTTTAGAAAACCGGTTTCGGAGGAGTCAGGAATGATCGAGCAAGTACTCGTGGTGGCCGCGCTGGTAGCGACTCCATTGGCGGCGATCACAGCCGTGTTGGTGGGGCGCAACTCCGCCGACCTCGCCGCAAGAAGCTCCTTGGTTCTCGGCTTCGCGGGCTGGGCCGCCGCAATCGTGCTTGCGATCCTCCGCGCTGTCGCACCCGGGGAAGACACGGTTCAAGTGGGCGGCGTCGCGCTGACCATCGATTGGCTGGCGGTCATGATGTTGATGCTCGTGCTCGGCCTGAGCGCGGTCATTCAGTCCTATGCGGTGCGCTACCTGCGAGGGGATGCTCGGCAGGTCTGGTTCGTCGTTGCCGCAAACCTCGTTACCGCCTCGACGGCTCTGATGGTCTGCGCGAGCACGGTTCTTGGCTTTGGGCTCGCCTGGCTCGCCGCCGGTGCGAGCTTGGTTGCTCTTCTCGCGACCTATCCCCACCTAACTCAGGCTCGAGAAGGGGTTCGGAGAACTGCCGCCCGATTCGTCGTCGGCGATGTGCCGCTGGTGGCAGCGGTGGTCATTCTGATGGTCAGCAACGGCGGCAACGTTGCACTTGTTGAACTTGGTGAAGTCGCTCAGGAAATGACGCCCGTCCTAGCGACCGTGGTCGCGCTGCTCGTGGTGATCCCGGCCCTGGCTCGATCCAGTCAAGTGCCCTTCCATGGGTGGCTCCCGGCGACTCTGGCTGCGCCGACCCCGATCTCCGCCCTCATGCATGCGGGGGTTGTGAACGCCGGTGCGATTCTCATTCTCAGGTTCTCGCCTTCGCTTGGCGAGTCGATCGCGGCGATGACGATTGTGTTCATTGCTGGCGCCATCACGCTGGTCTACGCGTCCGCTGTCAGGCTCGTGAAACCGGACGTGAAGGGCCGCCTGGTGTTCTCGACCATGGCACAGATGGGCTTCATGATTCTTGCCTGCGGTGTTGGTGCCTTCGCTGCCGCAGTATTCCATTTGATTGCCCATGGACTTTTCAAGTCAGCACTGTTCCTCGGTGCCGGGTCCGGAGTCGCGCGTGAAGCAAGCCAACGCGCGTGGCCTGTCCCCGTTCCGGCACGCTGGCCGCGCGCGACTGTGGCAATCGCTGTCGCGACGATCGTTCCCATCGCGGCGATCGTGTCGGCGCGCACCCTGCTCAACGTCGAACTATCGGCCGCGAGTCAAGGTCTTCAACTCTTCGTTGTGTTCACCGCGGCAGTGGCGCTCGGCACGACACTCTGGCGGCACTTCTCGGCCTCGACAGCGATCCTCGGCGGTCTTGCGATTACCGGCCTCACCTTCGGATACACCGCGCTCATCAGTGTCTTCGAGACGGTGCTGGGCTTTGGACCGATCCCGGCGGCCGTCAACGCCTGGTGGCTCATCGCGCCGGGTGTCGCGTTGCTCGCCCTCCAACTGCTGCTGCGCCCTGGACCCGGCAATAGCCTTACCTATCGCCTCTATGCCATGGCTCTTGCGGCCGGCACACCCTCAGCGACCACCCAGCGGCAAGCAGTCACACTCGAGAAAGGACTTTCGTCATGAGCCTTGAGGTCCGAGCCGCGGTAGCTCGAGCGACCCGCGCGGTGATACCGATCTGGCCGCTGTCGTCGTTCATCGCCGTGAATCCGCTGGGCGGTCGCGAGTCGGAAGACTTCTTTGTGGCCGCGGTCATGAGACCGCTGAGCGCGTTTCGTGCCGACTACTCAGCCGGGCGCATCACCGACGTCGAACTTGCAGCGGTCCTGATGAATCGCGTGCCGGAGCTGGACGACGCGGGACGCGTTACTTTCGACGGTCAAGACTGGACCGCGGTCGATCTCCTCGTCGCTGACCTTGTTCACGGCCAGCAGGCCGATCCCGCACCAGCACTCCCGCCGGCCGCTGACCGGGTGGACGAACTCGTCGCGAAGTGGGTTGCCGCCTACCTTGACCCGCACCCCGCGTGGCCGATGCCCAGTCGCGAGCTCGGGCTGTGGGCAGCGTGGGGGGCAATGGCGCGGCACGACCCGCAGCTTCCCGCGAAAGCACGTCGGCAGCTCGCAAACCTTCCGGCAAGCGCCGACGAAGGACTCGCCAACGC
>JBBQLW010000158.1:0-3876 GCA_038328315.1 Actinomycetales bacterium
GGAATCACCGTCGTTGGCGTCAAGTCGCCCGGCAAAGATTTTACCTACGCAACTCCCGAAACCCTGCTATCGAATCACGACTTGATCATCGTGAGCGGCCAGTCGACGGCGATCGAAAAGTTCGCTGCGCTCCAGAGCTAGAGCGCTCAAAAGTCAGCGCCCTCCAAAGTCAGAGCGCCGAGAGTTCCTTCGCTCGCGCTAGTGCTGCCGCGGTCGCCCGCGAGAACAGGCCAGCGAGGTCTGCGGATTCCAGCACCGCAATCGCGCGTTCCGTGGTTCCGTTCGGGCTGGTCACTTGGCGGCGCAGTTCGGCCGGGTCGGTGCCAGACGCGGCGAGCAATTCGACCGAGCCGAGGAAGGTGCCGGTCACCAGTTCGCGAGCTTGAGCAGCGGAGAACCCGAGCTCGATAGCGGCGCGGGTCAGTTCCTCGATGAGGTAAAAAACATAAGCGGGGCCTGAGCCCGAGATGGTGCTCAATGCGTCGATCTGCGACTCCGGCACCTCAACGACTGTGCCAACCGTCTGGAACACCGCACGGCCGAGCTCGAACTGTTCGGCACTGGTATGCGAACCGTTCGCAAGGCCGGTGACCCCTTTTCCGACCAACGATGGCGTGTTTGGCATCGCGCGCAACACTGCTTGGCTCACCACGGCCTCCATGGTGGCCGTTGTAACGCCAGCGGCAACGCTGATCACGAGCGCATCCGCTGCCAGGGCATCGGCCAGTTCGGCGAGGGTGTGCTGCACCATCGCGGGTTTGACCCCGATGATGACGATGGCAGCGCCGCTCACGGCGCGAGTGTTCGCATCCGGAGACGTCTCGACTGCGAATGATTGGACACCTGGCCGTCGCACGAGAGCTGCCTTGACTTCGGTGCGGTTGGTGACGCGGATGCCACCGGTCACCGTCACTCCGGGCGCCGTCAGGCCGCCGAGGATCGCGCCGCCCATGGCACCGGCACCGATGATCGCGACGGAAGGAAGTGTGGTCATGCGTTCATCCTAGGATTGCGACTATGAGTACGTCCGGCGGAACCAAGGCGATCGTCGCGGCCTTGCTGGCAAACCTCGGCATCGCGATCACGAAGTTCATCGCCTTCGTATTCTCCGGTTCGAGCTCAATGCTCGCCGAAAGTGTGCACTCAATGGCCGATACCGGCAATCAAGTGCTGCTGTTGCTTGGCGGCCGCAGGTCCCGAAAAAGGGCAGACGCTTCGCATCCATTCGGCTATGGCCGAGAGCGCTACGTGTACGCGTTCGTCGTTTCGATCATCCTGTTCACGGTCGGAGGCATGTTCTCGATCTACGAGGGAATCAATAGGCTGCAAAACCCCAACGAACTCGAAGCGGTCTGGTTGCCCATCGTCGTGCTTTCTATTGCCATCGTGCTGGAGTCGTTCTCGCTCCGCACTGCGATGCGGGAGTCGAACCTCGTGCGCGGCAACCAGAGCTGGGTGTCGTTCATCCGGCGATCGAAGGCACCAGAGCTGCCCGTCGTGCTGCTCGAGGATTTCGCGGCTCTGATCGGGCTTACCTTTGCGTTCCTCGGCGTTGGCCTCACGATCCTGACGGGCAACTCCGCGTGGGACGCGATTGGAACCCTCGCGATTGGCGTGCTCCTCGTGGCCGTCGCCGTGGTGCTTGGCATCGAGACCAAGAGCCTGCTCGTTGGTGAAGGTGCCACCGCGGCAGACGCCCAGAAGATCCGCGGAGTTATCACTGCGCATCCAGACGTCGAGGGCCTGATCCACATGAAGACGCTCTACCTCGGGCCCGACGAACTCCTCGTCGCCGCCAAACTCGTCTTCCCGAGCAAGGCCAGAATGTCGGATGTCGCTGTCTCGATCAGCACCGTCGAGGCTTCGATCCGCGCGGCTGTGCCGGTGGCCCGGGTGATCTACCTCGAGCCAGCGGTGCTCGTTGATACCGCGGTAGCCCTTGAACCGAACAGCGCGAATCCCCCGACCGACACGATCGTCATCAAGGGCGCGGACTGATACCGAGCGCACGTCCGTTGCGCGTGCCCCGCGGCATCCGACGGTCGAGGGCTCGAACTACCGCATCCCGGCAAAGAACTCGCGCAGCATCGCAGCGCACTCGGCCTCGCGTACTCCTGCAATGACCTCGACGCGATGCGGCAGGCGCCGGTCGCGCAGCACGTCGTTCACGCTGCCGGCCGCCCCGGCCTTTTCGTCCCAAGCACCGAACACCACGCGCGGGATACGCGCCTGCAGGATCGCGCCAGCGCACATTGTGCACGGCTCTAGGGTGACGACGAGCGTCGTGTTTCCGAGGTGCCATGAGCCAGTGGATGCCGCGGCGGCCCGAATCGCGACAACTTCCGCGTGGGCGGTCGGGTCACCCGTGAGCTCGCGCTCGTTGCGTCCGACGCCGATTACGACACCCGTATCGTCAAGAACAAGCGCCGCAACTGGCACGTCACCGCTCGCGAGCGCCACTCGTGCCTCAGCGATGGCGAGCGACATCCACTCTTCGGCAGTGCTCATCGATAGGGGCCCCACAGTAGATTGAGCCTATGCGAGTACACGTTGCCGATCACCCCCTCATCACCCACAAGCTCACCGTGCTTCGTGACAAGAACACGCCTTCGCCGACGTTCCGCGCGCTTGCCGAGGAACTTGTGACGCTGCTCGCATACGAGGCGACCCGCAACGTTCGCACCCACGAAGTGACCATCACGACGCCGGTCGCCGAGACGCGGGGGCTCGCCATCAGCGACCCGCGGCCGCTCGTCGTGCCAATTCTGCGTGCCGGGCTCGGCATGCTCAGCGGAATGGTCAAGCTCATTCCGACCGCGGAGGTCGGGTTTCTCGGCATGGTGCGCGACGAGGAAACGCTCCAGCCGACGACATACGCGGAGCGCCTGCCAGACGACCTCTCCAACCGGCAATGCTTCATTCTGGACCCGATGCTTGCCACTGGCGGATCGCTCAACGCGGCCATTGACTTTCTCTTCACCCGTGGGGCGATGGATGTGACAGCCATCTGCCTGATTGGATCTCCAGAAGGGCTCGCCGCGGTCAAGGCGGCGACCGCTGGCCGAGAGGTCACAATCGTGCTCGGTGCCCTCGACGAGAAGCTGAATGAGGTCGGCTACATCGTTCCCGGCCTCGGGGATGCTGGCGATCGCCTCTACGGCACCGTGTAGTCGGCTTGCGAATTCACGCTTCTTGCCCGATAGTTGCAACATGACCGTTCGCGCCCACGCTGTGACCTCCTCCGGAGCTCCCGCAATGCGCGATGTCATGTGTTGTCGAATGTGTGCCTAATCGGCTCCTCCTCGCCGAGTTCCGTTCGCAACTGAACCGAAACTCCCGGCGTTCCGCCATCATCACGGCGCAACGCTGAAGCAAGACCAGTTCGACCCAGAAGGATCACAACCCCATCATCAGGGGCCCTTCACCCCCACACTGAGGATTTCGACTCCCATGTCTATCGCATCGATTGACCGCACCCCGATCACTGCCGGCTCGTCCAAGTCGTCGCACCCAACCCCGCCATCCACCAACGCAGCACCGAGGCTCCGAGCAGTTCCTCACGGCACCGAAGCTCGCGGCTTCGTGCTCTACGTCGGTCTCGATGAGACCAAAGCCACCGATTCCGGCACCGATCTCAGTGCCCTTGTCGAGAAGCTCAAGGCCGTGATCGCCGAGTATGCACCCGCGGCTCAGACCCACGCGGCCGTCGCGCTAGCGCCGATCGGCGCAGGCGGGCGGGACGTGGATGTTGTGCGCCTAGCCCTGCAGGATCCCGCCGCTCTCGCCAGGCACCGTCAGGTCGAGGAACCCGCCCCGAAGCGCGCGAGCGGCGTCATCATCGACATCTCGCGCAAGCGCGTGATCCTCGATGGCGAA
>JBBQLW010000159.1:0-3794 GCA_038328315.1 Actinomycetales bacterium
CGTAACCACGGAAGAAGACGCCGAGTGGACGCGCCGTTACCACTCGCTCGATCCCGCAGAGAAGGCCTTTGGCGGTCGAGTCGAAATCGAACTCACCGACGGCTCGCGCATCGTTGACGAGATCGCCGTTGCCGACGCGCATCCGCTCGGCGCACGACCGTTCGCGCGCGCGCAGTACGTCGAGAAGTTCCGCACGCTGGCCGCTGACGTGCTTGCACCGAGCGAGATCGAGCGCTTCCTCGACGTTGCGCAGCGTCTGCCAGAGCTCAGTGCCGACGAACTGGCTGGCCTCACGCTGAACGGCAGTTTCGCGGCATCCACCCCGCCCGGAATCTTCTAGTGCCCACCCCCACCCCCGTGAGGTGCCCAGTTGGCACAGTGTGTGCGTCCGCGCACTGTGCCAAACGGGCACCTCAGGTAAGCGACGAAGGACGGAGCGGCTGATGTTGTACGCCACGACGAGCGCGGCCGACAAACGGGCCAGATTTCGCGAGCGCCTTGCCAGCGGTGAGCTGCTGCGCCTGCCGGGTGCCTTCAACCCGCTCAGCGCCAAGCTCATTCAGGACAAGGGCTTCGACGGGGTCTACATCTCCGGCGCTGTCATCAGCGCAGACCTCGGACTGCCAGACATCGGGCTCACGACCCTCACTGAAGTGGCGACTCGCGCGCAGCAGATCGCGCGAATGACCGATCTGCCCTCTCTGGTCGACGCCGACACCGGCTTTGGCGAACCGATGAACGTTGCGCGCACCGTGCAAACCCTCGAGGACGCCGGAGTCGCAGGCCTCCACATCGAAGACCAGGTCAACCCGAAGCGCTGCGGCCACCTCGACGGCAAAGCGATCGTTGATGCCGACACGGCGATCAAGCGCATTCGAGCAGCGGCGGATGCCAGGCGAGACCCGAACCTGCTAATCATGGCGCGCACCGACATCCGCGCAATTGACGGCCTGCAAGCAGCGATCGACCGCGCCAAAGCGCTCGTGGATGCCGGCGCGGACGCGATCTTCCCGGAAGCGATGGCCGACCTGGCTGAGTTCGAGGCGGTGCGCGGCGCAGTCGACGTGCCGATCCTCGCCAACATGACCGAGTTCGGCAAGAGTGCATTATTCACGACCACGCAGCTGGCCGACATTGGGATCAACATCGTCATCTACCCGGTGAGCCTGCTGCGCCTCGCGATGGGGGCCGCTGAGCGCGGGCTCGACACGCTGCTGTCGCAGGGAAGTCTGGCCTCGACTGTCGAAGCGATGCAGACTCGTGCGAGGCTGTACGAGTTGCTCGACTACGAGTCGTACAACGCATTCGATACCTCCGTCTTCAACTTCAAGGTGTGAGCATGAGCGAAATCAAGAAGGGGCTAGCGGGTGTCGTGGCCGACACGACCGCGATCTCGAAGGTCAATCCGGAGACGAACTCGCTCCTCTACCGCGGGTATCCAGTGCAGGAGCTCGCCACCCGGTGCACCTTCGAAGAGGTTGCGTACCTGCTGTGGCACGGGGAGTTGCCGACCCCGCAGCAACTCGAAGGCTTCGAGCGGCTCGAACGCATGCAGCGCGCCATGGACGATCGCGTCAAGCGCGTGATCGACGAACTACCGCTGACGGCGCATCCGATGGATGTCGTTCGCACAGCTGTGAGCGTGCTCGGTGCATCGGACCCCGACGCAGCCGACTCCGGTCACAGCGCGATCCTCAACAAGTCCGTGAGCCTGTTCGCGCAATTGCCGTCGATCGTCGCATATGACCAGCGTCGCCGCCGCGGTGAGCACCTGATCGAACCGCGCGACGACCTGGGTTACTCGGCCAATTTTTTGCACATGACGTTCGGCGAGGTGCCAGATCTGGTGGTCGTCAACGCCTTCGACGTTTCGATGATTCTCTACGCCGAGCACACCTTCAACGCCAGCACCTTCACCGCTCGCGTCGTGACCTCCACCCTCGCCGATCTGTACTCTGCGGTCACCGCAGCGATCTGCGCGCTCAAAGGGCCGCTGCACGGCGGTGCAAACGAAGCGGTCATGCACACCTTCGACGAGATCGGCTCGGCTGATCAGGCCGAAGCCTGGCTGGATGCCGCACTTCTCGCCAAGCGCAAGATCATGGGCTTCGGGCACCGGGTGTACAAGAGCGGCGACTCGCGGGTGCCGACCATGAAGCAAGCGCTCGACTCGCTGATCGTCGAGTACGACCGACCCGATCTTGGCGAGCTCTACGATGCGCTCGAGACGGCGATGAACGAGCGCAAGGGCATCCTGCCGAACCTCGACTATCCGAGTGGGCCGGCGTATCACCTGATCGGCTTCGACACCGAGATGTTCACACCGCTCTTCGTTGCCTCGCGGGTCACCGGCTGGACAGCGCACGTCATGGAGCAACTCGAGGCGAACGCGCTGATTCGTCCGTTGAGCGAGTACATCGGGCCTGACGAGCGGCACGTTCCTGAGGCCGCGGAGTAGTCCAGCCACCGCGTTTCCATAAGCGCGAGCGCTGGGCGTAGGGTGGAAGCATGACTGTTCCCACCATCTCCCTCAACGACGGCGCCTCGATTCCCCAACTGGGGTTTGGGGTGTTTCTGGTCGAGGCGACCGAAGCCGAACGCATCGTGTCAGACGCCCTTGAGGTGGGCTACCGCCACATCGACACGGCTGCCGTTTACAAGAACGAAGAGGGTGTCGGGCGCGCGATCGCTGCATCCGGCATCCCGCGTGATGAGCTCTACATCACGACAAAACTGTGGAACAGCGATCACGGCACCCAGTCGGCATTCGACGCGATGGATCTCAGCCTCGGCAAGCTCGGGCTCGACCACGTTGACCTGTATCTGATCCACTGGCCGCGCCCGGATCAGGATCGCTATGTCGAGAGCTGGCTCGCGCTCGAGCAGATCAAGGCTAAGGGTCAGTCCACCTCGATCGGGGTGTCCAACTTTCACCGGCCTCACCTTGAGCGGGTACTCGCCGAGAGCAGCACGGTTCCGGCAATCGACCAGATCGAATTGCACCCGGCATTCTCGCAGCGCGAGTTGCGCGGGTTCGCAACCTCGCACGGCATTCACGTTGAATCTTGGGGCCCGCTCGGCCAAGGAAAGTACGACCTGTTCGGCATGGCGCCGATCCAGGCAGCCGCGGCCGCGCACGGTGTAACCCCGGCTCAAGTGGTCATTCGTTGGCACTTGCAGAACGGACTCATCGTCTTTCCGAAGTCGAATTCGCGCGAGCGCATGGCCGAGAACTTCGACGTCTTCGGCTTCGAGCTCAGCACCGAAGAGATCGCGGCCATCGATGGGCTCGATGAGGGTCGGCGCGTCGGCGCGGACCCGGAGACCGCGACGTTCTGACCCGTCGCCGAGTATGGGGCGCCGAGTACGGGGCACCGAGTTCGGGGCGCCGAGTACCGGGCGCCGAGTACCGGGCGCCGCATCCTAGGCAATCAGCGATTCAGAGCTCGACGGTCACACCGCGCGGCGTCGCCACAAGCACATCAGATCCGGTGAACGCGGCCTCGAGCTGCTCGCGAGTTTCGGAGAAGTGCGCCCAGTCTTCGGTGTGCAGGCCGACGACACGCGCGGCGCCAAGAATGCGAGCGGCGGCCGCGGCATCCGCTGAATTGAGCGTCAGATCAGCCGGGATGCTCGGCACGCGAGCCGCGCCAGCGAACAGCACCGCGATCTCGATGTGTGGAAAACGATCGGCGATCTGTTCGACGAGTGGTAGGGAGGCGTTGTCGCCGCTGACGTAGACGGTCGGCAAGGAGGCCGCCTCAAGGACGAAGCCGATGACCGGGCCGAGCATG
>JBBQLW010000160.1:0-3750 GCA_038328315.1 Actinomycetales bacterium
GGGCAGATCGACCAAGCCGCGAACTTCAAATATTGGAGGACTCATGACCGGGTGGGCTCAACTCCGAAAAGTGAGTGCACTGGTCGGCGGCGCTGCGTTTGGCGCTGTGCTCGTGTTCGCGCTTCCAACCTCGGCTGCGGCTGAGGCGCCCGTCGACCTCAATGGTGCATACATTCTCGACACCGTCGGGGCGATCAATGGCGACGAAGCTAGAGTGCTCGCGGCCCTTGACGATCTCTACGAAAGTTCACGCATCCAGCTTTTCGTTGTCTACGTTGACAACTTCACCAGCTCGACCAACTGGGCCAACGACACAGCGGTGCTGAACAGTCTCGGCGCCAATGATGTGCTCCTTGCGGTCGCGATAGAGGAACGAAACTACGAGATCTCGATCGATCCAGACTTTCCCCTGACCGACGCCCAAGTCGCGGCAGTCGAAGGCAACGACATCGAGCCGCGCTTGCGTGAAGACGACTGGGCGGGTGCCGCCATCGCGGCAGCTCAAGGATTCCAAGCCGCAGCTATCGGCGGTGAAGCTCCGGCAAATCCAGATGACCCGGCCACCCCGATCACTCCGATCAGCGACTCGGGCGGTGGCATCCCGATCCTGCCGATCCTTGGCGGCGTCGCGGTCGTTGGAGCAGGAGTCTTCGTGTACTCGCGACTGCGTCGTCGCTCCGGTGCGACAACGTCCGGCGCAACGCCATCCGGCGCGGATCCCGCTGGGCTATCGCAAAAGCAGCTTGATCAGCGAGCAGGCAGCCTGCTCGTGCAACTGGATGATTCGATCAAGACCAGTGAACAGGAACTCGGATTCGCCGTCGCCCAATTCGGCGAAGCGGCGACCGCTCCATTCGTCAAAGCCTTGGCGACCGCCAAGGATCGGGTGAGCGCAGCATTCGCTTTGAAACAGAAGCTCGACGACCACGAACCCGACTCTGAACAAGAGCGGCGCGCGTGGACAACCGAAATCATCCAATTGTGCGAATCGGCCGACGCCGAACTCGACAGTCAGGCCGACGCATTCGACGGACTTCGCGAGCTCGAACGCACCGCGCCGGAGGCGCTGGCCGCAACGAGCACCCAGCTCGATACCGCTCGAGCGAGAGTCGCCGCGACGGCAGGTACGCTCGCGACCCTTGCCGCAACCTACGCAGCGAGCGCGATAGCACCAGTGAAGGACAACGTTCTTCAGGCCGAGAAATTGCTCGTCTTTGCCGAGACGTCACGCGAAAACGCGGCGGCGGCAATCGCCGGCGCCAAGCTGAACGACGCCGCCGTGGCGCTTCGGGCGGCCCAAGCCAGCATCGGGCAGGTCATGGAGTTGAGCGAAGCGGTCGAAACTCGCAGTGTGAGTCTCGGCGAGGCATCCGCCAAGCTCGAGGCGCTTGTTGCGGACACCACGAGCGACATTGCGGCGGCACGCGCCCTCGCTGAGGACGCGTCGGCAACCGAGTTACCGGGAGCCATTGCTGCTGCTGCGACAGCCCTGCGGACCGTTTCAACGTCCCCGGGTGACCCGATCGCAGCTCTCTCGGCAATCGCAGCAGCCAACGCAGGGCTCGACGCGGTGTTCGCTGATGTTCGCGACGAACAAGCCAAGATCGCCAAAGCCAAGAGCCAACTGGATGCCACGATCGCCGCCGCGCAGGCGCAGCTGCTCAGCGCCAAGCAGTACATCTCGACTCGGCGCGGTGGCGTCGGTGAGAGTGCGCGCACGCGAGTGAGCGAGGCGGAGCGTCGCCTCGCTCAGGCCGAAGCGCGGGCTGTGAGCGATCCGGTCGGTGCCCTCGCCTTAGCGCATCAGGCCCGCGATCTCGCTGAAGGGGCCTTCGCTCTCGCCGAGGCAGACACGAATAGCTTCTCGAGCCTTCAGGGTGGTGGCAGCAGTTCATCCTCGCGCGGCAACGAAGGAGCTGCTCTCGGTGGCCTGTTGGGAGGCCTTGTCGGCGGAATGCTCGGCTCAAGCGGCGGGTCTCGCAGGAGTTCGTCGTCGGGCGCCGGTAGCTCACGCAGCACCAGAAGCAGCTCATTCGGTGGCAGTTCACGCAGTACGAGTCGAAGCAGTGGCCGCAGCAGTGGTGGACGCACCAGCAGCGGCGGTAGGTTCTAGTCAGCGCAGATTCGTCAACAATCGAAAGGCAATCCAAATGGCAAAGCAGTCAATTCTCGGCCGCATCACTCAGCTCATGAAGGCGAACATCAACGCCCTCATCGATCAGGCAGAGGACCCCCAACTCCTGCTCGACCAGTTGGTTCGCGACTACACCAACAGCATCGCCGAGGCCGAGAGCGCAGTCGCTCAGACGATCGGTAACCTCCGCCTCATCGAACAAGACCACGCTGAGGATGTTTCGGCGGCCGCGGACTGGGGTCGCAAGGCCCTTGCTGCCAGTGCGAAAGCTGACGAACTGCGCGGCGGTGGCAATACGACTGACGCGGACAAGTTCGACAACCTCGCAAAGATCGCCCTTGGCAAGCAGATGGCATCAGAGAACCAAGCGAAAGTCGTTGAGCCGACGATTGCCTCGCAGACGGTTGTTGTCGAACAGCTCAAGAAGGGCCTCGACGGCATGCGCGGCAAACTCGGCGAGCTGACCTCGAAGCGCGACGAACTTGTCGCGCGTTCGAAGACCGCAGACGCCCAGCAGCAAGTGCACGACGCTGTCAAGAGCATTGACCTTCTCGACCCGACGAGCGAGATCGGACGGTTCGAGGACAAGATCCGGCGTGAAGAGGCCAAGGTCCTCGGGCAGCAAGAACTCGCCGCATCCACGCTCGATTCGCAGTTCGAAAGCCTCGAGAACCTCGACAAGCAAGTCGAGATCGATGCGCGCCTGGCGTCACTGAAGTCGGGCGGCGCGCCGAAAGCCGTGACCACTGGCGAGTAGCGCAGGCGTGGAGGGGCGCAGCGTCGTAGCCTGAGAACATGACCAACCATTTCGTCGTTGTTCCGCAATGGCAGGGCTCCGGCTCTGCTCGAGCCATGAGATTGATGGATGGCGCCGCTGCGATTCAGGGCGACCTACCGAGCGCGCTCACCAAGTCGATCGACGTGCCACTCGAAGCTGGCGATTCGCAGGGTACAAGCGTTCACAGGCTGAGCGCGCTGACCCTTATCCGCGACAGGCTCAGTGAGGTGCTGAGCATGATCGCTGGGCCGGTCGTGACAATCGGCGGGGATTGCGGCGTTGAGGTTGGCGCGGTCGGTCACGTGAGCGATCGCGATTTCGCCTTGGTGTGGTTCGACGCTCACCCTGATCTCAACACACCAGAGTCGAGTCCGAGCAACGCCTTTCACGGCATGGTGCTGCGCACAATCCTTGGCGACGGACCTGCCCCGTTGGTGCCCTCAACGCCAGTGAACGCTGATCGCGTGATCCTCGTCGGCGTTCGAGCGTCGGATGCTGCGGAGGAGGAGTTCGCAACGGCGGCAGGCATCCGTAATCTGCGCGTCGACGAACTCACGCCGGAATCACTGGTTGCAGCCGTCGAGGCGAGCGGTGCGGCATCCGTCTACCTGCACATCGACCTTGATGTGCTCGACCCGGCTGACATGACCCAGGTCGGCTTTCCGGAGCCGTTCGGGTTGCGAGCCGAGGTGCTCATCGCCTCGATCAAGGCGCTGCTCACCCGGTTCCCGCTCGTGGGCGCCGGCATCACCGAGTTCGCTCCTGCAAGCATGCTAGACGCAGCCGATGATATGCCGACGGTGCTGCGAATCATCGGCGCACTCGCAACCGAGACTGC
>JBBQLW010000161.1:0-3740 GCA_038328315.1 Actinomycetales bacterium
TCGGCGCGCGCAGCAACCGCCCCGCCGCGTTCACGACCTGCCATCGGATGCGAGCCAATGTAGCGGGTGAGGTCGGCGCCCATGGCGCGCAATTCCGCGAGCGGTGCCAGCTTGACACTCGCAACGTCGGTGACGAGCGCCTCCGGGTAATTCGCAAGCTCAGCAGCTACTGTCACCGCCGTCACATCCGGCGGCACGCACACCACGATGAGTTCGGGCGTGTCCCCCGGCTCGGCCAAGCGGCCGGCGCCGTAATCGATGGCGAGCGCGAGCGTGGCGGGCGAAGCGTCGGCGAGAATCACGTCGATGTTGCGAGCGCGCAGCGCAAGCCCGAGGCTTGCGCCGAGGAGTCCAGCCCCGACGATGCGCACGGGCCCGCGCAGGCGAGCTTGCCCGTCAGCCATCGACGGTATCCGTTGATCGAATATCTGCCGTGCCCGCAGCATCCCGCACGATCGTCAACAACTCGCCGAGTTCGACCGACGTGAGATCGCGCATACCACCAACGGCCAAGCTGCCGAGATGCAGCGGCCCGAACTGCCGTCGCACGAGGTCGATGACCGGGTGCCCGACCGCATCCATCATGCGTCGAACGATGCGGTTGCGGCCGGAGTGCAGCGTCAGCTCAACCAGGGTCGCGCCGGCGGATGCCGCACCGAGCGCCCGCGCGCGGTCAGCGGCAATCGGGCCATCGTCAAGCTCGATGCCCTTCGTGAGCTTCGAGACGGTTTGCCCGCTGACGACACCGGAGACCTTCGCAATGTACGTCTTGGACACGCCGAACGACGGGTGGGCCAGCACGTGCGCCAGCTCACCGTCGTTGGTCAGTACGAGCAGTCCAGAGGTTTGCGCATCGAGCCGCCCGACGTTGTACATGCGCTCGTCGTAGTCCTTCGTGAACTGGCGCAAGTCTGGTCGGCCGTTCTCGTCGGCGAGCGAGCTGACGACCCCGACCGGCTTGTTGAGCATGATGTACCGCTTGCTCACGTCGAGTTGCACGGCAACCCCGTCGACAGAGACCAGATCGGTCGCGAGCACTCGACGACCGGGCTCCGTTACCGGCTCGCCGTTCACAGTGACTCGACCTGCAGCGATCATGTTTTCTGACACCCGACGGGATGCCACGCCGGCGGCCGCCATCACCTTCTGCAGTCGCTCGCCCTCCTCGTTACCGGAATTCATCAAAGCCTCCAGACCCGTCGGCGAGGAGTGGCGACACCGGAGGAAGCTCGTCGAGTGAGTTGATACCGAGTTGCACGAGCAGCAGCTCGGTTGTCTCGTAGTGGATGGCCCCGGTCTCGCTGTCGGTGAAGGCCTCGGTGACGAGGCCCCGACCGAGCAGGGTGCGCACGACGGAGTCGACGTTGACGGCGCGAATCGAGGCGATCGCACCGCGCGAAATTGGCTGCTTGTATGCGATGACAGCGAGCGTTTCGAGCGCCGCTTGGCTAAGGCGGCTCGGGTTCTGGGTCAGCACGAAGTCGCGCACGGCGTCGTCAAACTCCCCGCGAACGTAGATGCGCCATCCGCCACCGACCTCGCGAAGCTCGAACCCACGACGGATGCCCGTGGTCTCGCCATCGAAATCGGCGACAAGTCGCTCGATTGACTGTCGAACCGCTGCGACCGGGACCCCGAGCGCAGTCGCAAGCGAGATTAGGCTCTGCGGTTCATCAGCGACCATGAGAATGGCCTCGAGCGCACGCTCGATGTCGAGCCCTGCCCTCTCGTTACCTTCCGGGCCGATCGCTGCGACCTCAACGGTAACGGCTCTGTCAGGCGCCATACTCTGCTCCCAGGCTCGAAAGGGTTTCGTCGGTCCAATGCTCCGCGGTCCACCTGATCGTGAGCTCGCCGAGCGGCTCGAGCTGTTCGAACGCGACGGCATCGCCGCGATAGAGCTCGAGAACCGCAAGGAACCTCGCAACGATAACGCCTCTCGCGTCAGAGCCGGCGATGAGCTGGCGGAACGTCAGTGACTCGCCGCGGCGCAAGAGCGCGACGACGTAGGCGGCCTGCTCTCGAATGCTCACGAGCGGGGCGTGCAAGTGGTCGAGCCCGACCGTCGGAATCTCGCGTGGCGCGAGAGCAATCGCGGCGAGTGCTGCGAAGTCCTCGAGGGTGAGCGTCCAGACAAGCTCGGGCGTCTGCCTGCGGTACTTTTCCTCGAGCCGAACCGTTCTGGAGTGTCGCTGCGACTCGGCGTTAAGCCCGGTGGAGAACCAGAACGCTGCTTCCTTGAATGCTCGATACTGCAGGAGCCGCGCGAACAACAGGTCGCGGGCCTCAAGCAGGGCGACATCCTCGGCATCCACGAGCTCGCCCTGCGGCAACAGTCCGGCAACCTTGAGATCAAGCAGGGTCGCAGCGACGACGAGAAACTCGCTCGCCTCATCGAGCTCCTCGGCTGCGTCGAGCCCCCTGAGATAGGAAATGAACTCGTCGGTGATCGTGGAGAGCGAGACCTCGGTGATGTCCAGTTCGTGCTTGGCGATGAGGGAGAGCAGCAGATCGAATGGACCGTTGAAGTTGCTGAGCGACACCGAGAAACCGGGCCCGGCGGAGGTCAGGTCTGGCGAGTCGCGGTCCGCGGTATCCTGCTGATTCGCAACGCGCACCGCGCTACGCGACGGCACCACGGTGAATCAGTTCCCTCGCGAGTTGGCGATACGCCTCGGCGGCGGAGTGCTCCGGCGCGAAGCTCGTGATGGGCGCGCCAGCGACGCTGGCATCCGGGAACTTCACGGTTCGGCCGATGACGGTCTCGAAAACACTCGGGCCGAAGGTCTCGACGACGCGCTCGAGCACCTCGCGTGAGTGCAGAGTGCGCGAGTCATACATGGTGGCAAGAATACCGTCGAGCTCGATGGCCGGGTTCAGCCGGTCGCGCACCTTGTCGATCGTCTCGACGAGCAACGCCACCCCGCGGAGCGCGAAGAACTCGCACTCGAGCGGAATGAGCACGCCGTGCGCGGCCGTCAGCGCGTTGACCGTCAGCAGCCCGAGGGAGGGCTGGCAGTCGATGAGGATCACGTCGTACTGATCGCTGACCTTCTTGAGTACTCGAGCGAGAATCGTTTCGCGCGCGACCTCGTTGACCAGATGCACCTCGGCGGCAGAGAGGTCGATGTTGGCCGGGATCACGTCAAGGTTGCGAAACCCGGTCTGGATGATCGCCTCGGCCGGGTTTTTCACGCTGCCGAGCAGCAGATCGTATATCGTTGCGACATCGTGGGTCGGCACGCCAAGACCTGCTGATAGCGCTCCCTGCGGATCAAAGTCGACGGCGAGCACTCGGCGGCCGTACTCGGCCAACGCAGCGCCAAGATTGATCGTGGTGGTGGTCTTGCCGACTCCGCCCTTCTGGTTGCAGAGTGCAATGATGCGCGCCGGTCCGTGGCCACGCAACGAAACTGGCTCAGGAAACACGGTGACCGGCCGGCCAGTCGGCCCGAGCGACTGGGTCTCGAAGCCCGGGAGCAGGGCCGAGTCGTCCAGTGGAGCCGTCATGCAAAAAAGTGTACGCGGCGGTCTCGGCAGCGGCCGCAGCACACGCGTCCGGCCACCGTGCTCACCTCGACCTCAGCCTGAAGGTTTAGCCCGCGTTCAGCGCGCTCTCGGGTGCGCCGTCGTGTACATGTCACGCAGCGAATCGGCCGTCACCAGCGTGTAGATCTGGGTGGTTGCGACCGAAGCATGGCCAAGCAATTCCTGCACAACCCGAACATCGGCCCCGCCTG
>JBBQLW010000162.1:0-3735 GCA_038328315.1 Actinomycetales bacterium
CAGCCACCTCCGCCGCGTGATCGGTGTCAGCCAGCAACAAGCTGTCTGGCACCGGCCTCAAACTCGTCGAGGTCACCAGTTTCGCCAGCCTGAGTTGCACGACGCCCGACCACCCACTGGTAGACAAGGAACCCCGCGAGCGCAATCGTGCCGATACCGATCTTGATCGGCCACGGCCAGTCCTGACGGGTTATAAAGCCCTCGATGAGGCCGGAAACGAGCAGGGCGAGGATGAGCCCGATCACGATGGTAAACAGCGCCCGGCCCTCCTCCGCGAGCGACTGGGCACGGGTTCTCGGGCCCGGTGCGATCCACGCCCAGAAGATTCGCATGCCGGTTGCCCCGGCCACGAAGATCGCGTAGAGCTCAAGCTGGCCGTGCGGTGCGATGTAGAGAAAGAACACGTCGAGACGGTCGTACTCGAGCATGATCGCGCCTGTGAGCCCTAATTGTTGCGCGTTCGTGAACAGCAGGTACGGCGCATAGAGCCCGACGATCCCGAACGCAATGCACTGCGCAGCGAGCCAGGCGTTGTTGGTCCAGACGAAGCTGGTGAACGAGGTGCCGGGGTTTTCTGAGTAGTAGTTCACGAAGTCTTCGCGGGCATAGCGCTGCAAGTCTTCGGTTGAGCCGAGGCTGGCTAGTACGGCGGGGTTCGCTGTCGCCCACCAGCCGTAGAGCACTGCGACCAGTATCGTTGCTGCCGCGACCGCGAGGCTCAACCACCGCACCCGAAACAGCGCCGCCGGTAGTTGCGCCACAAAGAAGCGCGGGAGCTGACTCAGCACGTTGCTCGATGCGCCGGTGAATCGCAACCTGGCCCGACTCAGCCACAGCGACAGCCGATCGCCCGGTAGTGAGGCGCCAGCAGTTGTCGCCATCGCGGACAGTTGACCAGCCCCGGATTGGTACCGCTCGATCAACTCGTCGGACTCGGCACCGGTGAACTGTCGTTTCGCACCGAGCGCGGCAAGGCGGTCCCATTCATCGCGATGCGCGGCAGAGTATGCGTCAAGGTCCATCTCTCTACAATGATATTCATGTCGACCTCCATCGGCGTTGTCGCCCACGACGACGGCGGCAACCAACTCATCACCGGTGAGGCTGTTGCCCTCGACCTTCGCGCCGCGAGTTTTGTACTGCGAGCAGCAGGGGCAATCATCGACTTCGTGCTGTACTTCGGCGCATACATCGTCATGGTGCTCATCCTCATCGACCTCGCGGTGCGCCTCGGCCTCGACGAGGCCGTCACGACCGCTATTGGGGTGTCTGCACTCGTGCTCTGTGTTGTGGTTCTTCCGGTGGCGGTAGAGACGATCACTCACGGCAAGTCACTCGGAAAACTCGCGGTCGGCGCCAGAATCGTACGGGATGACGGCGGCGCCATCGGATTTCGCCACGCGTTCATCCGCGCACTCACCGGGGTGTTCGAGATCTATATAACCCTCGGGGGGATGGCAGCGACGGTCGGGCTGCTCAACGGCAGGGCCAAGCGTCTCGGCGACCTGCTGGCAGGCACCTACAGCCAGTACGAACGGATCTCACGCCTGCCGACCCCGATCTTCGGCGTGCCAGACGAACTGGTCGAGTGGTCAAGAACAGCCGATGTTGCTCGCATGCCCGATCGACTCGCGCGCCGCGTCGCCCAATTTCTGTCCCAGGCCGCTGGCTTCACGCCAGTATCGCGCCAGCGCCTCGCCACCGAACTCGCGAACGAGGTTTCCGTCTACGTTTCTCCAGTGCCGGATGCCGATCCGGAACTCTTTCTTGCGGCCACCTCAGCTATGCGGCGAGAGCGCGAGAGTGCGGCGCTCGCCATTGAACGCGACGGCCTCGACCGGCTTGAACCGGTGCTGCACGGCATGCCGCGCGGCTTCCCCGACCGCGGTTGAGCCGTCACGCCAGCGATCCTAACTCGCATGAGCCGTGCGATGAAACGTCCTAGCTCAGCTTCTCGATCACAATCGTGAACGGATCAAGGGCTTCGAAAAATGCAGTATTCGCCACCTGGAAGGTGACAGTCAGCGGCCCCGTAACCTGGCCTCCGATCAAAACGAGTCCCGTGGCACTCACCTTCGTCTTAACACCAGAACCAGCGGAGGGCAACCGTACCAGTTCCGAGCGTGCGAAGACATACTGATTGACCCCATCAGAATGATTCAGCTCGATGTAGCCATCGCCGAAGACTGTACTACTCTCCTCACCGACGTACCCCGTCACTCCGACGCGGTAGATGCCGGATTCGCGGATCGCGATTTGTCCACCACCTAGGGTGAAGTCGACCCAGGGCGTCCCCTGCGTCTCATCGAAAGAGATCCGACTGCGATCGCCGTATGTTAGGCCAGCATCGGTATTCCCGATCGCGATCGGGAGAGCTCCGGACGGCCCAGTAGCGCCGGTAGCGCCGGCGACGCCCTGAGGCCCCACTCCTCCCAGAGGCCCAGCTCCACCCTGCGGCCCTGCTCCACCCTGAGGCCCAGTGAGGCCGCCGGGCCCGGTTGACCCTGGTGCCCCTGCTGTACCCGGCTGGCCAGTCGCACCCGCTGCCCCAGAACCACCCGCGGCGCCTCGCTCACCCGAGGTCCCCGCCACTCCCTTCGCTCCCACTAGCCCGGCTGCGCCCGCGCGCCCGGTGTCTCCAGCGGGACCCGATGGACCCGTCGGACCCACGAGATCGGAAGAATCGGAAGATTGGGACGCACCGTTGAACGCAATGGTCGCCATGACGCCTGCCCCAGCGCCGCTGAGCGCGGCAACCACAACCAAGCCGATGACCAACGGAATGGTCAGTGGAGCCAAAGGTCTCATCGCGCCTCGTTCACAGAGCCGGTCGCACTAGGGGTTCGTGCTGTTGAGACCATACGGTACCAAATCGGCTTCAGGAATGGGGAATTTTGCTCCCCACCCGTCGGCAGATATCAGTAGCGGTAGTGGTCGACCTTGTACGGCCCCTGAGCGTCGAGCCCGAGGTAGTCGGCCTGCTTGGGGGTGAGCTCCGTGAGTACGACGCCGAGCGCATCCAGGTGCAGACGGGCCACCTTCTCGTCGAGGTGCTTCGGCAGCACGTGCACGTCTGTCGTGTACTTGTCGCCGTCGACCCACAACTCGATCTGAGCCAGTACCTGATTGGCGAACGAAGTGCTCATGACGAACGAGGGATGCCCGGTGGCATTTCCAAGGTTCATCAGGCGGCCCTCTGACAGCACGAGCACGCTGCGCCCGTTCGGCAGGCGCCACTCATCGACCTGCGGCTTGATTTCGATGCGCTCGGCGCCGGCGAGCGACTCGAGGCCGGCCATGTCGATTTCGTTATCGAAGTGACCGACGTTCGCCACGATCGCCAAGTGCTTCATGCCGGTGAGGTGCGTAAGCGTAATGACGTTCTCGTTGCCGGTGGCACTGACGAAGATGTCGATATCGCCGAGCACCTTCTCGATCGTGGTGACTTGGTAGCCGTCCATGGCGGCCTGCAGCGCACAGATCGGGTCGATCTCGGAGACGATCACGCGAGCGCCTTGGCCGCGCATGGCCTCGGCACAGCCCTTGCCGACATCGCCGTAGCCGGCGACGAAAACGACCTTGCCGCCGATGAGCACATCGGTTGCACGGTTGAGGCCGTCTGGCAGGGAGTGGCGAATACCGTACTTATTGTCGAACTTCGACTTCGTGACCGAGTCGTTGACGTTGATGGCCGGGAAGAGCAGCTGGCCGTTCCTGGCAAACTCGTACAGGCGG
>JBBQLW010000163.1:0-3716 GCA_038328315.1 Actinomycetales bacterium
GCAGCGAGGATCGCGAGCACTGGCGCAGCGTCGTGGATGGCGTTGTGTCCGACCCAGGAGCGGGCAGAGTGGGCGCGCACCCCGTGCAGTCGCACATCGATTCGGGCTGTGCCGTTGCATCCACCCTCGACGGTTGCGCTTGTCGGTTCGCAGAGGATAGCGAAGTCCGCTTCAAGCAGCTCCGGATGCTCGCGCGCAAGCCGCCCGAGCCCGTTGAGCTCGCTCTGCACCTCTTCGTGGTCGTACCAGATCCAAGTCACATCGACGCTGGGCTCGGTGAGTTGGGCCGCCAAGCCGAGGGCGACGGCGACGCCCCCTTTCATGTCGACGGTGCCGCGCCCCACCAACCAATCGCGGCCATCGCGGCGTTCCCGGCGCACCGGCAGATTGCTGTTGATGGGCACGGTGTCGAGGTGACCGGCAATGATCACTCGCCGCTCGCGACCGAGCTGCGTTCGTGCGACGATCGCGTCGCCGTTGCGGGTCAGGCTCAGGTGCCGCAGCGGCGCGAGCGCGGCCTCGATCGCATCCGCAATGACGCGTTCATTTCCGGAGACGGACTCGATGTCGCAGAGCGCTCGCGTCAGTTCTACGACGCCGGAGTCAAGATCGAGCGCGGGTGCTGCGGTCTGAGTCACGTCGCCGGGTTTCTTCACCGTGCCAGTTTAAGGACACTTGCGGCCAAAGTACGCTTGGCTCATGAGCTCACGTACGGCATGGGGGTATGGACTGGCTACGGTCGCGCGAAACGGCACCGTGCTCGATACCTGGTTCCCCTCCCCCGCCATCGGCGGCCGACCGTCCAGCGCGGATCCGCACATCGCGCCCGCCGAGTTCGAGGCGCTCGTTGGCAGCGATGCTCGGCGCAATGTCGACATCGACTTTCTCACCGTCGAGGTCGACCTCGACAGCCCTCCAGCCAGCACGTCGGACGCGTATCTGCGGCTGCACCTGCTGAGTCATCTCCTCGTTCGCCCAAACAGCATCAACCTCGACGGCATCTTCTCTCAGCTGCCAATCGTGGTGTGGACCAACGCCGGGCCGGTACATCCGGGCGATTTTGAACGCCTCCGACCCTCGCTCCAGCGGGCTGGAATCGCTGCAACCGGGATCGACAAGTTCCCTCGGATGCTCGACTACGTTACGCCGGCCCGCGTGCGAATTGCGGATGCCTCGCGCGTTCGCCTCGGCGCTCATCTGGCGCCAGGCACCACGGTCATGCACGAAGGCTTCGTGAACTTCAACGCCGGCACCCTCGGCACTTCGATGGTCGAGGGTCGGATTTCGCAGGGGGTCGTGGTCGGTGACGGTTCGGATATCGGCGGCGGTGCATCCATCATGGGCACGCTCAGCGGTGGTGGCACTGAGCGCGTCTCGATTGGAGAGCGTGCGCTCCTTGGCGCGAACTCGGGCATCGGTATCGCCATTGGGGATGACACGGTGGTCGAAGCTGGGCTGTACGTGACGGCGGGAACCAAGGTTGTCGTTGCCGACGGTTCGCCGACCCCGCAAACCGTCAAGGCGGTCAAGCTCAGCGGAGTGCCCGGCCTCTTGTTCCGACGAAATTCTGTGACTGGCGCGGTCGAAGTCTTGCAGCGCTCCGGCGTGGGTGTGAGCCTCAACGATGCGCTTCACGCCTAGGCGATGCTCCGCGATGGCGCCTCCGGGCTGAGGCCCGCAGCGCTCATGCTCGCTGGGTGTCTGGCAGTCAGTGGATGTACGACTACAGAGGGCGGGCGCGATCTCACTGTTGCCCGAAGCTTCGCGGCAGGCGAATCGATCTCGATCGTCAACCTCACCATCGCCGACGGTCGTTACCGCGTCGACTACGGGCTGGACGTGCTCATCGCGCCGACCGGACCGGCCAGCGAGCTCCACTGTCGAGTTGTCGACACCACTGCCAGAATCGCATTCTTCGACGACCTCGATCGTTCTGCAGCGCCGGCCGAGTGGGTTCGATTGACCGCAGAAGGCGACTTCGATCTGCCGGAGTTGACGCTAGCACTGCAGTGCAGTTTCGATGCGGCGACAACGGCGTCAATCGTCATCCGCGACGCGCGGTTGCGCGTACGCGAACTGGGCTAGCGCTCTGGCAATCGCTCTGGCAATCGCTCTGGCTAGCGCTCTGGCTAGCGCTCTGGCCAGGCTCTGTGGGTTGCTCCGGTGTACAACTGTTGCGGGCGGCCGATCTTGGTGCGGGAATCCTCGTTCATTTCGCGCCAGTTCGCGATCCAGCCGGGGAGTCGACCGATCGCGAAGAGAACGGTGAACATTCGAGCCGGGAATCCCATCGCCTTGTAGATCACGCCGGTGTAGAAGTCGACATTGGGATAGAGCTTGCGCTCGATGAAGTAGTCGTCGGCGAGCGCCACAGCCTCGAGTTCTTTGGCGATGTCGAGCAGATCATCCTGCACCCCGAGTGCCTCGAGCACCTCGTCCGCGCTCTCCTTGATCAGCCTGGCGCGGGGGTCGAAGCTCTTGTACACCCGGTGGCCGAAGCCCATGAGCCGGATGCCGTCCTCTTTGTTCTTGACGCGATCGACGAATTTCTCGACGCCCTCGCCAGACGCCTTGATCTCGCCGAGCATCTTGAGCACTGCCTCGTTGGCACCGCCGTGCAGCGGGCCGTAGAGCGCGTTGATCCCCGCGGAAATCGAGGCGAAGATATTCGCCTCTGTCGAGCCGACAAGTCGCACGGTTGAGGTCGAAGCGTTCTGCTCGTGGTCTTCGTGCAGGATCAGCAGCCGGTCAAGAGCACGGCTCAGCACCGGGTTGACTTCGTACGGCTCAGCCATCGTGCCGAAGTTGAGTTTCAGAAAGTTGTCGACGAAGCTCAAAGAGTTGTCTGGATAGAGCAGGGCCTGACCGAGTGACTTCTTGTGCGCGTATGCCGCGATGATCGGCAGCTTCGCGAGCAGCCGAATCGTTGAGATCTCGACCTGTACCGGGTCGTGCACATTGAGCGAGTCTTCGTAGTAGGTCGACAGCGCAGACACCGCGCTCGAGAGCACCGACATGGGGTGCGCGTTGTGCGGGAGGGCGTCGAAGAACCGGCGGAGGTCTTCGTGCAGGAGGGTGTGACGACGAATCTTCTCGTCGAACTCAGCGAGTTGATCAGCGCTCGGAAGTTCGCCGTAGATCAGCAGCCACGCCACCTCGAGGTAGGTCGAGTTCTTGGCAACATCTTCGATCGCATAGCCCCGATAGCGCAGAATGCCGGCGTCGCCATCGATGTAGGTGATCGCACTGCGCGTTGAAGCGGTGTTGACGAAGCCTTGGTCGAGGGCTGTGAAGCCGGTCTGCTTCATGAAGGTCGAGATGTCGATACTGTCGTGGCCGTCTGTGCCACGCAGGATCGGGAACTCGGCAGATCCGCCCGGAAAATGCAGGGTCGCAACCTCGGGGGATGGTGCGGCGTCATTCACCCCTACAGCCTATAAGCAGCGCCGAACCACTGTGATCGCCGCCAAAGGCAACGCTGGAGAGTTAGAGGATGCTCACAGCGGTTTGGAGCGGACCACCGCCCGGATCGCTGGTTTCTAGGAGAGCAATCGGAGCCGAGCAACAGCGTCCGCAACCGCAGCATCGGTTGCCGTGAGCGAAATGCGCACGTGCTGGGCTGCGTAATCGCCGTAGAAGGGGCCCGGAACGACAAGAATGCCAGCGTCTGCGAGTTCGGCGACTGTGGTCCAGGCATCCTGCCCCTTGCTCGCCCA
>JBBQLW010000164.1:0-3587 GCA_038328315.1 Actinomycetales bacterium
GCAGCGCAGCAAAACTAGCGGAGCTGCGACCGGGACTTGCCTGATCGCCGCCAGAGAGACTGAGTGCTAGGCGCTCTCGATGACGACGATGGGAGTCGTCGTCGGAGTTGCCGAGCCACCGGCAGGTTCGACGGTTAGGCCAACCGCGTCGCCCGCACCCATCGAGCCGTCGAGCACGCGCGAGCCAACGCCAGTCGCGGCGGTCGAGAAGACGCCAGCTGGACGAGCAACGCCGTCACCGGCGTCGATGTACCAGAGCTGGTAGCTGCGATCGGCGGGCAATGATGCAATGCCTGCCACGACGAGCGCAGACGTGCCGAGTTCCTTCGACCAGACGAGCGTGGCCGTGCCGCCGCCTTCGATCGGTGAAACCCGGCGCTGGGCGTCATCCGCCGCATTGATGGCAGCGAGTTGGTCGGCCTGCGCTTGCTCGAAGCTGTCGACGGAGAAGTTGTTGACGATCACGCCACCACCGATGATGAGCGCCACTGCGGCCGCGGCGCACGCCAACGCCGTCACGGGGCGCAAGAACCAGGCGGCGCGGGCTTTGCGCTCGGCCGGGCTGGGAGCGGCATCATCGAGTGGGCGGGGGCTCGTGGCATCCGCCGACTGGTTTGACGAAACAGATCCCGGCGGCAACTGCGGCGTGGAACCGAGCTTCGCCATGATGGTGTCTTTGAGCGCAGGCGATGGGGTCACGGGCGCGACCGCGAGCCCCAGAAGCACAGCGGTGTCGCTGAGCTCGGTGACTTCGTTGCGGGTCTGCTCGGTTTCTTGCAGGGATGACTCCCGCAAGTGCTGCTCGAACTCCGCGCGCTCCTGCGGCCCGAGCGCGTTGAGCGCGTACGAGCCCGCGAGGGTGCTGAAGTCTTTCGCCGCGGTCATGACGTCACGTCTAACTCGTCACGCAGACGGATCATTCCGTCACGGATACGGGTCTTGATTGTGCCGATCGGCACACTGAGCAGCTCGGAGACTTCGCTGTTCGTGTAGCCGCCGTAGTAGGAGAGGGTGATGGCTTGGCGCTGCAGTTCTGTCAAGCGTTCCATTGCCCGTTCCACCCTTTCATGCTCGAACTTCACTTCGACAGATTCTGAGACGTGATCGTACTCCGAATCCCGATCGCGAATGCCGATTCTGATGTCGCGATCTCGGGACGACTGCGAAGCGCGAACCCGGTCGACGGCCCTTCGGTGAGCCATCGTGAGAATCCAGGTCGACGCTCCCCCTTTATTCGGATCGAAACGGGATGCCGACTGCCAGATCTCAAGAAAAATCTCCTGAGTCACTTCTTCAGACTGCGAGTGGTCGACCAGCAGTCGCTTGACGAGACCGAACACGCGCGGCGAAACCTCGTCATAGAGCTCCGAGAAGGCAGCCTGATCCCCGGTCGATACCCGCTCGAGAAGGCGTTGCTGTCGGCTGGTTGGCGAGCTGTCCTGGACGTTCGCGCTCACGTCAGATTCACCCGGCACACTTTCAAGCATCGCAGGTTCCCATCCTCGCTGCACAGCGCTTGCCGGTCACGGCGCAGCCTTTGGCGCTCAGGGCCGAATCGTTTCATGGTTCTTCGGAGCAGGGAGGGAACTCGGTTTGGCAGTTTTAATGCCGGGCCGCAGAACGCCTCTCGGCGCAAGGCCGCTCGAAGCGGCTATTAGTGGAGCCCGGGGTTACTGCGGCCCGGCCAGCCGAGTTTAGCAGCGCCCGCTGAGCGGGTCGGGCTTGTCGAAACCTCCCCGCCCACTACTCAAGACTTCCGGCCCGGTACAGTCGCGCACACACAGTGAACTCGTGCGCCGTCTGCGCGAGGCGCGCGGCGCGCGCCGTCAGCTCGGTTGCTCGCTGTGGCTCGGTTGCGTCTGCGTCATCAGCGAGACTCGTCGACCCTGCCGCGAGAATTCGACAGAATGCGGCCGCGCGGTCCAGAGCGATCGCGAAGTCCCCTCGAAACAGTCCGCGCAGAATCTGGTCTGCGAGCTCCGTGATCTCCGCTGGCCCAGTCGGATTCGGTGCCCCGGCAACCATCGGGTCGATCGTGGTGAGCACCTCGGTGCCGCGCTGGAAGGCGAGGGCCGTGCCAGCGGCATCCTGCCTGATGACAAGTCGTAGGAGGTAGATGCGCCAAAGCGCGCCCGGCAGGCTGCGCGGGCTTGATCGGGCCCAAAGTTCGGCGAGCGCGTCGAGGCCGTGCGTGTCGGTGTAAGCCACGAGCCGCTCGAGCACCGCAGGGTCGTCGCTCGCTCGCGCCCGCCCGATGAGCGCGTGCGCAGTGTCGTGCGCGACCCGGAGAATCTGCGCAGGGTCTTCTCCACCCTCGTACTCGTCGAACTTATCGCCCGAGTACTGGGTCGGCTTGTGGAAGTCGTCGGCCATCGAGTCAACGGTACGCTTGAACGGTAGGGCCTGTAGCTCAGTTGGTAGAGCATCGGACTTTTAATCCGTTGGTCCCGGGTTCGAGCCCCGGCGGGCCCACAGTCGACTTCCCGCCATTCCCGCAGGAAAACGCAGAACGGTGTTGTAGGGACGCTCTGGTTGACTGAGCCGAGTGCCGACTGCTGCGCAGCGAGCGTCTCAGGCGCTGACGAGTTGCTGCGCTCGCTGGTGCGAAATGCCAAGAGCCGCGCCCACCTCACGGACTGTCAGGCCTTGAGACTTCAGTGCTCGAGCTGCTGCCCGCGACTCCTCCGCAGCCCGGGATCGCGCATGAGCCTCTTCCTCGCGTAGGGCGGATGCCGCCGCTAGGTGAGCTCGGACGTCGGCGGAGAGTTCGATCGTCACAGCGACCTCGATCCGGTCTGCGGGAGTTCCGGTTGCCAACGTGATGTAGTCCTTAGCCATCTCGTCGACCTCGGTCAGCGTGCGCGCCTGAGTTGCACCGTCGAGTGCGGGGATATCGATGTACCAGAAGCGGCCGTCCCGGCGCACAGTTACGTCGTACCGCTCTGCGTTCTGAGTAGTCACGTTAACTGTCCCCTTGATCCAGCGCCTTGTAGCAGTCCTTGAGGATCTTCGCAGCCAGAGCTTCACCAATCTCACGATGCCGCGGGATCATGATGACCGTTCCGTTTAGGCGGTACTTGTCGTGCTTGGTGCCGCCCAGATAGATCCACTCGACGCCGCGAGACTTTGCGAGACCGTTGATGCGTTTCTCGAGGTCTGCCTTCCTCACAGATTAAGTCTATATCAGGCTAGACAATCTCGGCGAGGATGGGTTGGCCTCGATCCCGGGGCTGATACGGCTCACGAAAGGCTAGCCGACACTACTGACTCAAGTGAGAACGCCGGCGTTGCGCTCACTACATCCTCGGATGACGATGCTTTAAGTGGCGCAGCCGCGCGCGGGTCGCTCGCGGATGTCATGCAACACTGGCGTATCCATTGGAAGGGATCAATAAGCTACAGCCGTGAAAATTCGAGACGCCAAGATGGAACGGTTCGTTAGCCTAAGCCCGATCGGGTACCAGTTTCCCGACATAATCGACGATCCGTGGGATTCGAACTGGTTGATGATTCGTGGATCGGCGCGAACAGCTGACGAGGAGTGGACCTTCGAGGATCCAGCCTTGCTGGTGCACGAGGCAGTGGCG